>NZ_CEEDEA010000013.1:0-140728 GCF_979253755.1 Methylobacterium sp. AC315
GGGGTGGCGGGGGTGTCCATCTCGAGAGCGAGCGCGGCGACCCGATCGAGGTCGAGGTAGCGTGCGTGGAAGGCGCGGGCGGTATCAGCCGCGCCAGTCGCCGCCAGGGCGGTGAGGACGGCCTCGAGGGTAAGGTGGGTGAAGCCGACGCCGCCCCGGGCGCCCGTGGGGTCGACGAGGTGGGCGCGGTAGGCTTCGGCGGCGGCCGCAACGCGGTGATTCAGGGCGGGCCCGAGCAGGATGAAGTGGGCACGGCTAGCCAGCCCGCGGGCAAGGGCGAGGTGCAGGAGGGAGTGCTCCCGGCGGAGCTGCTCGAGCCCGGGGCGGTAGAGGGCGGGGGCGTCGGGGTCGACGAACAGGCCGCTGGCGCGGGCGACCTCGTAGTAGCGGTCGCGGTGGGAGGCGGCCGGGCCTTGGAGATTCTCGACGTACTTGCACTCCAGGCCGATGAGGCCGGGCTCGCCGTCCGGGCTGACGAAGTCGATCCGGGCATCCCAGGCGGTGCCGTCCCCAAGCAGGGCGGGGTCGTCGCGCCCGATCGAAGACTCTACCGTGATGCCGGTGATGGCATGCACGGTATCGGGCAGCAGAGCGCGGAACACCGTGGTGGCCAGATCCTGATCGCGGGCGAGAGGCGCGAGCAGATTGATCAGCAGACCTTGCGACGAGAGGAGATGACCCTGGATCTTGGGGACGTCCCAGGCTGAGCCCGGCTCCCGCAGGACGAAGGCGCGATGAAGGAAGGCGCGGGTGGCGGGTTCAAGGAAGGCGGCACCGGCGCGAGCCGCGTCGGTGCGCAGGCGGTAGCCGGCCCGGACCCGGCGCGTCTTGCCGTCGGCGGTGCGGGTGATGTGGACCCCGGCGGGCAAGTTGTGATCGGCGCGCCAGAGGCTCGCCAGAACCCTGGCCGCGGCGGCGAAGCGGGAATCGGTGCTGATGAAGGCCCCGTGTGCCTTGCGCAGGGCGTTGGGCAGGGCCGGGGCGTGCGGCAGGCGGGCGAGGAAGGGGTCGGCGGTTGGCAGGGTGAGGTCGGCCACGAAGAGGCTCCCGGCTGGCGACCGCGGGCGGTGCGGTCCGGGATGGCTTCACGGCTGCGTGCTGGAACTTGCGCGGGCGGCGCGATGAAGGCGCGGCGGTAGTCCTGGTTGGTGTCTGCGCCGGGGCTGTCCGGCGACGGCGTCTGGGGGGCTCTGGGTGGTTCGGATGGTGTCGCCGGGTGTGTGTTGGGGTGGCTCGGTGGGTGTGTCGGCTCGGGTTGTCTCTTGGCTGTGGGTGGCTGCGTGTCCGGGGGGGTCTGCTGGTGCCGGTTTCGCGGTGTGTGTCGCGCGTCTCGTCCGGTGGGGTTTTATTGTTGTATCACACTGTCAAGGTTGACGATACGGCCTCGACACCCTCGGGGTGTAGCGTTTTACTGTAAAAAAGACGGACACCCGCATGAAGACCCTCGTACGCATGAACGGGTGCGGCCGCGGCAACGCGGGAGGCGTCGCCACGCCGATCAAGACGGGTGCGGATGGGGCGGGGCGACGGGCTCCTATTGATCGGTGAGCTGCGTCGCGTCTTGCGCGGCTCGGCGCGCCTTGCGCTGGCGGTCGCGCTCGCCGTCCTCGGGCGAACCGGGCGCGGGCAGCTTGAGAACCTGGGCGAAGGCGGCGAGCCCGCGCTCGGCGAGGCACTTACCGCCGTCGCGGTTGATGCGGCCGGTGGTGGGATAGAAGTTGTAGGGGCCGACCTTGATGTGGGCGGGCCCGGGGCGCTCGAAGTAGGTCGGGCTGTTGCGAGCGAGGTAGCGCAGGGCCTCGGTCACGCGGGGGTGGTCGTCGGGCCGGAAGGGGCTGAGGCGGGTTTCACGCATGGATCGGTCGTGGCCGTTGGCGTTGCGGGGTGCCCGTCGAGGGGGCACCGCCATATGGCGGCGCGTGCCCGGTCCCGAGTAGCTGCTCGTCGCCGTGCGGCCTCCGCTCGTAGCCCTGTCCCCCGAGGGATTGGGATTGGCGCGATCGCCGGGACCAGATCTGGACAGGGCTGGCTGAACCGCCGCCCATCCGAGCGAGCATCGGGATGAATTGGCGGGCGGGCTAGCGACGCCCCGGGACCGTTGGTGGGGACGAGCGAGCGTTCAGGCGTCGGCGTCCGCCGCGGTCAGACGCGCGTAGGTTTTGCGCACACCCTCCGCCGTCCAGCGGCGGCCAGTCGCCGTCGCGATCCCGCGCCCGTTCAACTCGTCCGCCGCGTCGCTCCAGCGACCGGGCCCCTCGGGCAACCGTGACAGGACATCGGTGACTTCTCGCTTGGCCTGATCTCGCGTCGCCTGCGCCTCCGACGATTGCCGACGCTGCCAGCGCCGGAAGTGTTTCACGGGGTCGAAGTCGCCACCTATCCCTTCGATCGGTGCAGGATCGGGGCGCAGGTCCTGCACCTGGATGCCGCGGTTCGCGACCGCGTCGTCGAGGATCTCTCGCATGAAGCTGTGCGGGCGCCAGTGGTGGACGAGGGAGAAGTCGACGTACACGAGTGTCGCCGCCTCGGCCGTGCACAGCGCGAGGGGACGAGCCAGCGCCTCGGCCACGGCGTCCGTCCCGCGGTCGACCGCTAGCTCTAGGAAGGCCGCCTCGTCGAGAAGTCGCCCCCGCTGCTCAGTCACGTAGCGGCGCACCAGCGTGAGCTGGTAGCAGATCGTGCGGCTGAGCCGGGCGGCGACCTCGACGTCGGAGGGCCACGTCCGCACTGGCCGGCGCGGCACCGGCAGTGACCAGTAGAACCCGACGAACGCCCGTCCCACGCCGCTCCCTCCGCCCCACGCCCCGACACCCGTCCGGCCCGGACAATTCCGACGTTTCCGCAGCGACCGCCTTCGACCGGCTAGTCCTGGGTCATCGCCTCGCGGGCACGATCATCGGAACCACACCGGATCCGATCTCTGCAAGAGGCGCAGCGCGGAGACGGGACGATGGTGATGGACAGATGATGGACGTAGCCCCGCACAGGGCGGTGGGGCGACGTACGGCCTGCAGGCTGAGGCGCTGGCGCTCGTGAACGCCTGCGCCGAGCGCATCCGCACGGCTTACCGAGGGGAGACGCGGCGCGTCCTGGGGATCGGCCAGGATTTGAAGGCGGCCAAGACGCACCTGCGGCACGGCCAGTTCGGACGCTGGCTGCGGGCTGAGTTCGGCTGGAGCGAGCGCACGGCGCAGCGCTACATGCAGGCCGCCCGGGTGTTCGGCGAAAAACCCGACACGGTGTCGGATCTCGCCCCCAGGGCGGTCTACGCACTGTCGGCCGAGTCGACGCCCGTCGCGGTCCGCACTGCGGTCTTGGAACAGGTGGAGGCGGGCGCACCGCCGGACGCGTCCGAGATCCAGGCCGAGGTGGCGCGCGCGCGGAACGCCGAGCGCGCCCAGCGGGCTGAGATGCGGGCCGTGCGCGATCTAACCCGACCCCTCCCGGCCGTGGTGGCCCAGCGCAAGGCGACCCTCGCGCGCCGGGCCGCCGGTTTCATCCTGGCGCGCCTGGGCGACGAGCGCCGGACTCTGGCGCGCCTGATCGAAGGTGTCGACCCGGCGGCGCTGGTCGAGGCGCTGCGGGCGATGGAAGCGCCGGGGCCAGACGAGCCGATCGCCGCGATCGAGTTCGACGATGCGGCGACGGCCTGATCCCCCCGCCCATCCTCGCAGACAGATTCAGGAGGCACACCCCATGAGCGACGGAACGTTTGCGGTCTCAGGCTCGGATGAACTGGACTGCGACCTCTTCGGCATCGAGGACGAGCCGGAAGACGAGGTCCGCCCTTGGATGTCGGCCGATGACCAGGCGCTACTCGACCGGGAATGCGCCGCCGGACACGGTGCTTTGGATCCCGACATCTTCGGCTTTGAAGACGACCCGGAGGACGCAGCGCGCCCGCTGATGTCGGACGCGGATCGGGAGCTGCTTGAACGGGAATGCCCCGCCGAGCCCACCATCATCGCGCCGCCGGTCCCATCGCCGCACCGGGCGCCCTGGCCGCTCTATGATGTGCGCGCGCTGATGGAGCGGCCCTTCTTCAGCCTGGCAAGCCGGGGGCGGCCCACGCCGATCGAATACGCCGACCCCAGGGGCCGATGCTGGCTGCTCGCGGTCCCGGCGGAGAGGCTCGGCGTGGCGAACATCCGCGACGCGGAGCTGCTGATCCTGATCGCCAGCCGCCTCGTGCACGACCAGCCGAGGGGTGCGGCGGTGCCGGAGGTCGTCGACCTCAACCCGCGCCAATTGCTTCAGGCGCGCGGGTTGAGCGCGAGCGGGCGGGAATATGCGCTCTTGCGAGCCGCCTTCGCGCGGCTGCGGGGGACCCGGTACACGACGAACATCGGACCCGACGGCAAGCCCGGCCCGGAGCGGACCTTCACGCTGATCACCATGGTGACGGAAGGAGAACGCCGCGGGCACCTCGCGGTCGGCTTGGGCGAGTGGTTCCGCACAGCGGTGGCGGAACGGCACCTGCTTGAGCTGAGCGCGGACTATCTCGGCATCGCCGGCAACTACGAGCGCTGGCTCTACCGCGTGGTGCGCAAGCACGTTGGCTACCAACCCTATTTCCAGATGAGCGTGCCGACGCTGTGGGGGAAATCGGGCCAGGGCAGCCCACTGCCGCGCTTCCGGCACGAGCTGCGCCGGATCGTCCAGGCCAACGCGCTGCCGGACTACCAAGTGTTCTGGCTGGAGCGCGGAAAGGGCGAGGCGCTGATCTCGATGAGCCCACGGTTGGAGATGGTGGACCGACGGCGGCGGAGCGGCGCGAGCGATACGGCACGCGTGGAACGGGAATGAGCGCTGACACGGCACTCGGGGAAGGATGCCGGCACACCCGGCTTAATCCCGTAACCTTTGCTCTCGGGTTTGATCTCTCGGGGTTGGGGAGTGGGGGAGGTTTCCACTTGCCGCTCGTTACCCCGGAGATGAGGAGCTACGGTCAAGCGGGACCATCCCCGGCCGGAGCCTGGGACGCCGCACGCGCGCTTGGTCACCTCGCAAGTCGAGGCGCCTCGCTACGGCCCCCCATTGCCCTGCTGGCTGGGGAGAATGCTCGCGACTTCACGGCGTCATGCAGGCCGCCGGTGGTCCTTCGGGCTTCGAGCGTTGCGGTGCCCGCGGGATATAACGACCACATCCCCACAGTATCCCATGTCCCCGCCGCGCTGCCGTATCACGCCGACCACGACGGGCAAGTCCGATCGATGCATCGGCCGGACAGGGATGTCATGGTTCATCTGTGGGCCCCGTTCAAGTCCCGCGGTGGGATTTCTAGGGCCGAAAACGGTTGAGGCGAGGACGGAGGAGCCTGACGTTGGGCGTCATCACGGATCACGCGTACCTGCTGCCCGACCCGGACGCATTCCTGCCGATCCGAGCCGGCTGCCGGGGCAGCGTGAAGGTCGACCTCGAGCGGGACGCCGACTGTGGCGGCGCGGCCCTGCGCTCGAAGGTGCGAGCCTATACCCCGGTGATGACGATCGTGGGCGACGAAATCGAGGCGCGGCAGTGGACCTACCTCAACGCGATCCATGCGGCGGTCGGTAGCGCGCGGGACGCGGCCAAGGCGCCGCTGGAGCGGCTCGGCATGTCTGACGGGCAGATCAAGTATCTCGAGCGCTCCTGCAAGCCGTCGCGGTTCCTGAGGCTCGTCTGGCTCTACGACATCGCGGTGGACCATGTGCTGCCGGGGGGCACCGAGTTCGGGCCGGGCGACCGCCTCTACAGCTTCACGCGTTGGGAGGATCGCGCTTTCCGGATACGTCTGCCGCGCGCCGCGGCAGAGGCAGTGGATCTGGGCATGTTGGCCCGGGTGTCCCCGACGCGCTGGGGCGGCGAGCCGTTGCGGGCGATCGTGACGGGTCGAGGTGAACTCGGCGACGACCGGCAGATGTGGGTGACGCTGAAGCTCGCGCGCCGCCCGACCTTCCCGGACGAGGAACGGTGCCGCATTGAGATCCTCGCGCCGCGTCTGGCTCAAGATTACCCTCCGCCGGCCGAGCAGGTCGTGGCCCAGGACGACCCAGGCTATCGCGACCGCTGGGGGCTGACGGCCGAGGAGCGCGCCAGGATGCGCCAGCGCGGGCGGGGCGGCGGGCTCTTCGCGCGACCCGAGTACAAGCGCGAGCGGGCGCTGCAAGCGGCCGAGGAGGCGGAGCGACGGCGGACCGCACCGCCGCTGGCGTTGATGAAGCCGGCGGCGAAGAGCCGGCTCGGCGACACCGGCCTGTCGCGGTTGGAGCTGAGAGAGGCGGAGTGGAAGGCGGCCGGCATCCGCACGACGAAGCGGCGCACGATGACGGTGACGCCGGAGATAATCGTCGACGTGCGGATCGGCCACGACGCGGTGGCCTTGAAGCTGGACGCAGACTTCGCGGCGTCCGCGGCTAGGCGGGTGGTTGAGGCGATGGCTGCGGCGCAGCCGGGTGGCGAGGGTGATGCGTCGTCACCACCCGTGCTGTTCGCCTCCTGCCTGCTGCCTTCCGGGGTGGCCGAGACGGTGATGTCGGGGGGCTGGCTCGAGCTGGCGTTCACCCCGGCGATGGGCGAGCGGTACCGGGAGCGCGGTCCGGTGGTGGCGGCGCGTTGCGAGATCGACGGGGAGCGGCGCGTGCGCCTCGGCTTGGCGCTGCCGGCCGGGGCGGTGCGTGTCGAGGGAACGATAAAGGTGCACGGCGCAGTGCTGGCGGACCCCGACGGCGCGCGCGAGGTGCTGGCGGTACCCCGTAGCTGCGTGCGGCGGCTGCCGGATCAAGCGGCGGACGGGCCGGAGGGGGTGATCCTGGTACACGTGGGCGAGCGCGCGTTGGCGCCGGTGCGGGTGCGGCTTGGGCTGATGGGCCGGGAGGTGGTCGAGATCGATACCGCGGTGCCGCTGCGGGCGGAAGAGGCGATCGTCTACGATCTCGGAGGGTTCGACGACGCGGTGTTCCTGTTCCGCGCGGGTCAAAAGCAGGCGGCTGGGGCGGCGGACCGGCTGCGTTACCGGGCCAACCTCAACCGCACGGATCGCCGGCAGTAGAATAACGAGGATCGGGTCGTTTCGTGCCCCCCGCTTCGAGGTGCAGCGCGGGATCTCGTGGCTGTGAAACGAACCCGCTGCGCGAGAGGGTGCGCTCAGAGAGGGCAAGACAGGATCGAAAACACCGCGCGCGTCGTCTGAAGCCGGTTAAGCGCGGGCCGTGCATCGCAGCCGCTTCAACTGGGAAGCTCCCCGATGCACGATCGACGTCCTGTCCCTGGCCGAATTACCGCCTGCGACGACTTCTCCGGTGATCGCCTACAGCACGAGGAAGGCGTGTGCCCAATCCGGCTCGTCGGTGCCGGTGGCGGTATAAGGCGTGAGCGAGGTATAGCCGATGCACAACACGTCGGCGACGATCCAGTACGGCACCTCGCCGCGCTCGATCTGCTCACGGAAGAAGTCTTGCATCACCGGATCGAGCCGGTGAAGCGGCAGGACGCGCTGCCCCGGCCGCGCTGATTGCGGCGCTGCGATAGCTGGCGTTTGAAACCGCGGAGCGTGCCTGGGCGGCGGGGATGAAGACGGCATAATAGAAGACCTCCAACACAAGCACCGCGCAGGAGCGTCGGTGTCCACAAATCGTGGCGAGGTCTCTGGGAGTGAGCACGATTCGGCGGGAGCGCAACAGGGCTTGCGGCCTTCGCGCGACTAAATCGAACAGACCCCCTAGCGTTTGGGCTCGGAGGCCTGGAGGGAGCCGATCGTGCACGGCAGCGATCACCGCCGATGGGCCCTCGTAGCCAGCCCTGCTCGATCTTGTCACGATGCCGTTCTGTGGGCCGATCGACTTGAGCGACGATCGCGAACACTGCCACGCGTTCGGAGCTGCCCACAGCCTTAGGGGATGCGCGACATCTGCTCGAGCAGCATCGGCAGCCCGTAGCCGCCGTAGGCCCCGCTCACCGACTTCTGCCGGCCGAGCATGTAGATCGTGACATCCTCGCGCAGACCCTTGTCACGGGACAGCGACGAGAAGCGGTGACGCCAGCCGTGGTTGGGCTGCATGCGGGGGTCGGTCAGCCCCAGCGAGCGGATCCAACGGCCGAGCACCTTGCTGCCGTTGCCGCCCCGGCTGCCGAACCGGTCGGGCGGCAGGTCGGGGAACAGCGGCCCGGGCTTGGCCTTCCCGGCGAACTTGAGAAACCCTCCCGCGATCAGCGTCGGGTGAACCGGGATGGTGCGCTCCGAGTTCTCGTTCTTGAGCGAGCCGGCCTCCGGGCGGATGGCGAGCACGGGGATGCCGGCGTCCGTATAGACGTCCTCCTTGCGCAGCTGGCAGATCTCGGCCACCCGGGCGCCGGTGTAGGCGCACAGCCACGGCACCCACCGCCGCACGGGATCGCGCGCGGCTGCCGCGGCCGAGAGGATCACGGCGACCTCGTCCTCCGTCGGGTCACGCTTGCGATCCACCGCCCGGGCCTTCGTCGTGACCTTGATGCCGCGGGCGACGTTAAGCTTGAGCTTCTTGTTGTCGACGCCCCACTGCAGGATCGTGCGCACCGGCCCGATCTTGCCGTTGCGGATCGTGGTACCGCGAAGGCCCCGCTCCAGAAGCTTGTCCTTCCAGCGGACGACGTCGTCCTCGGTGATCCGCCCGGCCTCACCATGCCCGACGAAGGCCGCGAAGTCTTGCACCACCCGGGGGAAGACGTAGGCCGTCTTCGCCGCCGGCTGGCGCTCGCGCAGCCAGCCGGCGATCAGCGCCTCGAGGGTGATCGCGTCCGCGGGCAGGCCCGGCGTCTCGGGTCCACGCGCCGGCGGAGCTTGCAGCGGCGGCGCCGAGATCTGGCCGGCCAATGCAGGTGCCGGGGCCCAGCCGCCGCGGGCCATCTCGCGCAGCCGGAGCGCGCCGGCCTGCATCGCCCGGGCGATGGCGCGCACGAGTTCCCGCCGGCTGTCGGGATCGACGCGCAGGCCCTCGCGCTCGAGGTGTGCGTCGGCGGCGCTTTCGCACCATGCGCGCATCGCCTGACGCTGGACCATGTCCCGGTCGAGCCCGTCGGACATCACTTGAACCGCCGAGCGTCCCTCGAGCGCGAGCGGGCCCTCCTCGAACAGCGTCTCGCCGGCCTCAACCCGCCACAGGCTCTGGCGGCTCGGGTAGTCGAGGTGCTCGGCCACGAACGCCTCGGCGACCCGCGCGGCGAGCCCGTGCGCCTCGCGCTCGGTAAGCGCCCGCGCCCCGCCCCGGAGGTTCGCCCACTGCGCCTCGAGTTCGGCGAGCGCCCCGGCGAACAGGCGCTTGGCCTCTTTCGGGTCGCGGGTGCCCAGGCTGCGGCGGACCTCGCCGCGCCCGAGGGCAGCCTTCAGGTCGTCCGGGACGCGCCGGCGGAGATAAAAAACGCGGGTGCGCGGATGCAGCCAGGGAGTTGCCATCGCGAGGGCCATGTGTACCACCCGTGTGTACCACCGGGTGTCCAAAAAGCCATTGTCGGACAGCAAGCTACGGCAGGATCACCACAATTGAGTGTGGTGGCGGAGACGGAGGGATTCGAACCCTCGATACCCCTTTCGGGGTATGCTCATTTAGCAAACGAGTGCCTTCAGCCGCTCGGCCACGTCTCCGGCGCTCTGGCTCTAGAAGGTCGGATCGGGCGGGTCAACCCGATCCGGGCCGGTGGCGGTGCGGCGGCGGCGTTCGTAGTGCTTGGCGATGCGCAGATGCCGCGAGATGGCGTAGTTCATGGCCGTCAGGAAGCCGTAGGTGCCGCGCACGACGTGGCGTCGGCCGAGATAGGCCTTGAGGAAATTGCCCGGCAACTCGACGAACACGCGCCAGGTGGGAATCACCACGCCCCGGGCCTCGAGGTCGTCCGCCTGCTGGTCGGAATAGCGGTTGAGCTTGTCCAGCTGATCGCCGAGCGAGCGCACCGAGAAATGGTGGATCACCCCGCGGAGGCGGCCGGGCTTCACCCCGGGCTCCAGGGCGACCCGGTCGTGCACCGGGGAGGCCGCGTAGCGCCCCCGGTCCTTGCGGTAGAGGCGCACCGGGGTGAGCCGGTAGGCCCACGGGTGGGGCCGGCCCTCGCCCGGAAAGACCTCCGCGATGCCGATCCGCCAGGCCGCCCGGCTGGGCTCGCCGGAGGCGAACAGGGTGCGGATCTCGGCCGCCAGCTCGGCGGGAACGACCTCGTCGGCGTCGAGGTTCAGCAGCCAGACGTGCCGGCACTGCTCCTCGGCGAACCGCTTCTGCGGGCCGTAGCCGGGCCAGGGATTGTGGATCACCCGGGCGCCCAGCGTGGCCGCCAGGGCTTGGGTGCCGTCCGTGGAGCCCGAATCGACCACCACGAGGTCGTCGGTCAGGTCGCGCACCGCCCGGATGGTGGCGCCGATCCGGTCCGCCTCGTTCCGGGCGATCAGGAAGATCGACAGGGGCAGCGGTCCCGCCCCGGCCGCCCGCGAGCCCGCCGGCGCGCCGGTCACGCCAGCCAGTCCGGAACCCGGTCGAGGGCGACGAGGGCTTCGACGCTCACGCGCGGGCGCACCACGGCGGCCCGGTCGCCGCGCACCAGCACCTCCGGCACGAGGGCGCGGGTGTTGTAGGTGCAGGCCTGGACCGCCCCGTAGGCGCCCGCGCTCATCACGGCGATCAGCTCGCCCGCCTGCACCGCGGGCATCTCGCGGTTGAGGGCGAGATAGTCGCCGGTCTCGCAGACCGGGCCGACCACGTCGGCGACGATGCGCGGCGCGTCCGGGCCCGGCTCTGCGACGGGCCGCAGGCCGTGATAGGCCTCGTACAGGGTCGGCCGGATCAGGTCGTTCATTGCCGCGTCGACGATCACGAAGGTGCGCCCCTCGGCGTGCTTCACGTACAGGACCCGGGTCACCAGGATCCCGGCATTGCCGGAAATCATCCGGCCGATCTCGAAGACCGGGCGCAGGCCGAGCGGCGCGAAATGCGGACGCAGGGTCGCGGCCAGGGCGGCGGGGTCGGGTGGCGGGGCGTTGTCGTCCCGGTACGGGATGCCGAGGCCGCCGCCGAAATCGATGTGGCGCAGGGGATGGCCGGCCGCCAGGAGTTGCCGGGCGAGGTCGGCGAGCAGCCGTGCCGCGCTGGCGAACGGCGCCAGGTCGGTGATCTGGCTGCCGATGTGCATGTCGACGCCGTGGATCGCGATCCCCGGCAGGGCGGCGGCCGCGGCATAGACCTCCGGGGCCCGGGTGATCGGGATGCCGAACTTGTTCTCGTACTTGCCGGTGGAGATTTTGGCGTGGGTGCCGGCATCGACATCCGGGTTGACCCGCACGGAGATGGGGGCGGTCAGGCCTAGGCCGACCGCCGTCTCCGACAGCTGGGCGAGTTCGGGCTCGCTCTCGACGTTGAAGCAGAAGATCCCCGCCCGGAGCGCCGCCACCATCTCGTCCCGGGTCTTGCCGACGCCGGAAAACACGATCTTGGCCGGATCGACCCCGGCCGCGAGCGCCCGATGCAGCTCGCCGCCCGAGACGATATCCATGCCCGCGCCCTGGGCGGCGAGCGTCCGCAGCACGGCCTGATTCGAATTCGACTTCATGGCGAAGCAGACCAGCGCGTCGTCGCCCGCGAAGGCCTCCGCGAAGACGCGGTAGTGCCGCTCCAGGGTGGCGCTGCTGTAACAGTAGAAGGGGGTGCCGACCTCCGCGGCAAGGCCCGTCAGATCGACGTCCTCGGCCTGCAGGCGACCGTCGCGATAGTGGAAGTGGTGCATCTCGGCCGTGTCTCTCCTGCGTGCCGGAGCGCGGGGTGTTTCCCGTGAAACATCCCGGCCGCCTGCCGGCGGGGCGCCCATCGACGAGGGGCCCGACACGGCGCAGGCGCGGAGGCGGGCTCCGGCAAAAAGCCGTCTACAGCAGCGGATCGAGAATGAAAGGCTCCTTGGGGATCCGGTAGCCGCGCTTCGCGCCGCGGCCGGTCTCGATCGGGGCCCCGGTGCCGCCCGGCGGAACCGCCGCGATGGATAGTTCGTCCCCGGCCCGCACGGCCGCGGCCGTCGGCTCTTCCGCGCCGCCGCCGAGACCGACCGAGACCGGCAGGGTCCGGCGGCCGGCGACCGCATCGGAGCCCGCCGGCGCGGTCGGGGACGGGGCCGCGGTCTGCGGCGGCTCCAGGGAGCCGCGTCGGCCGCAGGCGGCGAGCGCCAGGGCGATGAGGCCGGAAGCGGCGAGGAGCTTCAGGGCGGGAGACGACAACATCGCGCGAGGATCCGGCGGGCTCGGCGCCGGCGCTCGAGGGCCGGCGGAAGCCTTACCTTAGCGGTTGGCGGGCGCCGGCGCGAGCGCGGACCCGCCACAGCAAGCGGCTTCGCCTCAGCCCCGCTGCTCCTTGGTGCCGCGGGCGCCCTGCTTGCCCTTGGCCGGGGCGTCCTGCTGCTGCTGGGCCTCGTACGCGTCGATCGCCCGGCGGCAATTCTCGCTGAGCTTCTTCCAGTTCTTCTGGAAGCAGGCGTCGGTGGCCGGGTCGTCAGGGGCGAGGTTGCCGCAATAGGTCAGATAATCGCCGGTGCAGTATTTCTTCAGGGTCTCGTTGCCGCGCTTCGACTGCTGCGCCGCGGCCGGCAGCGTCAGGGCGGTAGCCGCCGCGACGGCGAGAAGGATTGGCTTCAGGCGCATGGGGATACGTACCATCTCTCGGAGGCAGGACTGTCGGGAAAAGTCCCGGTTGCGATGATGCCTTTGCATGGTCGAAACAAGGCAATCAGCGAACGTTTCTGAGCGGCGATCGGGCTTTGCGCTCCGATCAGACGCGCTCGGGCTGGGGGGCGGGAAAGGCCGCCCTGGGCATCCGGTCCTGGCCGGTGAGGGCGTCGGCGACCTCCGAGATCCGCCTGCGCAGGTCGGCGTTCTCCCGCTCGACGCCGCCCTGGCGATCCGTGAGCGTCTGGGCGAGGGCTTCCTCGGCGGCCTTCAGGCTGGCCCGCAGGTCGTCGCGCTCCGCCGCCAGGGCGACGGGATTCGCGTCGGCATTGCCGGGCGGCGCCTGGTCGGCGTGCCGGCCCTTTCGGACCGCCAGGAGGCTGTCGAGCAGGTCCGCGTGCGCCTCCTCGAGGACGCGGAGCGTGGCGACGCTCGCGGTGCCGTCCTCGCGGGCGCTGGTGAGCTCGGTCTCGAGCTCCCGGGTCTTGGCCAGCGCCTGGGCGATCTCGCCGTCGCGAGCCGCCACGTCCCGGGCGAGGGCGGCCGCCCGCATGGCGCCGGCACCGATCGCCGCGAGATCCGCATGGCGCTTGGCCTGCACGGTCTCGACCCGGCGCTCCAGGCGCCGCTGCTGCACGGCGAACTGCGCGCGCAGGAAATCCCGCTCCGCGGCGATCTCGGCCGGCGACAGCGGCAGCCGCGCCTCCGCCCGCCGCCGCGCCAGGCGCGCGGCGCGCGCGTTGAGTGCCGGGAGCAGCAGGAGGCCGCACAGGCTCGCTGCCAGGAATCCCAGCGCGAAGATCATCACGGTTTCGATCACGAGGGGACGGCCCGCGCAGACGGCCGGAAGACCCGGCCCAGGATCAGTCTAACCCAGGTCGGTCGCCGGGGCGAAATCAAGCTCCACCCATCAATCAGAACGGGTTCCAGGTCGCCTCCCGGGTGAACTTCAGATAGCCGACATTGATCCCCAGCCGCGCGCCGACGCCACTGCGGATCGGCACCACGATGATACGGTCGCTCACGACCGCCGTCATGCCGAAGCCGCCCACCAGATAGGCCGAGCCGTCGACGCCGCCGAAGCGCCGGAACAGCTCGCGCACGTTCGGCAGGTTGTAGACCAGCATCATGGTGCGGGCGCCGTCGCCGCCGACGTCGAAGCCCACCGAGGGCCCCTGCCAGTAGACGCGGCGCTGGCCGGCGTTGCGGGTGTAGAGCGTGCCCTCGCCGTAGCGGACGCCGGCGACCACTGCACCTCCGCCCTCCTGCCCGAGGATGTAGCCGTTCGGCTCGCCCCAGCGCCGCCCCGCCTCCTCGACGGTGAGTGCGAGGCCGCGGGAGACCGACCCGAAGAAGCGATGGCCCGATTCCACGATCTCGCCGGGGCGGAACGTCTCGGGGGTGTCCAGGTCCTCGCCGCGGGCCAGCGCCGCGCCGACTCCGGAAAAACCCGCCAGCGGCGCGCCCAGCGCCAGGCCGAGGCCCGCGCGGAGCAGGTGGCGGCGGTGGGTGCCGCGCTCGTCTCGTGCCGTCATCGTTGCCTCCTCGCCCGGTTCGACGGCAGCATCGGATCCAGGCCGATGCCGCCGGTCTTGAGACTCCGCATCGTCCGAAAGCCGGTGACCATCGTTCGGGCGATGCTTTAACGGTTCCGCGGCGGATCCTGGCCGCCGCGGACATGAGCCGGTCTCGGCCGCACCCGCGACCGGGATCCGCTCGAGGACGGGCCCGCGATCCGGGGCGGCGCGGATCGATACGTCGGACCAGCTTCTGAGGAAAACCGCAAGATGTGGTTAACGTGCCCTGACGCCGCTCCCGCTCCGGCCTCGCTCCACGCGCCGCGTCCCGGGCGCCGGCGCCTCCACGCGGCACGCTCCGGCTTGGTGCCGGTCCTGGCGCTCGCCGCCGCCCTGATGGGCGGCGCGCCGACGGCGGCAGAGCCGGGAGACACGGCGGCGATCGAGTTGCTGGCGCTCCAAGGGTTTGACCCGGTCAGCTATTTCCTCAAGGACGGGCCGCGGGCCGGCGCCGCACGGTTCGAGCTGTCGTGGGGCGGCCAGGTCTGGCGCTTCGCCAACGGTGCCGACAGGACGGCCTTCCGGGACAACCCGGAGGTCTACGCCCCGCGGCTCGGCGGCTTCGACGCCGCCGGGATCCTGGATGGGCGCCTTGTCGATGCCGACCCGCTCGTCTTCGCCGTCATCGGCGAGCGCCTCTACCTGTTCCGGAATGCGGCCCGACGCGACCGGTTCCTGGCTGCGCCCGAACTGGTCCGCAAGGCGGAGGCGGCTTGGCCCGGCCTGCAGGACCAGCTGGACATGCCGACTCGGGACCCGCCGCTCAAGGCCCCGCCTCTCAAGGATGAACCGCTCAAGGATGCGCCGCGGTGAGGCGCGTCCGCACCGGCCGGGCGGGCCCGGGGGCCGGCAGCGCGAGGCCGGCGGCGAGGTCCGGGTCGCCCAGGGCCGCGAACGGCCCGTTGCGGTAGCCTTCGCGGTAGCAGCCGTACCGGATCGGGCCGCCACCGGGGACCACCACGCAGCCGCCGGCCGCCGCCAGGATGTGGTCGCCGGCGGCCGTGTCCCATTCCATGGTCGGCCCGCAGCGGACGTAGACATCCGCCTCGCCGGCCGCGATCAACCCGAACTTGAGCGCGGATCCGGTCTGGCGGGTCTCCGACACGGGCAGGGCGGCGAGACACGTCGCGGTCTCGGGATCGCCGTGCCGCCGGCTCCCCAGGGCGACTAGTCCGCTGCGCGGCGCCGGACGGGCCTGCACCGGACTGCCCGCGCCGGGGCGTCCGTCGATCACGGGGCCTTCGACGGTGGCCGCGCCGGCCCACCAGGCCCGCCCGAGGCCGGGGGCGACGAGGGCGGCCGCCACCGGGCGCTCGCCGGCGACCAGGGCGATGTTGACGGAGTAATCCGGCGTCCCGGCCAGGAAGTCGCGGGTGCCGTCCAGAGGATCGACCAGGAAGAAGTTCTGGGACGGCCGCACCGCGAGTTCGGATGCCGGGGTGCTCTCCTCGGCGACGACGGTTATCCCGGGGAAGCGGGCGGCCAGAGCCGCGACGATCAAGGCCTCGGCCTCGACGTCGGCGGCGCTCGACGGCGATCCGTCGGGCTTGAGGGCGTGGGGGCAGGGACCGCGATGATAGCGCCGCAGCACCTCACCGGCGGCGCAGGCGATCTCGGCGAGCACCGCGGCGATCCGCTCCCGCTCAGGCCCCGAAAACATCGCCGCGCCCGTCATGTCGCCTCCCGCCCCCGCCTGCATGCCCGAGCGGGTTGAGATTGTCGACGGTTCGGGCCGGCAAACGGTTCCGTTGCGTCGTCTTGATCGGGGGACGGCCGACGGCCAGCCCGGCCCGACCCGGCCCCACCCAGCCCTTCGCGGATGCCGGCGATTCGAGCGCGGGTCTTTCCCGGCGCGATCGGGACGCCCTGCGTCTCGCGATGGCGCGCAGAAGAAAGGCAGCCGTATCGTGCCTTCTTAAGAAAAATTCAAACTGAGATCTGATAGAGTCACGTAGAATCAGCCCCCAAACTTGCGCCTCCGACAGAGGTGTTGTTACGGAAGGCGACGGGATTTGGTCTGGATGCGATATGAGATCGATTATTATATTCGGTATTTCGATGGTTTTGCTAAAAATTATCGGATTTACGGGTTTGAATGCAGCAGAGCTGGATGTAACCAAGGGTCAATATAAGAGGCCGACGGCAATTTCGTTCCCGGAGGATGCGCTGTTCTCGCCGCAGGTCGCGACCCTCGGCAAGATGCTGTTCTTCGACCCGCGGTTGAGCGGGAAGCAGAATCTCAGCTGTGCAAGCTGCCACAATCCGTCATTCGGCTTCGAGGTTCCTGTCCCCGGGGCGATCGGGTCGGCCAACACGCCGCTTGCCCGCAAGGCGCCGACCCTGCTGAACGCGGCCTGGATCCCGACGCTGTTCTGGGATGGGCGTGCTCCGAGCCTGGAGATGCAGGCGATGGGACCGATCACGGCCGAAGCCGAGATGGACGGCAAGTTCCCCGAAATCATCGCGACACTCGAGCGGATCCCGGAGTACCGGGCTTGGTTCGTCACGCTGTTCCCGCGAGACGGCATCACCCAGGACAATCTCCTGAGGGCGATCGCCACCTACGAACGGACTGTCGTGGCGGAGTGGGCTCCGTTCGACCGCTGGATCGAGGGCGATGACGCCGCGATCTCGCCGGCGGCGCAGCGTGGCTTCGCCCTGTTCACCGGGAAGACCGGTTGCTCCGCCTGCCATACCGGCTGGAACTTCACCGACAACAAGTTCCACGATCTCGGCATCCCGACGACCGATATCGGCCGGGCGGCCGTCGAGCCCGACAACCCGCTGGCGCAGCACGCGTTCAAGACCCCGGGGCTTCGCAACCTGACCTACCGGGCACCCTTCGGGCATGCGGGCCAGTTCGCCAACCTTGAGGAGATCGTGGCGTTCTACGTGACCGGTGGTCTCGACCGGCCTTCGAAGTCGCCCCTGATGAAGCCGCTCAAGCTGAGCCAGGAAGAGCGTGCGGACGTGATCGCCTTCCTGCGCTCCCTGACCGCAGAGCAGACCCGGACCGCACTGCCGAACCTGCCCAACTAGGGCGCCCGCTGCCGCCGCAGCGGATATCGGTCCGGCGCCAGCGGGCGCGTCGCATCAAACAGGCTTGAGGCGAGCCCGCCCGCTTGCGGTTGGACTCTGCGCCAGAGCGCCGCCTCGATGCGTCGTCCTGGAATCGCGTTTCGACCATCGATCCAGATCTTCGCTCTCCATCGTCGCGATTCAAAAATCGGACGTCACACTGCGCGATGTTGTTCTGAGCGGGAAACCGGAAAGTCACCATGTCCATCCGCTACAAGATCCTGCTCCCGCTGCTCGCCTTCATGCTCCTCGCCGGACTCCTGGCCGGAATCACCGGTTTCGTCGGCCTCGGAGCGGTCGGCGACCTCTCGCGGCTCTCGGAACGCACCACCGAGGCGGCCGAGACCAGTCGCGCCGCCCGGGATCAGTTCCTGCGGGCCGAAAGCCTGGTCGCGCGGGTGAGCGCGATGACCGATTTCCTCGACATGGCGCCGATCCAGACGGAGTTCGCCGGGGCGAGCGCTCAGGTGGCGACCCTGCTCGGGCGCCTGAACGAGATCGCCCTGTCCGGACCGATGCAGGTCCTGGCCCGGAACGCGGAGGCGGATGCCCGCCAGTGGCGTGACGATGCCGAGCTTCTGCTCGGCATCCGGCAGGCCCGGGAGATCCCGGTTCACGAGCGCATGGTCCAGCAGAGCCGACGGCTGCGGACCCGGTTCGACGAAGCCGTGGCGCTCGCCGCCGCGGATACCCGGGCTCAGATGCAGGCGACCCGCGAGGCCACGGCGTGGAAGATCTGGGCGATGCTCGGGCTCAGCGGCGGCGCCGTCCTTCTCGGATCGCTCACGGCGTGGTGGCTCGCCGGGACTCTGGCGCGGCCGCTGGTGCGCCTGACCAGCGAGACGACCCGCCTGGCGGTGGGTGACACCAGCGTCGCCCTGGCGGCCGCGCAGCGCCGGGACGAGATCGGCGCCATCGCCCGCGCCGTCGTGGCGATCCGCGACACCTCCCGGGACGAGGCGGCACAGCAGCTCGAGGCCACCGAAGCCGCGCGCCTGCGCGAGGAGCAGGCGCGGCGCGCCATGCTGCACGACCTCGCCGACCGGTTCGAGCGCTCGGTCGGGGGTATCGTCGCCCACGTGGCCGAAGCCGTGGCCGGCCTGCAGGCCTCGTCCGGCACGATGCAGGCGGCCGTGGAGGGGACGGCGCTGCGCTCCACCAGCGCCGCGGACGCCGCGCAACGGACCGGCGGGAACGTCACCGCCGTGGCAGCCGCCGCCGATGCGCTGGGCTCGACCGTGCAGGAAATCGGCCAGCAGGTCGCGCATGCGGCCGGGCTGTCGTCCACTGCCGTGCAGGCCGCCTCCCGCACCGACACGATCATGGCGGCGCTCTCCGCCGCCGCAACCCGGATCGGCGACGTGGTCGGCCTGGTCTCCACCATCGCGGGCCAGACCAATCTCCTGGCGCTCAACGCTACGATCGAGGCGGCCCGCGCCGGAGAAGCCGGACGGGGCTTCGCCATCGTGGCGGCCGAAGTGAAGGAGCTGGCCGGGCAGACCGCGAAGGCCACCGACGAGATCGGCCGTCAGATCGACGCCATCCAGTGCGCGACCAACAGTGCCGCCGAGGCGATTCAGGACATCACCGCTCAGATCCACGCGATGGGCGGCGTGACGACGCGCATCGCCGGCGCAATCGACGATCAGGGCGTCACCACGCAGGACATCGTGCGCAGCATGTCCGAAGCCTCGGGCGGGACCGACAAGGTGACCGCCGACATCTCCGAGGTCGCCCGCTCGGCGAGCGCGGCCGGTCACGCCGCGAAGGCCGTGGCGACCTCGGCCGACGATCTGGCCGTCCAGTCCCGCGCGCTGCACGCGGAGATCGATCAGTTCCTCAGGAACGTCCGGGCCGCCTGAGCGCGTCGGCGCCGGGCGAAGCCTTATCGCGGGGATGGGCCGATCGCCGTCCGCTTGATCCGGGCGAGCAGCGCGCAGGTCCGGCGCCGGTGGCGATGCAGCTCCGCCGCGAGGCTGCGGGCATCCGGCAGGCCCACCGCCTTCGCGATCTGCCGGGCGGCCCCGTCGGACGGGTCGGAGCCGGGATCGGCCATCACGAGCCGCTGCCATTGGTAGACCGCGTCGAGGAAGCCGTAGGTCTCGGCCAGGGGCTCGGTCAGGGCGGCGGGCAGGATCCCGCGCGCGCCGGCCTTCCGGAGCACAGTCTCCCCGGAGAGGCCAAGGCCGTCGGACTGGACCGGCGGGTGGCTCAGCACGATGGACTGGGCGAGGAAATCGAGGTCGAACAACCCGCCGGGGGCGAGCTTGAGGTCGTAGGGCCCGGCATGGCCGCGCTCCTCGGCGACGAGCCGGCGCATCTCTCCGGCCGCGGCGCAGACCTGGGCGGGATCGCGCGGCTGCGCGATCGTCTCGGCGATGGTCGCCATCACGGCCGCGCCGAGTTCGGGATCGCCCGCCACCACCCGGGCCCGGGTCAGCGCCATGTGCTCCCAAGGCTCGGCCGCCTCGCGCTGATAGGTCACGAAGCCGTTCAGCTGCACGGCGGGCGGGCTGTGGCTGCCGTAGGGCCGCAGGCGCAGGTCGACCGCGTAGAGCCGACCGCGGCGTGTGGCGGTGGTCAGCGCCGCGTAGAGCCGCTGGGCCAGGCGGTTATAGGCCACAACCGCGTCCAGCGGGCGCGGGCCGTCGCTCATCCGGTTCTCCGGATCGAAATCGTACAGGAACACGAGGTCGAGGTCGGAGACCGCGCTGAGCTGCCGGGATCCGAGCCGGCCGAGCGCCAGCACGCAGCACCGGCCCTTCGGCACGGCGCCGTGGTCCTGGGCGAACCGGCGCTCCTCCGCCTCCAGGTTCAGCGTGACCGTCGCCTCCGCGATGGCCGAATAGGCCTCCCCGGCCTGGCGCGGCGTGATCAGGCCGGACAGGAGCCGCGCGCCCGTGACGAAGGCCATCTGCCGGGTGGCGTCCCGGCACCGGTCCAGAAGCTCCTCGTGACTCGCCGGCTGCCCGACCAGCGCCCGGTACTGGTCGCTGACCTGCTCGGGACCCGGCACCGGCGCCACGAAGTCGGGATCGAGCACGGTGTCGAGGACGTGGGGGCTGAGGCTGACCGTGTCGGCGAGGTGGGGCGAGGTCCCCAGGATGTCGGCGAACAGCAGGCGCAGACGCGCGTGCGAGCGCAGGATGGCGAGCAGCTCCGCCACCGCCGGCATCCGGGCGAAGGCCCGGTCGAGGGTGAGCAGGGCCGCGTCCGGATCGTTCGTGCCGCCGAGCGCCCGCAACAGGCTCGGCAGCAACTCCGTCAGGATCTCCCGCGCCCGGCCTGTCTGCAGTGCCGGACGGCGGCCGACATGCCAGCCCTGCACGGTCTCCCAGGCCGGCCGCGGATCGCGGAACCCGAACGCCGCCAGGGCCTCCAGGGTGGAGGGGTCGGCCTCGCTCTCGCCGAAGACCAGGGCGTCCTCCGGCGCCCCATCCCCGGGCGCCGCCTCGAACAGCAGGGCGTAATGGGCCTGGACGCGGCCGGCCTGGTGCAGCAGCGCCGCCTCGAACGCCGCCCGCGTGTCGAATCCCGCGAACAGGGCCAGGGCGTCGAGCGCCGCATCCCCGGTCGGCAGGCGCTGGGTCTGCTCGTCGCGGATCATCTGGATCCGGTGCTCGAGGGTGCGCAGGAACCCGTAGGCCTCCGTGAGCTCGTCCCGGGCTCGCGCGTCGATCCAGCCCTCCTCGACGAGGCGGGACAGCATCTCGACGGTCCGGCGCCCCCGCAGGGCGGGCTTGCGGCCGCCGAACACGAGCTGCTGGGTCTGGACGAAGAACTCGATCTCCCGGATGCCGCCGCGGCCGATCTTGATGTCGTGGCCCGCCACCGTGATCGTGTCGTGCCCGCGGACCAGGTGGATCTGCCGCTTCATCGCGTGGATCTCGGCGATGGCCGCGAAGTCGAAGTGCCGGCGCCAGATGAACGGCGCGAGGTCGGCCAGGAACGCCGCGCCGGCCGGGATGTCTCCGGCGATCGGCCGGGCCTTGATGAAGGCGGCGCGCTCCCAGTTCTGGCCCAGCGTCTGGTAGTAGTCGAAGGCGAAGCCGGTGGAGAGCGCCACCGCCGTCGAGCCCGGGTCCGGGCGCAGCCGGTAGTCGATCCGGTGGACGTATCCGTCGGCGGTGCGCTCGGACAGGAGCTTCACCAGGCCCTGCGCCAGCTTGACGAAGAACGCCTTGGGGTCGCCGCCGGTGGCGGCCGCGGCGGGCTCGGCCTCGTAGAAGACGACGAGGTCGATGTCGCTGGAATAGTTCAGCTCGGCCCCGCCATGCTTGCCGAGCGCCAGGATCACCAGCCCGGAGCCGACCTGCGGCGCCCCCGGGTCCTGCGGCCGGAACCGGGCGGCCGCCATCCCCTGCCGGAGCAGCGCGTCGGTGGCCGCGCTCACCGACGCGTCGGCGAAGTCGGACAGGGCCCGGACGACCGTGTCGAGGTCCCAGCAGCCCCCGAGATCGGCCAGCGCCACCAGGAGGGCGTGCGCCTCGCGGTTCCTGCGGAGCTGGCGGGCCACCTCCGCGAGGTCGGGGTTGGCCCCGCAGGCCCCGCCGACCGCGCGCTGCCGCTCGATGATCGCCCGGCTGGCGGCGCCCGGCGGCTGCGCCATCAGGGCGACGAGCCGCTCCGGCGCGCGGGTGACGGCCTGCCACAGGAACGGCGAATGGTCGGCGAGCCCGAGCAGCAGGGTGCGGCAGGTCGGGGTGAGGAAACCCTCCGGGAGGGCCGGCTCGATCTCGGCGAGCCGCGCGCGGGCGGTCTCGGGATCGGCGGGCCGAAGGCTGGGGCGCAGGCTGTCGCGCAGGGTCGGTTCGGGCTGCATCGGCCGGGCCGTCGTCAGCGCGGCCGTCCGGGCGCGTCCACCCGGATCGGCTCTGTGGGAATGCCGGCGCGCGCCTGGGCGATGGAGCTTCCGCTTCGACCGGTGGTCTCGCGTCTCACGCCGATCCTCCCTAAAGCGCTGGCCGCCGAAGCGGAGACCGGTTCGGCGTCAGCGAGCGCGTTGCACCAGTCGCGCGCTGCACCCGATCGCGTCTGGCTTCCGGGACGGCGCACGATCCGCGTCGCCCTCGGCACGATGGTCGGCATCCTAACCGATCCGGGCGCGGCCGGCACGGGGCTTTCCAAGCTGCCCGCCAAGCTACCCATGGAGCTGCCTGCCGAACCGCCCGGTAACGCTTTTCAAAGGCGACCGTGGCGTTTATCCGTGCGGACCGGTCCATCGCCCCCGGCCCGGCCGCCGGGCCGCGCGGCGTGTTTCGCGGGGACTCGACCGCCAACCGGGCGGCCAAGGATCGGCGGCTCCGACGCGACGGGCCGGCCCGCAGATGATTCGCCCCCAGATCCGCCCGCCCGGAGCGCAGCATGTCCTCCCCGAACGCACCCCGCCTGACTCTCGACGGCCTCGACCTCGCCGCCCTGCTCTGCTCCCGCGTCTGCCACGACGTGATCAGCCCCGTCGGCGCGATCGTGAACGGGCTGGAAGTGCTGGAGGACGACGATGACGAATCGATGCGGGTCTTCGCCCTCGAACTGATCGGCAAGAGCGCACGGCAGGCCTCGGCCCGGCTGAAATTCGCCCGGATCGCCTTCGGGGCGGCCGGCTCCGCCGGCGCCTCGATCGACCTCGCCGACGCCGAGAGCGTGGCCAAGGGCATGTTCAGCGACGAGAAGACCAAGCTGGCCTGGAGCGCGCCGCAGGCCCTGTTCCCCAAGAACAAGGTCAAGCTGCTCCTGAACCTCGTGATGATCGCCACCTCGGCGATCCCGCGGGGCGGCCTGATCGACGTCACCGTCTCCGGCGACGGCGAGGCGCCGACCCTCGTGCTCACCGCCAAGGGCTCGCATGCCCGCATCCCGCCCCATGTCGAGGAGCTGATGGCCGGCAGCCCGGAGAGCGGCACCGTCGACGCCCACGCCATCCTGCCGTTCTACGCCGGCCTCGTGGCGCAGGCCGCCGCCATGGATGTGCGATTCGCCATCGAAGGTGATGAAGTGACGATCACGGCCTCGCCGACAGTGATCGCTGCGCCCGCGGAGGCCGGTGACGAAGATTCCGGCACCGCGCTCGCCTAAAAAACTGGAAAACCACGGGGTGGGGAGGGGATTGAAACGCTTCCCTAACCCCGCGCGAGTAAGTACGTTACGCGAGAGCCTCTTCGTGTAACGAGTATCGCCGATGGACGACCTGCTTCGTGAGTTCCTGACCGAGAGCGGGGAGCACCTCGACACGGTCGATGCTGAATTGGTTCGATTCGAGCAGGATCCGAATAACCAGACGATACTTCGGAATATCTTCCGACTCGTTCACACGATCAAAGGAACCTGCGGGTTCCTCGGCCTTCCGCGCCTCGAGGCCTTGGCGCACGCCGCCGAGACCTTGATGGGCCGCTTCCGGGACGGCCTGCCCGCCACCTCCGAATCGGTCACGGTGATTCTCTCGACCCTGGACCGGCTGAAGGCGATCCTGGCCGACCTGGAAGCCACCGGCACCGAGCCGGCGGGCTCCGACGACGACCTGATCTCCGAGCTGGAGCGCCTGGCCTCGGCCGAGCCCGAGCCCCAGGCGGCACCGGCCCCCGCGCCCGAGCCGGTGCTGCCGGATCCGGTCTCCCGCGAGCCGAAGCCGGGCGAGGTGACCCTGGACGAGTTGGAGGCGGCCTTCCTGGCAGCCCCGGGCCCGAGCGAGGCCGACTTCGCCGCGCCGGCCCCGGCTCCCGTCGAGGCGCCGAAGGTCGAGGCCCCCAAGCCCGCGGTCGCCAAGGCCACTGCGCCCAAGCCCGCCGCGGCCAAGCACGAGTCGTCCGAGCCCGAGTCGGGCAGGGCAGAGCCGGCGGGTGACGCCGAGGCCGTGGTGGCCACCGAGACGACGGCGGCCGGGAAGATCCAGACGATCCGCGTGAATGTGGACACGCTCGAGCACCTGATGACCATGGTCTCGGAGCTGGTGCTGACCCGCAACCAGCTCCTCGAGATCGCCCGCCGGCACGAGGATTCGAGCTACAAGGTTCCGCTCCAGCGCCTGTCCCACGTCACCGCCGAGCTGCAGGAAGGCGTCATGAAGACGCGCATGCAGCCGATCGGCAGTGCCTGGCAGAAGCTGCCGCGGGTCGTGCGTGACCTCTCGGCCGAACTGGGCAAGCAGATCGACCTCGTGATGGTCGGCGCGGAGACCGAGCTGGACCGGCAGGTCCTCGAGGTGATCAAGGACCCGCTGACCCACATGGTCCGCAACTCGGCCGATCACGGCCTCGAGTCCACCGCCGGGCGCATCGCGGCGGGCAAGCCGGCGCGCGGCACGATCCGCCTCGCCGCCTACCACGAGGGCGGCACGATCACGATCGAGATCGCCGACGACGGCAAGGGCCTCGACCTCGCGGCGATCCGCAGGAAGGCGGTGGAGCGCGGACTGGCGGCCCAGGCCGATGTCGAGCGGATGACCGACGCGCAGGTCGCCAAGTTCATCTTCGACGCCGGGTTCTCGACCGCGGCGGCGGTCACCTCGGTGTCGGGCCGCGGCGTCGGGATGGACGTGGTCAAGACCAACATCGAGACCATCGGCGGCATCATCGACATCGCCACCACGGCGGGCCGCGGCACCACCTTCACCATCAAGATCCCGCTGACCCTGGCCATCGTGGCCGCCCTGATCGTGCGCGCCGGCGAGCATCGCTTCGCGCTGCCGCAGGTGGCCGTGCTCGAACTGGTGCGGGTCGATGCCGGGGCGCAGCGGGTCGAGCGCATCAACGGTTCGCCGGTGCTGCGCCTGCGCGAGCGGCTGCTGCCGATCGTGTCGCTCACCGGCCTGCTCGGACAATCGGCCGACACGGGCGAGGAGGCGACGCAGGCGGGCTTCGTGGTGGTGGCCCAGGTCGGGCGCGAGCGCTTCGGCATTCTGGTCGACGAGGTCTTCCACACGGAGGAGATCGTCGTGAAGCCGATGTCGGCCAAGCTGCGGCACATTCCGATGTTTGCCGGCAACACGATCCTCGGCGACGGCGCCGTGGTGCTGATCGTCGATCCCAACGGCGTGGCCCGGCAGGTCGCCCAGGGCGTCCAGGGCAGCAACAGCCATGCCGATCCCGACGCCGAGGTGGAGATGTCCGACGGCATCGACTCCAAGACCACGCTCCTGGTGTTCAAGGGCGGCCAGGGCAGTTTCAAGGCGGTGCCGCTCTCCCTGGTGACCCGCCTCGAAGAGATCGAGTGCGACAAGGTCGAGTGGCTGGGCGGCCGTCCGCTGATCCAGTACCGCGGCCGGCTGATGCCGCTGGTCCCGGCCGACTCGGCGATCACGATCCGCTCCGAAGGCACCCAGGCGCTGGTGGTGTTCTCCGACGGGGAGCGCGCCATGGGCCTCGTGGTCGACGAGATCGTCGACATCGTCGAGGAGCGCCTCGACATCGAGATCGCGGCCGACCGCTCGGACCTGATCGGCTCGGCGGTGCTGCGTGGCCGCGCCACCGACATCATCAACATCGCCCACTTCCTGCCGCTCGCCTACGACGACTGGGCGCGCGGCCCGAAGAAGTCGGAGCAGGTCTCGACGCTCCTGCTGGTCGACGACTCGGCCTTCTTCCGCGACATGCTGAGCCCGGTGCTGAAGGCCGCGGGCTATCAGGTCATCACCGCGGCGAGCGCCGAGGCCGCGTTGGCACTCCTGCAGTCGGAGCCGCGGATCGAGATCGTGGTCACCGACCTCGAGATGCCGGGCCGCAGCGGCTTCGACCTCGTCGCCGCCATGCGGGCTTCCGAGCCGCGCCTCGCCGGCTTGCCGGTGATCGGCCTCACCGGGTCGGTGGGCGCCGAGGCGGTGGAGCGGGCCCGGGCGCTGGCGATCAGCGACCTGGTGGCCAAGTTCGACCGCAGCGGATTGATCGCGGCCCTGGCCGAGATCAGCGCCACGGATGTCTCTCAAGCCGCCTGATCCCGGCACCGCCCGCCATACGACGATCGAACCCGGAGAGTTCTGATGCAGGCTGCCAATGCCAACGGCGCCGAGACCGGCCCCACCGACGACTATGTCACCGTCTTCGTGGGCGACACCCTGTTCGGCCTGGCGATCGAGCGCGTCCACGACGTGTTCGTCCCCTCCGGCGTGACGCCGGTGCCGCTGGCGCCGTCCGAGATCGTCGGCCTGCTGAACCTGCGCGGCCGCGTGGTCACGGCCGTGTGCCTGCGCCGGCGCCTGGGCCTGCCCGATGCCGTGGTGCAGGACGAAAAGGCCAATCCCAAGATGGCGATCGGCCTGGAGCAGGGCGGCGAGACCTTCGCGCTCGTGGTCGACGGCGTCGGCGAGGTGCTGAAGCTCGGCAGCGACAGCCGCGAGGCGGTGCCGATCAACCTGGATCCGCGCTGGCGCAACCTCGCCACCTGCGTCCACCGCCTCGACGGCCGCCTCCTGGTGATCCTCGACGTGGACGCGCTCCTCGGCTTCAGCGCTGCCGGCGCGAAGGCGGCGTGAAGGAGGGGCTATGAAAGCGCCACACGAGACGACCTGCCTGGTGGTCGACGATTCCGCGGTGATCCGGAAGGTCGCGCGGCGGATCATCGAGGCCCTCGGCATCAATGTGAGCGAGGCCGAGGACGGCAGCGCCGCACTCGAAGTCTGCGCGGCCAGCATGCCGGACGCGATCCTGCTCGATTGGAACATGCCGAACATGGACGGCTACACCTTCCTCCAGGCCCTGCGCCAGAGCGAGGGGGGGACGGTCCCGAAGGTCCTGTTCTGCACCACCGAGAACGACGTCGGGGCGATCGCCCGGGCACTCCGCGCCGGGGCGGACGAGTACATCATGAAGCCCTTCGACCGCGACATCCTGGCGGCCAAGCTCGAACAGGTCGGTCTCGTCGCAGACGCGGCCTGAATCGGCGCCGCCCCCAACCGCGACCCAGTACCCGAGGCAAACATCATGGCCCTGAGCCCCGCGGTCGTCCCGCTTCGCAGTCCGCCTGCGCAATCCACGACATCCACGGCGGCTCCGATCCGGGTGCTGATCGCCGACGATTCGGCCGTCGTGCGCGGGCTCGTCGCCCGCTGGATCGCCGAAGCCGGGTTCGAACTCGCCGGGACCGCCTCGAACGGCCGCATCGCCCTGGAGATGATGGCCAAGCACGACCCGGACGTCGTGCTGCTCGATATCGAGATGCCGGAGCTCGACGGCACGACGGCGCTGCCGCGCATGCTGGCGATGAGCCCGAACCTCCAAGTCGTGATGATGTCGACGCTGACCACGCGCAACGCCGACATCTCGCTGAAATGCCTCGCCCTCGGCGCCGTCGACTACATCGCCAAGCCCGAGAGCAACCGCGGCGTCACCACCTCGGAGACGTTCCGGGTGGAGCTGATCGAGCGCGTGCGGGTGTTCGGCGCTGCTCGGGCCAGGGCCCGGCGTCCCATGGGCGCCCCGGGTGCCGCTCCGACCCCCGCCCAGGCCGCGCCCGCGCTGGCGCCCGCCGCCGCCCCGGTGCCGCGCCCGGCCACCCCGTTCACCCTCCGGCCGAAGGTCCGCAACCGCACCCAGCCCCGCGCCCTGCTGATCGGCTCCTCCACCGGCGGACCGCGGGCGGTTGGCGAGATGCTGGAGGGGATCGGCGCCGCCGCCCTGCGGCGCGTGCCGGTGCTGATCGTGCAGCACATGCCCCCGATCTTCACGGCCGTCTTCGCCGAGCACCTCTCCACCCGCACGGGGCTGCGCGCGGCCGAGGGCAAGGCCGACGAGCGCTTGGAGGCGGGCCGGATCTACGTGGCACCGGGCGGGCGCCACATGGGGCTCGTGGCGGGACCCGGCGGTCCCACGATCCGGCTCACCGACGGGCCGTCGGTGAATTTCTGCCGTCCGGCGGTGGACGTGCTGTTCAAGGATGCGGCCGTGGTGTTCGGCGCCGCCACCGCGACGGTGATCCTCACCGGGATGGGCTCGGACGGTACCAACGGCGCGCGCGCACTCACCGAGGCGGGCGGCCCGGTCCTGGCCCAGGACGAGGCGACCAGCACCGTCTGGGGCATGCCCGGCAGCGTCGCCCGGGCCGGCCTCGCCGAGGCCGTGCTGCCGCTCCCTGAACTCGCGACGGCGCTGCGCGCCCTGATCACGGGGCAGCTGTCATGACCGAACTCGAGTTCGAATACCTGCGCAGCTTCCTCAAACAGCGCTCCGGCCTCGCGCTGACCGCGGAGAAGCGCTACCTGGTCGAGAGCCGCCTGACCCCGGTCTGCCGGCGCTTCGGGCTCGCGACCCTCGGCGATCTCATCGGCGCGCTGAAGCTCGGGCAGGATGGGGCGACCGAGCGCGCCGTGGTCGAGGCGATGACCACGAACGAGACCTTCTTCTTCCGCGACCGCATCCCGTTCGACCTGTTCCGCGACACGATCCTGCCCGAGGCCTTGGCGCGCAACGCCAGCCGGCGCCGGCTGCGGATCTGGTGCGCCGCGGCCTCGACCGGCCAGGAGCCCTATTCCCTGGCCATGCTGCTGCAGGAGGCAGCGCCCCGGCTCGCCGGATGGCAGGTGGAGATCGTCGCCACCGACCTGTCCACCGAGGTGATCGAGAAGGCCAGGCTCGGCCTCTACAGCCACTTCGAGGTTCAGCGTGGCCTGCCGGTGCAGTGGCTGATCAGGTACTTCACCCAGATCGGCGAGCAGTGGCAGATCGCCCAGAGCCTGCGCTCCATGGTGGATTACCGCCAGCTCAACCTGCTGCACAGCTTCGCGTCGCTCGGCCAGTTCGACGTGATCTACTGCCGCAACGTGCTGATCTACTTCGATGCACCGACCAAGTCGGATGTCCTGGCCCGGCTCGCGGCCCAGCTTGCACCGGGGGGCGCCCTGTTGCTCGGGGCGGCCGAGACCGTGATCGGCCTGACCGACCGGCTCAGTCCCAACCCGAAGCAGCGCGGCCTCTACGGCCATTCCGAACCGGTGGGCCGCACCCCCGAGATGGTACCGCCCCTACGCGTGGCCGCCGGCGTCTGACGGCCCGGCGGCCAGTCCGGGCCCCGTTCTGCGCGTCGGGATCGTCGCGGCCGGCCCCGGTGCCATGCCCGGTGCCGGCGTCCTGACGGGCGCCCCGCCGCCGGGCGCATCGCCCGCCTGCGCCCGGACGGGGTCGACCCCGGCGTAGCGAGGCGGCATCAAGGGCCTGCGCAGCAGCCCGGGACCGGCGGACGGCCCGGCGGCCAGGAGACACGGCATGGCGGCAGGAATGGCGGCAGGACACGGGGCGGGATTGCCCAAGGTCGCGTTCATCGGCACGGGCGGGACGATCTCGTCGCTGGGACGCGACGCCCTCGACATCCTCGACTACACCGCCACCGACCGGCGCCTGGAAGCCGGCGCGATCCTGGATGCGGTCCCGGAACTGGCCACGGTCGCCACGGTGGTCCCGGTGCCGTTCCGGGCGGTTCCGAGCCCGGCGATCGGGTTCGCCGAGTGGCGCGACCTCGTCCTGCTGTGCGAGCGGACCGCCGGGGAGCATCCGGACCTCGCCGGCATCGTCATCGGGCACGGCACCGCCACCCTGGAGGAGACCGCCTACGCGCTGAGCCTCACGCTCACGATCGACCTGCCGGTGGTGCTGGTCGGCTCGCAGCGGCCGATGAGCGCGCTGTCCACCGATGCCAAGCTCAACCTCGTGGCGGCGGTCCGCACCGCCGCCAGCCCCGCCTCCCGGGGGCGCGGCGTACTGGTGGTGCTGAACGACGAGATCCAGGCGGCTCGCGAGGTCACCAAGACCTCGGTGGCTCGGCTGCAGACCTTCCGCACCCCGGATTTCGGCGTGCTCGGCCAGGTCGACGGCGATCATGTCCGCTACTACCGCCGCTCCGAGCGGGCGCACGCGCCGGGCACGCCCTTCGACATCCGGGCGCTGGCCGCGCTGCCGCGGGTCGACGTGTGCTACGGCTACGCCGACGCCGACGGCACCGCGGTGCGGGCGTTCCGGCAAGCAGGGGCGCGCGGCCTGGTCGCGGCCGGGCTCGCCCCGGGGATGATGCCGCCGGCCGAGGCCGACGCCCTGGAGGAGGCCGCCGCAGCGGGCATCCCGGTGGTGATGTCGACCCGGGCCGGCAGCGGGGTGGTGCCACTGACCACGCGGCTGCGCACCCGCGGCATCCTCAGCGCCGACAACCTGACGCCGCAGAAGGCCCGGATCCTGCTCGCCCTGGCGCTGACCGCGACATCCGAGCCCGACGCGGTCGCGCGCCTCTTCGCGACCTATTGAGAACCGATGCCCCTGATCGATCCCGCCCGGTCGCGCCTCCTGGTCATCGACATCCAGGTCCGGCTGATGCCGGCCATCGCGGACGGCGCCGGGGTGATCGCCAACACGGGCCGCCTCCTGGCTGCGGCCGGGATGCTCGACGTGCCGTCCCTGTTCACCGAGCAGAATGCCGGCGGCCTCGGGCCGACCGTGCCGGATTTCGCCCCGGAACCCGGGGCGGCCTTCGCCAAGATGAGCTTCGGCGCCGCGCAGGCGCCGGGCTTCCTTGACCGGATCGGGGACCGCGACCTCGTCGTGACCGGCTGCGAGGCGCATATCTGCGTGCTGCAGACGGTCCTCGGCCTCCTGGAGGCCGGTCGGCGCGTCTGCGTGGTCGCCGACGCGGTCGGCTCGCGCCGGCCCGAGAACCGTGCGGCCGGCCTCGCCCGGATGGCGGCCCACGGAGCCGAGATCGTCACCACCGAGATGGTGGTGTTCGAATGGCTCGGCACCGCCCGGCACCCGCGCTTCCGCGAGGCCATCAAGCTGATCAAGTGAGCGGGCTCAGCCGCCGTCCAGAGCCGCACGGGTGCGGGCATCGGTACCGATATCGTCCAGGCCCTCGAGGCCCAGCACCTCGATCAGCCGCATGCGGGCGCGGCTGACCCGGCTCTTGATCGTCCCCACGGCGACGCCGCAGATCGCGGCCGCCTCCTCGTAGGTGAAGCTCTGGGCGCCCACCAGGACCAGGGCCTCGCGCTGGGCGTAGGGCAGGCGGTTCAGGGCGCTCTGGAACTGGGCCATCTCCACCCGGATCTCCTGCTCGGGCAGGGAGGTCAGCTTCCCCGCCAGCACGCCGTCGGCATCCTCGACCTCGCGCTTGCGCTTGCGCTGCTCCGAGTAGAACAGGTTGCGCAGGATCGTGAACAGCCAGGCCGTGAGGTTGGTCCCCCGCCGGAAGCTTCCGGCATTGACCCAAGCGCGCACCAGCGTGTCCTGCACGAGGTCGTCGGACCGGTCGATGTCGTAGGTCAGCGAGAACGCGAAGGCCCGCAGGGCCGGGATCGCCCCCAGCAGGAGGCCGCGCATCTCGGGATCGACCCCCTGGGATGGCGGCCCGGAATTGCTGCCGGCGGGAGCGGCTTGGGTCATCATCATCATTGCAGGGCCTCCGTGTCGGAGCATGCGGCGAGGTCGTCGATCAGCGTCCGGAGCCGCTCCGGGATCGGCAGGGCCAGGACGTCGGCGTAGTGCAGGCGCAGGCCGCGTCCGATCCGGTCGCGATCCGCCTCGCTCATCGGCCGTCGTCCGGGCATGGGGCGTGCGGCCGCGCCGTCGGGCGGGGGCGCAGCATCGTTCGCGGGCGTCAGCCCGGCGCCCTCCGCCTCCCCGGCGAGGCGCGTCACCACCCGCTCGTCCTTGCCCTGGATCATGATCACGCCCCGATCCTCGGCGATGCGGCCCCGGGGGGCCGGCACCCCCGCCGCCCCGGTCTTTCGACCGGATCCGGCGAAGACGCGCTCCATCGCCTTCCGACGGCGCTGGTAGGCGCGGCGGATTTAATCGGTTCTGAACTTCGTATTCATCAAATCTTAATGTCGGAATTTATGAGCTAGACGGTGATTGATTAGCAAATATTCCAGTTACAATTCAGAAATACTAGTTATAGCTTGGCCATAAGCCAAGGTCGTCCACTGAGGCTGAACGGCGGCTGAGCATCCTGGCGACGTTCGGGACCTCGTGGGCGAAAGCGTCGAGGGTGCGCGACCGCGCTGACGTTCGGTGTGCGCAAGCCAGGCGCGTCCCGCAGGATGCGACAACCTGAAGATGCGGGGTCTGTAGCCAGGGCCGGGTAGCTGTGCTGAATAGGTCCGACGAACGGCTGCAGGACGCCTCGGCGCCGGCAGCAAGCGGGCAGCACGGTCGCAGTTTGCTATCGCCTCTCCATCCCGTCGCTGCGGTGAGGCCGCAGCTCTCGCCAGACGACCTGGCGCAGAGGCTTGCCGGCCTGGGGCAGGGCGAGCGTCTGGTCGTCATGGGCGTCGACAGCGCCGCCATGGGGACGCTGATCTCAGATGGCACCGACCGCAGCGCGCTGCTGGTCGCAAGCGGAGGCCGACGCACGGCCGCGGCGCTCATCGACCGGCTTCTCGACGATCTCGCCGAGCTGGCGCTGGAGAGCTGGCCGCATTGGTACGGCCGTGATGCGTCGCCCACCCCGGTCGTCGCCGATCCGTGGCTGAAGGCGGCCGCAAAGCGCGCCAGGCTCGGCCTGACGCCGCGCTTCCGCAAGATGGGGCGCGACTTCGAACTCCGCCGCCTGTCCCGGTTGATCGACCCCGCCGGCGTCATTTTGGTCTGGGAGGTCGATCCGGTGGCGGCGACGTGGGCGCGTCCGGCCATCGAGGCGCTGGAATGGTGCGTGCGGCACGGGGCCACGGTGGTGCCGGTGCTCGCCGCGGAGCCATCCGACGCCGCGCCCTACGACCGGATCCTCTACGGCGCCCATCAACTCGCACGGAGGGAACGTGCGGCGGCCGAGCGCTTCATAGCGCCGGCCGGAGCACACCACGGGAGCGCCATCGAGCGGCACGTCGCGGAGACGCTGGCGCAGGACGCCGACCTCGGGGGCCTGTTCGTCTGCAATGCCCCCGTTCCCGTGGGGGCCTGGGGCGCACGACACCGCGTCGACCTGCTCTGCCGCGCATACCGCATCGTCGTCGAACTCGACGGCCCCGAGCACCGGGCCGAGCCCAAGTTCGGCAACGATCGTCACCGGGACTACGAGCTCCTCACGGCGGGCTACCTCGTGCTGCGCTTGACCAACGATCAGGTCGCGACCGACCTTCCCCTCGCGATCGAGAAGATTCGAGCCGTCGTCCGCCTGCGACGCGGTGCGCAGGAAGGGCGAACCGATGCGTGAGATGCCGACGCCGAAGCAGGCGCTGATCCTGTGGTGCCTCCTCGGCCGCTGTGGAAGCGCGCTGCAGAGCACACTCGCGCCGCGCATCGACAAAGCGGACCGGGAGGCCCTGATCGCGGGGCGCTACCTCGAGGCAGAGCGGCAGGGGCGCTCCCTGCGCCTGACCGTCACGGACAAGGGCTGGAACTGGGCGGGCGAGCACATGCGCGAGCCCCTGCCGCCAACCTTCCGGGTGCTGCAGGACTGGCTGGAGCGCATTCATGTCGATCTCGCCAGAACGGGTCGGTCCCTCGCCGACCTCGTCGGGAGCGCCCCCGACGAGCCGGCACCGGCGGCGCCTGCCCCACGTGCGAGTAGATCGACGGCCGAGGGGCCGCAGAAACGCGGACCTAAGAAGCTCGGACCCAAGCAGCTCGGACCCAAGCAGCTCCGGGCGCGCATCGACGCCGCCTACCTCGCGCTGACGGGCGGGGCGCGGGCCAAGGCCGTGCGCCTGAGTGCCCTGCGCGCCCATCTCGAGGACCTCGACCGCGCGACCGTCGATGCGGGCCTCGCGGCCATCCTGCGCAACGATCGCACGGCGCGGCTGAGCCAGTTCAGCGACCCCAAATCGCTGGATGCCGCCGAGCGCGAGGCGGCGTTCAGCCCGGCCGGCGAGCCGTTCCACATCCTCTGGATTCAATCATGATCGATGCCCTCGACGCCCTGCGCGCGATCGATTTCGACTGGGTGCGGACGCTCGACAGCATCTGGATCGATACGGCGCCGACCGGCGGCCCGAACGAGCGGCTCGTCCCGGAGATCGTCGCCGACCTGCACGGCAAGGCGCGCCAGCCGGCCGACCGGGCGCTGGGCCGGGTGCTCGTCGGCCAATCCGGAATCGGTAAGACCCACCTCATCGGGCAGGTCCGGCGCGAGGCCTGGCGCACGGGCGCGTGGTTCGTGCCCCTCGACGTCCTCGGGCTGACGGATTTCTGGCGCAGCGCGGCCCTGAGCTTCGTGACCGCCCTGCTGCAGACGATGCCGGACGGGCGGCGGCAGTCGGATGCCGTGCTCGCCGGCGTGGCACGCCGCTTCCGTGTAGAGGCGCAGGTCGAGGCCGCATTCAACACGCCGAACATGGATGCCCGCCGGATCGTCGACGTACTGGTCCGGGCGCTGATGAGCGTCGATCCCGGTCGGGCGCTCAAGCACCTCGATGTCTTCCGCGCCTTGTGTCTCCTGCGGTCGCAGGATCTCGCCGTCGTCGGCCTCGCGCATGCCTGGCTGCAGGGCTACGATGCCGACCCGGCGGAGCGGGCGGCCCTGGGCTTCAAGACGCCGCCGCCGGCTCCCGTCGAGCTCGTGCGCGGCATGTGCTGGATCATGGCGCTGAGTGGGCCGACGCTCATCGCCGTCGACCAGATCGACGGGGTGATCGAGACCGGCCGTCTCGCGGCCGAGGATGGGATCGACGCGGAGGGGGGTTGGCCGAGGTGCTCGCCGCGGGGCTCCTGGAGGTCCACATCGTCTGCGACCGCAGCATGACGGTGATGACCTGCCTCCAGGAATCCTGGGAGCGGCTGGAGGTACGCGGCCTGAAGCCCATGCGGGAGCGTTTCGCGGAGGCGACGGGGCTCGTGGGCATGAACGAGCGGGCTGCCGCCGCCGCTCTCGTGGCCGGTCGTCTCGAGCCGGCCTACGCGGAGGCCGGCTACGTGCCCCCGTTCCCGGCCTGGCCGTTCAGCGAGCGCGCCCTCGCCGCCGCGGCGGCGGCCGGCATGATGCCCCGCACGCTGCTGATGCGCTGCGACGCCTTCCGACGCCGCTGCCTCGCGGAGGGCGCCGTCTCGGTCTGCGACAGTCTCGGAACGGCCGGTCCACCTCCGGAAGCCCCATCCGAGGAGGCCGGATTCGATCTCGCCGCCGCGTGCCGGGAGGCCGACATTGCGGGCATCCGCAGCGATGAGGATACCTGGCTCGGCCAGCTGCTGCGCGACACCTTCGACCCCTACGCCCTGGAAGACGATCCGGACGACACCCTCGACGTCGCCAGCAAAGGCGAGCCCGACCAGCGGATCCCGCCCCTGCACGGACGGCTGATCTACATCCATCGGGATGAGAACGACCGGGAGCGGCACGTCTGTTATCGGGCCCTCCAGCACCAGAACGCGATCGCGTTCCAGGCCCGTCTGCGGGCGGCGCTCACGGCCTCCGGCATCTCGGCGCGAATCCCCGACCGGGAATTGCTGCTGATCCGCCGCGGGCCCATGCCCGGCGGGGCCAAGACGAAGCAGCTCGTCGACGCGTTCACGGCAGCCGAGGGCATGTCGATCGACCCCTCGGACGCGGATCTGCGCGTCTTCGTCGCCCTGCGCGACCTCCACGCGCGGGCGCTGGAGGCGGGCGCGTCCGATCGGTTCGAGCGCTGGATCCGCGCCGAGCAGCCGCTCGTGAACACCGCGTTCTTCCGGGATGCGGGCCTCGCCCATGCGGCGAAGGCCGCTTCAGCTCCGGGACAAGCTCAAGCCGCCGACGAGGGCGCCGCTGTCGCGAACGCACCCGCTGCGCCCCCGGCGGCTCACGCCCCGGCGGGACGGGGAGTTCGGCCGGATCGGCCCAATCCCGGACCGTCGGCGCCGGGTGCCGAAGCGGATGCGATACCGGTCGGGCACCGGCTCACGCCCGATGCGCCCGGCGTGAGCCTGCCGCTGCGCCTTCTGCCCCGGCATACCGCGATCATCGCGGGCTCCGGCTCCGGCAAGACCGTGCTCCTGCGCCGCCTCGTGGAGGAGGCCGCGCTCGCGGGGCTTCCGGCCATCGTCATCGACCCCAACAACGATCTCTCGCGCCTTGGCGATCGCTGGCCCGAGCGGCCGCATGGGTTCTCGCCGGACGACGATCGCAAGGCGGCGCTCTACGCCGAGCGGGTCGAGGTGGTGGTGTGGACGCCGGGCGTGCATGCCGGCAACCCGCTGTTCCTCTCCGTCCTGCCCGACTTCGCGGACCTGGGCGAGGATCGGGATGAGCGCCAACAGGCGATCGAGATGGCGGCCGAGACTCTGGGGCCACTGGCCGGGGCCAAGACCAATCTCCAGCGCGGCGTGCTGGCGGATTCGCTGCGCCGCTTCGCGGAGCGCGGCGGCGGCAACCTCGCGGCCTTCATGGCCCTGCTCGCGGATTTACCCGACGGCATCAGCCAGATCGGCAACGCCGCCAAGCTCGGGCTCGGCATGGCGGACCAGCTCCACGCCGCCGTGGCGACGAACCCGCTCCTGAAGGTGGAGGGCACGGTGCTCGACCCGCGGCACCTGTTCTTCGGGCGCGACCCGGCGCGCACCCGCATCTCGGTGATCAACCTGTCGGGTCTCGCATCGGACGCGGCCCGCGAGGATTTCGTGAACCGGCTCCAGATGACGCTGTTCGGCTGGATCAAGAAGAACCCGTCCCCGCGCGGCATGCTCTACGTCGTCGACGAGGCGCAGACGTTCCTGCCGGCCCAGAGGGCGTCGCCGAGTCTCGGAAGCGGCATCAAGCTCGTGGCCCAGGGCCGCAAGTATGGGCTCGGGATGATCGTGGCGACGCAGGTGCCGCGCGGCATCCACAACCAGGTCGTCTCCAACTGCACCACGCAGTTCTTCGGGCGACAGAGCGCGCCCGCGACGATCGCGGCCGCCCAGGAGATCCTGGCGGCGAACGGAGGCGCGGCCGCCGACATCGGCAAGCTGGGGGCCGGGGAGTTCTACTTCGCCACCGAGGGCTCTGGACGGCCGGCCAAGCTGCGGACACCCCTCTGCCTGTCCTACCATCCGGCCAACCCGCCGACGCCGGAGGAGGTCATCCGTCAGGCCAAGCGCTCGATCGAGGCGGGCACCCGGGCGCGCGCCTCCTGACGCCACAGGTCCCGAGCCGGCGTAGCTGCGACCGGGCTCGCCGAGAGGAAGGTTCACGATGACGGCGAGGTCCGATCTGCCGGGAGGTGCGTCCTGCGACCTGCGCCTGCTGCACGCCACGACGATCGCAGGCGGCCAGGTCACCATCGACATCCAGGGTGAGCGTGTGGCCGCGCTCCACGCCCCAGACCGACCCCTGCCGCCCGCAGGCCGGGAGATCGATCTTGGCGGCGCTCTGGTGCTGCCCGGCTTGTCGGACAGCCATGTGCATCTCGACAAGTGCATGCTCGGCCTGGACTGGCGGCCGCACCGGGCCCAGGGATCCGTCCGCGCGATCATCGAGGACGAGAAGGCCGTCCGCCGGGCCCGCCGGATCCCGCTGGCGAGTCAGGGCGCCGAGGCGCTCCTCGAACGCATGCTCCGCGGCGGCACCACCAGCTTGCGGACCCATGTCGACATCGACGACGTGACCCGGCTGGACCACCTCGCGCAGATCCTCGACCTGCGCGCGCGCTGGTCCGATCGCATGCAGATCCAGATCGTCGCGTTTCCGCAGAGCGGGATCCTCCGCTGCGCCCCGGTCGCCGGCTACCTGGACGAAGCCCTGCGGATGGGGGCCGACCTCGTCGGCGGCCTCGATCCCGTCGGCATCGACGGGGACCGGGACGGGCCGCTCGACACCGTCTTCGGACTGGCCGAGCGTCACGGCCGCGGCATCGACATCCATCTCCACGACGGCGGCGAGGCCGGCCTCGACGAGATCGACGCGATCGTCGCGCGCACGAAGGCCTCCGGGCTCGGCGGCCAGGTCACCATCAGCCACGCCTTCGCCCTGGCGGATGCCGACGACCTGCGGCTCGGCAGGATCGCGGAGGCGCTGCGCGAAGCCGGCATCACCCTGGTGAGCAGCGTGCCCGGCACACGCAGGTGCCCGCCGATCCCGCGCCTGCGGGACCTCGGCGTCGCGGTCTGCTTCGGCACCGACAACGTACGCGACTGCTGGAACCCGTCCACGGTCACCGGCATGATCGACCGCGTCCTGCTCGCCGCGTACCGGTTCGATCTCAGGAGCGACGCGGACCTCACGGCTCTGCTCGATCCGGTCACCGCCGTGCCGGCGCGGGTGGCCGGGCTTGGCCCGGGGACGGTGGCCTCCGGCGTGCGGGCCGACCTCGTCGCGTTCGACGCCGCCTGCGCGCCGCAGATCATCGTCGAGCGCCAGGAACCGGTTCTGGTTTTGGCGAAGGGGGTGGTCGCCATCGACCGCCGTGGCCCGGTCGCCGGAACGACGCCGTCGCCGGCTTGACGGCGGGGGCGCCGCAGGCACGGTGTCGCCCATCAAGACCGCCGAGCCCTTCGCTACGTCCTCGCCGCCGTGCGCGCGGGTTCGGTCCGGTCCGCCGCCGAGATCCTGAACGCCGCCGCCTCGGCGGCGAGCCGGCAGGGCGACGGAGGAGACGGACCGCAGGCTTCCTCTCCGCGGCTCCGACGTCCTAACCTCCTTGCGTCCTAACCTCCTTGTAGGGCTGGATCCTCCCGCACCCGCATGCCGCCGTCGATGCGCTCGACCGTAACGCCCTCCGCCGACGAAGGAGTTCGGACCATGCCGACGCAAACCATCCTGGCCGCCACGACCGCCCTGGCCCTCGGGCAGGGCACGGCGCAACCGATTCCCTCAGTCTCGGCCACGACGACCTACCATCGGGTCGAGATCGACGGCGTCGGCATCTTCTACCGTGAGGCCGGGCCACGCGACGCGCCCACGGTCCTGTTGCTGCACGGCTATCCGTCGTCGTCCCGGCAGTGGGACCCGCTGCTGCCGCTCCTCGCCGACCGCTACCATCTGATCGCCCCGGACTACCCGGGCTTCGGACAGAGCGACGCGCCGTCGCCGGCCCGGTACACCTACACCTTCGACACTCTCGCCAAGACCATGGAAGGCTTGGTCGCCCGGCTCGGCATAGAGCGGTACACGCTGTTCCTGCAGGATTACGGCGGGCCGGTCGGCTTCCGCATGGCGCTGGCTCATCCCGAACGGGTCGACGCGCTCATCGTTCAGAACGCCAACGCCTATGCGGAGGGCCTCGGTGCCAAGTGGCAGGGTATCGCCCAGTACTGGGCTGATCCCGCCGCTCATCCCGAGCAGGTCGACGCGTTCACGTCGCTCGAAGGGGCCAAGCAGCGCCACCTCGGCACCAGTCCCAACCCCGAGCGCTACAACCCGGACACCTGGGCCGACGAGTACGCCATCCTGGCGAGGCCGGGCGAGCGGGAGATCCAGGCGGCGCTGCTCGCCAACTACCGCACGAACGTCGCGTCCTACCCGGCCTGGCAGGCCTGGATGCGGGAGCATCGGCTGCCGATGCTCGTGCTGTGGGGCCGCTACGACCCATCCTTCATCGTGCCGGGCGCCGAGGCCTACCTGCGCGACGTGCCGAAGGCGGAACTGCACATCCTCGATGCCGGGCACTTCGCGCTGGACGAGGCGACGGACGAGATCGCCCGGCTCACCCGCGACTTCCTCGGCCGCGTCGAGACAACGCCTCTCCCGTCGTCGGCCCCACGTTGAGAGGAGGGCTCACGTCGAGAGGAGGGCCCACGCTGGACGTGGGCCATCTTCGGGCGCCCCGAAGCGATGCCCGCGTCGGCAAGGCCACCGAGCTATCGACGATCAGCGTCTGACAAAGGCGAGAATGTCGGCATTGATGATATCCGCATGCACCGTCAGCATGCCGTGCGGGTATCCGGGATATGTCTTCAGTGTTCCGTTCTTCAGGAGCGTGATCGACTTCAGCGCCGCGTCGGCGATCGGCACGATCTGGTCGTCCTCGCCATGGAGCACCAAGGTCGGTACGGTGATCGCCCTGAGATCTTCGGTCTGATCGGTCTCCGAGAAGGCCTTGATACCCTCATAATGGGCTTTGGCGCTGCCCATCATCCCCTGCCGCCACCAGTTCTGGATGACACCCGGAAGGATTTTCGCCCCGTCGCGGTTGAAGCCGTAAAACGGACCGGCCGGGACATCGAGGAAGAATTGGGCGCGGTTTTCGGCGAGCGCCTTGCGGAATCCGTCGAACACGTCGCGGGGCAACCCCTCCGGATTGGCCTCGGTCCTGAGCATCAGTGGTGGGACGGCGCTCACCAGGACCGCCTTGGCGACCCGCTCCTGCGGCTGGCCGAACCTGGCGACATAGCGGACGACCTCGCCGCCGCCCGTGGAATGGCCGATATGGATGGCGTTCCGGAGATCGAGATGCTCCACCACGGCGGCGGCATCGGCCGCGTAGTGGTCCATGTCATGGCCGTCCGAGACTTGCGCCGAGCGGCCGTGACCGCGGCGGTCATGGGCCACGACGCGATAGCCGTTCCCCACGAAGAACAGCATCTGCGCGTCCCAATCGTCCGACGAGAGCGGCCAGCCGTGATGGAACATGATCGGCTGGGCATCCTTCGGACCCCAATCCTTGTAGGCGATTTCGGTGCCGTCCCGGGTCGTAACCGTGGCCATGGTGTTCCCCGTACCTGATCCAATTCCGTTCCGGCCGTTCCGCCGGACGGCCGAGCACGGTTCCTAGGGCGCCGCGCCCACGCCCGCTTGTACGAAAGCATCGCGCTTGTGCCGTCACGGCGCCGAACAGACCCGCGTCCCGACGGGCCGCGCGGGTTCGTGCCGAGCGTTGTCCCGGACGGCAGCGATGCCGAGCCGATCGGCCTCGGGCAAGCCCGGCGGCGCGCCCCTAACGTGACAGCGGGCGGGACCCGAGCACGGTGGTCAGGCAGCGCTCGAACTGGTCCGCCTCGAAAGGCTTGGCGTAATACGCGAAGGCTCCGAGCGCGAGCGCCCGCTCGCGGGTCGCCTCGCTCGGATAGGCCGTCATCACCATGACGGGAAGATGCGGCCGCTGGCCCGCCAGGATCCGGAGGAGATCGAGGCCGCTCAAGCCCGGCATCTGCACATCCGTCACCACGAACGCGATGTTGGCCTCGTCGAGGGTGGCGAGCAGCGGCTCCACGCCGTCGAACACGAGGGCCTCGTATCCCAGCGCGCGCGTCAGACGATCGAGGGCGGAGCGGATCGAGGGATCGTCGTCCACGATGGCGACGACGGGACTGCGCACGGAACGTTCAGCCATGGGCGAGCGGCAGCATGAAGTGGAAGGCGGCGCCCCCCGTTGGGGCGGCATCGACCCAGATGTCGCCCCCATGCGCGTCGATCAGGTTCCGGCAGATGGCCAGACCCATCCCCATGCCACCAACCTTGGTGGAGTGGAACGGTTCGAAGATCCGCGCACGCCGTTCGGGCTCGATGCCGGGACCCGTATCGACCACCTCGACCACCACGGAGGCGGCAACCCGGCGGATCGCGATGGTGATGTCCTTCCGGCCCGGGGCGTCCGCCATGGCCTGGGCCGCGTTGACCAGCAGGTTGACGAAGATCTGCTGGATCTGGATCAGATCCGCCGGGACGGGTGGGATCGCCTCCTCGGCGGCGAGATGGATCGTGGCGCCGTGGCTGCGGATCTCGCGCTCGACCAGGAGGTTCGCGTCCCGCGCGGCCTGGACCAGGTCGATCGGGGCGACGATCCGCGGCGCGTTGCTGAGATACGAGCGCGTCCGCGCCACGACATCGCGGGCGCGCGTCGCCTCGGCCACCACGTCGTCGAGGGCGAGGGAGGCCTCGACCACGTCGGGCTCGGAGCGGCGCAGCCAGCGCAGGGCCGCCTGGGCGTTGGCGACGATGGCTGCCAGGGGCGAGTTGACCTCGTGGGCGATGGAGGCGCTGAGCGCCCCGACCGTGGTGATCCGCGAGGTCCTGGCGAGTTCCGTGTCGGCCGCCGCGAGATGGGCCTGGGCGCGCTTGAACGCCGTGACGTCCAGCGACGTGACGATCACGTCGGCGAACGCCGCGCGCTCCTGCGGCAGCGTCGCCGTGAACAGCACGTCGCGTTCGCGCCCATCGGCGCCCAGGATGTGGGCTTCCGAGCGAAAGAAGCGGTCGCCCCGGCCGAATGCGACGAGCCACTGCACGAAGGTCTGGTCGGTGTCGGGCAGCAGGCGATCCAGGGAGCCGAGATAGGCGTCCTTGGCCGCCGCGCCGGTCTCCTCGAGGGTGAAGGCGTTCACATCCGTGATGATGACCTTCGCCCGCAGGGCACGGAGCTCATCGGGGTGACTGGCGAAATGGCACTCGATGTCGACGATTCCGTCCCGGCGCAGGGCCGCGACGGCGTCGGCCACGGCAGTCCAATCCTCGCGCCAGATCGAGATGCCCGAGCGCTCGTAGATGGCCTCGAAGGCACGGTCGGCGCTCCGCCGGCCTCGCCGCAGCGCCATCAGATGGGCCGCGGTGGCGGCCGCGGCGAGAAGCGCCAGGATCCCGCACAGGATCGGCAGGACGCCGCTCGACGACGCGTCCGTCGAGCCCGCCAGGAAGGCCAGGGCGACCGGGATGCCGACCGACAGCCCCGCCGCGGCGAGGTCTCCCGCGCCGATGTGCGCGGGGCGGAATGGCTGTGCCCGCATCCAGGCCGGCAGGTCGTCATTGCCCGTGACCTGGTGGTGGGACGTCTGCGCCAGGCTCGGCCAGCGCGAGAAGACCTGCCGCATGCCACTCATCCAACCGGGTCCACCAGCTTAGGGAGATCGCACCAGCCCGTCTCCGATACGCCTGTATAGTGGCGCAATTCGACCGTGGATTGCATGTTGCCGCTATGGACTTGTATCGGCACGGCATCATCAAGTTTCCGAACGCAGGTTTGCTCGCTTCGTCCCACGCGCGGGGTTGGACGGGCACCTGTGCGGATGCTGGCCCCCGGCGCCGCCGCAGCCGAATCCTCACGGACCGCATCGCCCTGGCCCTCGCAGCTCCGATCGACGGCTCGGGCGGTGGAGGGCGATGCTCCGGTCCCGGGCGCCACGGCGGTCGAGAGCGCAGCCGCCGCAGCGCGGATTTCTGGCCGATATTGTTCGCGACCGGTGCCGGCGCAAAATTGCGCCAGCCGGCATAGGTGACGATGGTGCGAAGATTGATCGCTGCGCAGAGTTCCACACTCTATACGGCGCCCGCCATGTACATCTACATGAGTCGCCACGGCAGACCGCTGCGTCGCGGCAGCGTCGATAACCGGTTCGACCGCCCCGGCTCGATCGCGGCCATCGCACGGGTCTGACGTCAGGAGGTCGTAGCGACGACATGCAAGCGCCGCAGCTCATCGTTCAACCGGACCACGGCGTAGAGCCGGTCATCGCGCTGATGCGGAGCGCCGAGCGGGAAATCCTGCTCAAGCAATTCACCTTCGACCATCCCCTGCTGATCGACGCGGTTCTGGCTTGCCACGCCGAGGGCGTCGCGGTGCGCGTCCTCCTCAACCCGGCCAAGGGCACCGGCGAACGCATCAACGACGGGACCTTCGCGCGCCTGGAGGAGGCCGGCATCCCCGTGCGTTGGACGTCGCCGCGCTTCCTTGTCACGCACGAGAAGTCCCTGGTCGTGGACGGCGCGCGCGCCATGGTGGCGACGTTCAACTTCATGGAGAAGTACTTCACCAAGACCCGGGATTACGCGGTCGTCCTGTCCGATCCCGGTCAGGTCGCCGGCATCCGGGCCTGCTTCGAGGGCGATTGGAGCGGCGAGGCGTTCGCGCCCGACGGCGGCTCCGACCTGTCCTGGAGCCCCGGGGGCGCCAGGGCGATCCTGTGCGACCTGCTCGACGGCGCCGAGCGCAGCATCGATCTCGCCCACCCGAAATTCGCCGAGCCGGTGATCTTCGAGCGGATCCACGCCGCCCTGAAGCGCGGGGTGCGTGTCCGCCTGTTGTGTGGCGGCAAGCACGGGCTGCACCAGCCCGACCTGATGTACTCTTTCGCCCTGTGGCGCCTGTACCGCGCGGCCGGCGGCCGGCTTCACAAGCAGCGGGGGCTGCGCAGCCACGGCAAGATCGCGATCATCGACGGGGCGCGGGTCTATCTCGGCACCCAGAACCTCGATCAGGCCGCCTTCGACCTGCGGCGCGAGCTCGGCGTCGTTGTCCGAGACGCCGCGACCGTCGGCGCGATCGCGGCGATCTTCGAGGCGGATTGGCGTGGCTCGCGGCGGTACGAGCCCCCCTATCCGATCGCCGCGGCCGACGCGGAGGAGAATGCGGAGTTCGAGCCGGATGCCGACCTTCGACACAGCTGAGCCCGTCCCGGTCCGAACCGCCGTGGCGCCCGGACTTCCGGAGCTGTTCTGGCTGTTCAACCGGCTGACGCTGGTCAGCTTCGGCGGCGGTCTCACGGCCTGGGCGCGCAAGCTGATCGTCGAGGACAAGCGCTGGCTCGACGACGCCGAGTTCCTCAGCGCCTACGCGCTGGCCCGGGTGCTGCCCGGGGCCAACCAGGCGAACTTCGCGATCTATGTCGGCCACCGCTTCCGCGGCGTGCCTGGAGCGGCGGCCGCCCTGCTCGGCCTGACGCTCGTGCCGTTCTGCATCGTCCTGGGCCTCGCCTGGGCCTACTTCCGGAGCGGCGCGGTCCCGGCGGTTCAGGATATCCTGCGCGGGGTCACCGCCGCCGCAGTCGGGCTCGCCCTGTCGGCAGGCCTGAAGGCCGGCGAGGGCTTCGCGCGGCGGCCCGCGGCGCTCGCCATCATCGCCCTGGCCTTCGTGGGCTCGATCGTTCTGCACCTCCCGCTCCTCGCCGTCCTAGCGATCCTGGCACCCCCGGCCTTCCTGGTGGCGTGGCGGCATCCGCGCCGGCGCGGAGACGCGGAGACCGAGCGGTGAGACCCGGCGCTCTCGTCGCGCTCGCGACCTTCTTCAGCACGATGTCGATCCTGTCGATCGGCGGCAGCAACAGCGTCGTGCCGGAGATGGCGCGTCATGCGGTCGGGGAGGCGCACTGGCTCACCGGCGGCGCGTTCTCCGACCTCTTCGCGATTTCGCAGGCCGCGCCCGGGCCGAGTAACCTGATCGTCGCGATGATCGGCTACAAGGTCGCGGGCCTCGCCGGGGCGGTCGTCGCCCAGGCCGCCATGATGCTTCCGGCCGCGGTGCTGATGATCGTCGTGGCGCGGATCTGGCAGGCGTCCTCGGGGGCCGCTTGGCATATCGCCCTGGAGGCGGCGCTCGGGCCGATCGCGGTCGGGCTGATCCTGGCAAGCGGGTGGACGGTCGCGGAGGGGGCCGGCTTCTCGTCTCGCGGGTACAGCGCCGCAGCGATCTTCACCCTGCTGTTCTGGCGCACCAATCTCAATCCGCTCCCCATCTTGGCCATCGCGGGCTTTCTGGGCTGGATGCGCGCGATCTGAGTCCTTTGGCCGGCGGCAGGCGGAGAACGGCGGATCAGTGGACGAGGTCTGCCGGGAGATGGGCGTGCCCGATCCGACGCTTTATCGCGGGACGAATCAGTTCGTCGGCATAGGCGTGCTGGCGATCCGCTGGCGCAAGCACTTGGAGGACGAGAACGGCAAGCTCAAGCGGCTGGTTGTTCCGTGGCATCTCATTGAAACCCACCGGAGGCGATCGGTCTTTCTGCTCCGCCTGCCACTGCGCGTACCCAATGGAAGCCGACGATGTCACTCCCAAGGACGCGGCGCGAAGTGCATCCGGGTCGATGACGCGGACGGATGCATCGCTGGAAGCACGCCGGGTCCGGCGCAGCGTTACAATTTCGATGCTGGCCATGGGCGGGAGGCCGTGGCATGGCCAAGCCGGTGATTGATCATCCCGTCTGCCCCCCTCCCGCGCAGCCTGCCAGCCTGGGTTGGTCCAGCTTCTTCGAGGACCAGCGGGGGGACGACGAGGCCGATTTCGTCCCCATGCGGATCGCCACGGTCCACCGCTCCCGCATGACCGCCCTGGCTCTCGCCGGACCGGTCAAGCTGACGCTTCCGGTTCATACGAACACCGGCGCCTTCGCGGTGGGCGATTGGGTGCTGGTCGATCCGCGGACCCAGACCCTGCACCGCCGCCTGGACCGCAGGTCGGTCCTGGAGCGACGCACCGAAGGCGGCAGGATTCCGCAGGTGGCCGCGGCCAACGTCGATACGCTGTTCATCGTCACATCCTGCAACGCGGATTTCAATCCTGCTCGGCTGGAGCGCTATCTGGCTCTCGCCAATCAGGGCGGTGCAAATCCGGTGATCCTTCTGACCAAGGCGGACACGGTGGCCGATGCGCAGACCTACCGGGACCAAGCCGCCGCGTTGCAGCGCGGTCTGGCGGTCGTGATCGTCGATTCCCGTCTCCCGGAGGCTGCAGGCGCCTTATCGCCGTGGTGCGGCGTCGGACAGACCGTTGCACTGGTCGGCTCCTCCGGTGTCGGCAAGTCGACCCTGGTGAACACCCTGACCGGCGTGAACGCGGAGGTCTCCCAGGAGACGGGCAGCATCCGCGAGCACGACGCGAAGGGGCGCCACACCACGACGTCGCGCTCGCTGCACGCCATCGCGGGCGGCGGCTGGGTCATCGACACGCCCGGGATGCGAACGCTTCAGGTCAGCGACGCCGCCGACGGCATCGCGACCTTGTTCGCCGAGATCACCGAACTGGCGCCTTCGTGCCGGTTCCGCGACTGCACGCATGCCCACGAACCCGGTTGCGCAGTGCGGGCCGCCGTCGCCAACGGCCAGCTGGATTCCGATAGGCTGACCCGATGGCGCAAGCTGCTCACCGAGAACCTCGACAACGCCAAGGTGTCCAGCGGGCCGCGCGGCCGTCAGAAGACCGGCCGGTAGGCTGTCGGTCTGCGTCGAAGCGAGCGTCTGAAACAGAGACGGCGAACGCTTTGCCCGACCGATAGGACTTACGGTCCGGTCGGCGGCAGCACGGGCGCCGATCGTGGTACGGCCAGGTCATACGATCGCAGCGCATTGTGCGAGTCCGAAGCGCCTCACAGAATGGCACGATGAAGGCTGGCCGAATGGTGGACCGCTATTCTCGGGTCCTTCCACGGCTTGGCGGTTCGAAGAGTCGATGCGACATGCCGCTGTACGAGCGATGCGGTCGCCGAGGCCTGAAATCCGCTTAACCTACTGCCATCGTTAGACAAAAATCTGGTGCCGGTGGAGAGGATCGAACTCCCGATTTACGGTATATCGACCGTCGTTTTACCGCGGGTTACAGTGTTGGCAGACATCAAGATTGACAACCGTGTAGCCGTTTGTGTGAGAGTTTGGTGTCATCGTCAAGGGCAACCTATGGCTATCATCGGCTGATCGTTTCAAGGGGTTAGTAGATGCAGGGTGTCGGAACAAATTGGAGGGTTTTCAGCATCAGAGCAGTCGATCATTTAATGCGGAAAAATATTGCATGAATGTGGGTCCGACTTTTTGGTGACCGAAAAAATAAATGCGGTTATGAGCAAAAACTTACAGCTGATCAAAATGCAAACTCAAATATGTTGACATTGTATGAATAATCGAGTATGTTTTCTGATGCCTGACGAATGATTTCAGGTAAATTCGTGACTCAAGGCGTTCGTCTGAGTCTATTTCCATATTGCCTGTCTTAACTAGCGAAGTCCCATTTTGGCGAATATGCGTTTTTAAAGAACGGCTAAGACAAAGAGTAAGATATTATGACTTTTATGAACTGTGCTGGCCTGCGGGCGGGTGCTGGTAAAACTCACGCCTATGCTTCGATTGCTGTTAAAAGATCGCAAGTTAAGTTGAACACAATCATCATTTCGCCAACGGTAAAACTTTTATCCGAGACTGAGAGTGTAATCCGGTCGCTGAATCCAATTGGCCGGGTCGTGAAGTTCTATAGCGACGATGGCGGTGATGCGCCGGTAACTAAAAGGGTTCTGGCATACCTGAAACATCACGCCGCCCCAGGTGATGTTTTACTTATAACCCAACAATGTTTTGTTAGTCTGCCATACTTCCATTATAAATCAAAATGGCGACTACTGGTAGACGAAGATGTTCCAGTCTTTATTTGTGAAACGCTCAACCTACCTGACAACCACAATCTCGTAACGAACTATATTGAGTTGGGCGAGGCGGGTCCGAACTACGCCCGTGTGCAGATTACTGACAGATCGAAGCTTAAGCGAATCGTTGATAACAAAAATAATGATGATGTTTGGTCCAATCTACGCCCAATGTGCGCACTAATTTTGCAAGATGATTGCGAATGCTACGTCAATGCCAAGCAACTGAACGACCTAAAATCCGACCTAAAATCAAAAGGGCAACTTACCGTCTATGCACTTCGGAAGCCTGATAAGTTTTTAGGGTTTGATGGAGTCACTATAGCCTCGGCTTGGTTCGAAGATTCGCTGACATACCACCATTGGAAGAATCTTGGTGTGAACTGGCGGGAGGATGATGAGGTCAAACGGTCCATTCTAAGGCTGATGCATCCTGAGAACCCGCGACTGACCATCTTCTACGGATATGAGGGGCGAAACTCTAAGTGCCTCCGTAATCGATTGGAGAAAGAAGGAAACACTGACCTACGGGACGCTATCATACGCTTGATGGCAGATGAGCCGTTCCTGTGGGTGGAGAACAACGATAGGGCCAAGACCAGCGTTCTGAGAGCGTGCGGGAATGGTGTGCCTCTACCACCCGTCTCCGCTGGCCTGAATGCCTACAGCGACTATCGGAACGCCGCTGTCCTGATGGCAACCAACTATGATCGCGGTCAATCCGAAATCCTCAAACAGGTGATCGGGTTCGACGGCGAGAAGCAAGCGCGGGCAATGGTAGGCAACCTCTACCAAGCTTTCATGCGGACCGCTCTGAGGAAGGATGACATAGAGGACGAAGCCAAGTGGGTGGTCTCCTGTCTCGAAGAAGCGAAACTGTTGTCGGAGCGGTTCCCCGGTTGCGTGGTGAAGCCTTTGGATCTCGCACCGCTAGAGAACAGGAAAACTGGACGGCCTCGGAAGTACGCGAACGATAACGAACGAAAGCGGGAGCATGAACGTAAGAGGAAGGAAGAATTAGCGCGTTGCGCCGGCTTCGCCGCTGATCTCGCACCGGAACTATTAGAGAATGTCGTTTTCTTGAATGAACAGGACGAAACTACTTATAAGACTATAGGTGATTTCGTCCGAAACTTCAGGGGATCATACTTCACTACCTATAGAGATACAAATCCCATATGCATAACTATGAGTGAAAAAAAGTTCATCGGTTTCCTGAAAGATCATTATCACCTTACTTACTTACAAAAAGACGACATGCCTTGTATTGCCGGTGCGATGTTTGACGCCAGTAAATCCAGCGGCAATGTCAGAAATCAGATCAACATAGCCTTCAGTCGTGGAATATGGATCGATGTTGAGGGTGGTGACCTAACTCCGCAATTATTTGAACAAGAATTTCCACAGATCCAGTTCATCGCCTACTCTACATTCAAGCACACAAAGCAAAAGCCTCGTTTCAGGATCTACATTCCTACTAACAGACCAATGCATCATCGAGAAAGTATCGAAATTTATGACGAGATAAGATTTGTTCTCAAGACAAGAGGATGGACAGCGGGAAAGAGGGAGACCGCGAAGCGAAGCGCAAGCTTTAATGATCGCTTTGATGGGATTGATCATCGCCCTAATCCATCACAGCTTTCAATACTTCCGTGCCAATCAGAAGACAAGAAGGCAAGCTTCTTCCTGGATAAGACAGGTGGGAAAGGGCCACTCAACGTCGAAGTTTGGCTTGAACAAAAACTATGCTTTGGAAGGGGTGACGAGTTAAATGATTATTCAACCCCACAGGAAAGGAATGATAGCCTAGAACTGAGCCCTGAGCAGATTACTATAATATCAGAAGCGACGTCACAATGGGAAACGGCTGGTCGGTTGAGCGGGAATGGAGACGCGGGAATTTTCATTCTCTATCAGTCATTTAGACGAGCGAAGCTGAGCATTTTCGAGATGGAACGGCGTCTTCTTCAGGCAGCCTCTCAAGCAACATCACCCTCGGACAGAAAAACTCAGGTTCGGGGGCTGATCCAAAATTTAAGACAAAAAGCTCATTGATTGAGGGGGGAGATTGAAAAAAACAATCTCCTCTTTGTTGCCCGGGATGTTGAAGACCGAAATTTTGATGCTAAAAATTGAATTTGAAAAGATCCGAACATAAACCCGATGTACTTTGAAGAATTTTCCAAAAAAGGAATTCTTGATAATTAGCTATTTTTGACAGCGTTAGTGACTGTTCTTTAGTATATCTTCTGATACCACCTCTTTAGCCTTCATTCCAACAGACTTTATCTGAAGATTGTTTGGTGGTATTAATTATAGATCTCAAATCAATGATCTGAACGAGTGATTAAATGCAGAAGTCGAAGTAAAGATTGAATAGATTGCACCCCGGCGGCAATAATATTTGCTGATGTACTTGCGCTCAGCGCGCGCCATGGCTAAGTGTGCGTTACCGCCGGCCGGGCGTACATCCAACATGTTTTGATAAATGAGAGCGGTATGGCAGACGATCAGAGATTCAATCCCAGGCGGATCAGGATGCGACTCGAGCCGGACCCTGATCAAATCGAAGATCTAAAGATGCTTTTCGGTTCTTTGGTTGATACAGTTACCATCATTCGACAGGAGCCGAAAAAAAGTAAGAAGCTCTTGCGGTTTAAAGTTGACGCTACAGAACCGGGGATCTCAAGCTTTCCTTTCAATGCATCAGCATGGCGTGAACTCGACGTACGCGATGTAATATGCAAATATACCGGGAATGATGTTCGATTTCGTTTTACATTGAACTCCCATTCTCCTCGGTTTTTACCATTTCTGGACTTCCTGATATTGATGCTCATCCCGTTTAAGGTGTATGATATCCTCAATGAAGAGGAAGTGCACAACTCATAGCGGCTTGTCACAATGTCGAACCGGGAAACGAGGCTATCACTCCACGTTTCCCGGTATCTCATCGACTCAAATCACGAATTTTGACATAGCAGGCCGACTTTACTGCTTTGCCAACTGGCCTGCCCCCGTTCGGTGGCCCGGGTTCGAAGTTAGTGCATCGTCGGTCGTGTGACGATGGCAGAGCGAGCGGACGGCACTGATCCGCTCGGTTCGGTTGGCCAGATGACGACCTCTGGCGCAGGCGGCTGGTAGCTGAGCGACGAGTGCGGCCGGATGCCGTTGTAGTGCTTCCGCCAATGCTCGATCACGACGCTGGCCTCCTTGAGGGTGTAAAACACCTCGCCGTTGAGGAGTTCATCCCGCAGATTCGCGTTGAAGCGTATTCATCCGGCGTGGGCCGCGGGGGTCCTATTTCGGCGCGCTGCGGTGGACGTCGATGAGGTTACGGAGACTTTCGATACCAAAGTCTGAGAAGGCCATGGTTCCGTCAGGGTACTGCGGATCGTAGACCCAGATCAGCCCGTCTTCGGGCTCCAGATCGGTAGCGATATCGGCGAGCCAGTCCGCATCTTCGCCGAGCTCCCTTGCGACGAGCGCCAAGGTCCTGACGGCATGGACCTTGTTGATGTGCATCGTCAGGCTGCGATTGCCCTGGTCGACGGCGGGGACCAGTTCCACGGCAGCAGGTCGTCGAGTCGATGGACCGGATTGCTTCAGCGATCTTGCGGGCCTGCGAGATCAGGACATCAACTTGGCGCAGCTTGGCAACAAACTCTTCAGCCGTATGATTCTTCCGTCCCATGACAACATCCTCCACATGGCTCGAAGCCATACCTCAGGGAGGACCACTTTTCAGGCGGCAGGCCAGTTCAGGACTTGGCGATGATCCTCCGCTGGTCGGCCCGTGCGCGGCTTCTGCGGAGGCAGCAGCGGGGCGATCTGCTCCCACTGCGCATCGGTCAGTTCAAAGCTTCGCATCCCGCTCACCTAGGGGCGGTCACCAAACCTGTGAACCCTTTGCAGAGACGCCCTAATCACGTAACTGCTATCAGGACTTCCTGGAGCGATGTGAGGCAGAGTTCTAGGGAACCAATGCATGGCTCCGAGAGCACTGCTCCGGCTTCACCAGACTGGGTCCGCTGATCGGAATCCAGGACGACGATCAAGCCTTCGCTCACCGCATGCGGTTCGGCTGATACAGCTCTGGAAGCTTTTCGCAGGTTCTCCAGCCATATTTGGGGAGAGCGCGTTTCTGGACCAGGGGGCGACAGATATCCAAGATTTGCTCCTGGGTCAGGTGCGTCGTGCATGCATCTAAACCGTGCGACGCGACCTCTTTTCCCAGCATTAGTGTTGCGGTTCCTTCCCGGCATATTTTCCCGTACGTTATCTTGTCCTGCGCAATCTGGGCCTCGTAGCGGTTCTTTTCGACGGCAGCGGCTTCTGCCTGTACGCGTCTCTGGTACCAAGCGTCGAAATTGTAGACCGTGATTGAGAGGAACGCAGCCACGAGCGTGACGCTCATGCCGTGTAACGATCGTCCCTCCAGGTGTTTTCGTCGGCCGTAGACGAACCAGATTGCGACTGGGACGGAGATACAAGCGATTAGCTCATCCGGTATCTTTGAGACGGCGTTGAAGGCGCTGACGACGACGCCCACAATCACGAGCAAGAGCGGGAAGGCGAGAAACACCGGGAGTTGCGGCTGCCGCTTGATACGGAACTGGAATTCTTGATCGCTCATCGGTCTGATTCCGGTTCAGTACGCCAGCGAGAAGGTTTTGCGGCCGGACGGGTTGATCCGTGAATCACTGGGTCTTGCGACCTTTGAGACGAAGGTGACGTTCTTCACTGAGAATTTGATGTTCGATGGATCGTCGCCGACGCTGACGAGCTGCCGCTTCACGCCCCAGCCGGTCTCGACTTCCTCCGTCAGAATAGCTGCGCTCTGGACAGCGTTGCCCGTGGCGTCGGGGAGGTAGGTGACGAACACCAGGGCGTGTTTGTTGTCGGGTGAGCGGAAGATCTTGAAGGTGGTGTCTTCCGTGATCTTGCAGTCGATCGGATCACCGTTCGGATTCACGCACCCGAACGCTTTATCGCCTTTGAACATGAACTGGGCGATGCCGAGGTGCCCATCTTTCGAGGCGGCTTGTGCAGCCAACGGAACCAGGGTCGCGATCAGGGCGAGTGCAATACGGCGCATCAGTCTTCGGTCCTTGCTTGGTAGCTTGACCGTAGCGCACACAACCTAACGGATAGCTGAAGAGTCTCCCTGGCGATTCGTGATGATGCTCCGGATGATTTGAATCGTGTGATTCAGGATAGGTTTACGATCGTTGATGCGGGAGCAATGGCGGGTTGCTCACGCATCGAGATGTGTCCTTCAGATGTTGTCTTTGACGGACTGCTCCGAGCAAGCCTTGTAGACCTCTGAGATCGCAAGGTTGGAATGCGCACTCATTTTCGCAGCGTCATCGATACAGGTTACGACGCCGTCCTTTGAAGCCCGAGCGCTTTCGCTCTTCGACATACGGTCGAATAAAGCTTTCTTATCGCTCGGTGTTGCTGCGTTCCAAGCTTGCATTGTGTCTGTCGACTCCAGCGCCATGGCTGGTGTTGCCAGTAGTACCAGCATCGTGCTTGCGAATAGATAGCGCATCATCGAAACCTAAATTGCCCTAAGCTTGCTCCCAATTTAGGGCGAGCGCAGCCACACACCTCGGGGCAAAACGGCACACTGCCAAATGCTCAAGCTTTGGGCACGCTGAAGATGAATGTATTCATGACGACCAATTTCCGGTGGGTAACGTACGCGCGCCATGCCCTTCTCTTCGACCGGATCGTCTCAGTGATCTGGTCGACTCCGTTCTCCCACACGATTCCGTCAAGGCTTGGTTCGAGGCTAACGGAATCGCGTTCCTCGACTTTCGGCTGTCCGATCGGGTCGCGTACTCGGCCGACCTGTCTCAGGATGAGGTCGAACGGTTCGAGGCGTTCTTCGGCCAACGGGAATCCGCTGTGCTCTGAACGATCATCGGCCTAATTTCCACCACACCAGTCCCGCCCCGTAAGCCCACATGAAGCAGATAGACGAAGACGAACAGGTGGTCCGGCGCCTGCTGCCCCAGGTACGGGCTGAGGCGCAGAAGGTCGGCGCCATGCATGCGGCCTGGGACATGATCTCCGACGTGGAGGCGCTCCTGAATCACCGCCCCACGCTGCTCCAGTTCGAGAGCCGCGAGAAGGCGATGGAGGTCTATCGCGGCATGCTGGAGAACAGCGCTCCGCGGGGCGTGGGCTACGAGCGGCAAGGCTGAGCCTCAGCAATCCTGGCTGTCTGAATCTGTCGCTTGGTACCTGCGGCCGAGAGCCGCTTTCGACCCAACCCAGCCGCCCGGACCGCCATAGGCGTTTCCCGAAAGCGGCCGCTCGTCAGCCCCCCGGCAGCTTCGGCTCGGGGTGGGAAGCTGCCCTTCGCCTAGCGGCGGACATTCAGGTGTCAGTTGCCTTTGGTTTTCGAGCTTCCGACCCCGGCCTGCTCAAGATGTAGGATCGCCTGGCTAATCGCATCAGTGCAACGTCTGCGAGCCTTTGGGTCTGACATGGCTTCCAACGCCCGCAGGAGATCCACCATCATGCGTTGGATCTCAGGTATGGAGCTACCGAACGGGCTCAACACACCGGACTGGTAGAGGACGGAAACCGGCACTCTCAGCGTGGACGCGATCTGCTCAAGTTGGTTGATCGCTTCATCGCAGTCACTCATCGGCCCGTCGCTCCAGAACGCTTCAGTTGACAGTGACGCCCGCAGCCCGCGGCCCAATCTTCGCCGCGTAGTGCTGGCCGATGTGCCGGAGAGCGGCACCAAAGATTTGCATCTGATCCTCGTCCCCATCCTCTTGGGCTCTTTGATAGGCCGCACAAAGATCCTCCGTCAGATCGGGCAAACTGGCTGCGTCCAATCCGATCGCGTTCAGTGCGGCTATCAGAGGTGATGATGATGAGCGGATGGGAGTAGTGTTTTGAAGATCTATAGACGGTGACGACACACGCTCAATAACAGGCGAGGCTAGTATCCGGTCTATATGCGCCTTCAGATTATGAAGATCGTTCCGAAATATTTCGGCGCGGCGAAGCGCCATCTGCGCCTTATTGCTGACAGCAGTTGCTCTTGCATTGAGAACGACGAGGCGGCTCAACATATCGTCTGCGAGCGCAGCACTCTCACGCATGACCTAACCTTAAGTCGAACCGATAGCCTTCCATGCGCCTTAAGGTAGTCACGGTCAACGCGTGTGAGCGATTTAGTCGCGGGCAATCAAGCTGCACCGAAGTTTGCGAAGGCGAGGAAATAGAGACGTAAATCTACAACATTTCGGTCGTAGTCGGCTGCAATGCAGGGCACTGGTGGCCAAGCGAAAATTGGCGCACAAGAGGATATCGTTGACCTCGATCCCGGCCGTCAGTGACTGAGAGTAGCGAGTGCTCCCGCCTTAATTTGCTCGGAATACATGCATGGCACGTTATTACTTCGATATTCACGATGGAACCTCGCAATTCGACCACGAGGGCACCGAATGCGCCACCTTGGAAGAGGTGCGCGCGCAGGCTCTGAGGGTTCTTCCTGAGATGGCGCGCGATCAGGCGTTCGAAGGTCACGACCGCCTCACCTACACAGTGCTGGCGACTGATGAGGACCACAGGCCTGTCTACTCAGCCACTCTGTCGCTTGTAGGGCTGTGGCTGATCCGCTGACGGTTGCTCATCTTGGTGAGTGCGTGCCTGTAAGCGGACCTTCTGACCTTCTGACCTTCTGCTAGGGGTCGTCAGCGGCCGCGGCGGCAGTGTCTGCTTCTGCCAACTCCCGCCCCAAAGCGGACCGTCGCAAATCCACCCGTTGCGGACCGGGCGATTGGGTACCCGAACGTCAGATTTGGATCACCTCGCACCCTTGGGCCGATCACACCCAGCGACCCTGATGCTGGGGCTTCTCCGTCAGGATGCGATCGGAAGGCCAGCCAGCGTTGGCGCGCTGATACAGCCGCATGTACGGAATCCCCGTGGCCTCCGACCATTCAATCAGCGTCCGAGTATCGTCACCCAGGGTGATGGTGACACTGGCCTTATGCGGCATCTCCAGCCACTGGCAGTTCGTCTTCTCGTAGCGCTTGGTCGTATCGATGCGCCTGAGGGAGTGACGGGACGACGGCTTGTCGCCCATGTCGGCGAGGAACTGTTCGAAGTCCTCCCACTCCGGGTTGTAGGTGATGCCACGCAGGTAGCCGTTTTGGGATCGGTAGTTGCAGCATGCCTTCATCGTGTTCCAAGCTCGGTAGGTTGTGATGCGCTTGCCGTCCTGTTCATCAATCATCGAGGTCATTGGCGGTCTCCATTATTGTATGGAGGTTTTACCGTCGACGGTCGCGAGGTCGATATATTAATCAGTCGCGAAGCTGATGATTACTGACGGGTGAACCGATTCGGGCGGCGCAGTGATTCACGGCTTCAGGCGCTTTCAGACGGCACTTGTGTTCCGGTAGCAGGCTTGTCGGTGGTGTCTTTGAGAGCCATCCTGCACGCTCGATTCGACGTTACGGGCGGTCAGCAGCATGTACGAGATCAGAGAGGATGACCTGTCAGGCGCACCGACACGGGCGCTCCTGGCGTTCCATCTAGCGGGCATGCATGCGTCTTCACCGCCCGGTAGCGTGTTCGCGCTCGATCTCTCGGGTCTGAAACAACCGGGCGTGACCGTGTGGACGGCATGGCGCGGAGATCGGATCGCGAGTGTCGGAGCGCTCAAGGTCTCGGAGGATGGCGCCGCGGAAGTGAAATCCATGCGGACCCATCCCGAGTTTCTCGAAATGGGCGCCGGTTCAGCCATCCTTGACACCATCATCGAGAATGCAGCGGCCCTTGGCGTACGCCGATTGAGCCTGGAGACTGGGAGCGGGGCTGCGTTCGAACCGGCACTCAGGCTGTATCGGCGGCTAGGCTTCGTGAATGGCGAGGTGTTCGGGTCGTACACGGCCAGCGACTTCAACCAGTTTCTGCATCTGGAGCTTGGCTGACGGATCGCATCTGCCGAAACGACTCGGAAGTAATACGAATTCTCTTCGTTCGGGAATCAGCTCGGGTTTGGATAGGTCTGTGTGCTAGCACACGGCGTCGCATCGGCTGAAGGAGTTTGATTGTGCGCAATCTATCTCAATCGCGCCGATGAGGGAAAATGCCCGGCAAGCAAGACGAACCAAACGAGACGGAAGCCCGTAGAGAACGCGTGAGTTGGATCAAACTCGTCCATCTGACGTGGAAAATATCATTCAAAGATGAAGAGCGAGACCCGGTGTTACGTCTGTTCGACGACCTGGGGCAGGCGCCTCCCTCACACCCGATCTTCGAAATCATCTATCACGCGGGGCAGATGGAGGCCGCGATTCAAATGCTCATCGACAAATTTGAGTTGGATGCCGACCATATCGCGACGCTTCGAGATATCGTGCAACGGACGATTAGGCGAAACTAAACCCAACCAACTATCCAGGCTGTCACGAGTACCGAGCCGGAATCACTCTCTGCCGGGATACAGCGCGCTCTGGGGCGGGTAGCTGGCGAGGTAACGGGCTCGCTCCCACAGGTCGATGCCATGACCGTTGGGCAGCATGGCCGCCATGGCCTTCGCCTCATCGTCGGTATCAGCATCCAGGATGTCGGCTTTCCCCACGGTGCCGTCATGGCCGATGCGGAACACACAATACGTTCGCGGTCCCGGTAGTGGTTCGTCGATACTGGTTGGCGATCCTGTCACGTGTGCGTCCGTTTATCGAGGCGGGGGTTCGAAGGTTGCTCCGCCCCCAAAGAGAGCACCCACGCCAGCGGACCGAGGGGCTGAGTTGACACTGGCGTGGGCGCTATCGGCTGGACGCCGACGCGATCGATTTTGCACAACCTAACCTGAAATGCACTGCGCCAAACCACGCAAGCGAGCCATTTTGCCGGGCGACTGATCAAATCTACGTCAATCAGTCTTAGGCGGTTTTTATGTGCCGGTTGGAATTCGTAATAGTCTGCCAATGCGTGGCTATAGCGTTCGTTCGATATGCTGCTTACGATATACATAGAACCTTCGCCGTGCAGCCTCATGTATATAGGTTCAATGAACGGTAGGGCCACGATGACCGCAAAATCCATAAAACGGATCGAAGTTGGAGATCCGCCACTCACTAACTCCGCAGAGATGTTTGAGTTGGACGACGGGAAATATCAGGTCGTTCTGAGGCTGCTGCCGTCAGAGGATGATTGGGAGCCAGGAACTTGTCCGCCCCATCAGCTCGAAATCCGAGACTATACTAATCGGGTCGAGGCAAACGTCTGGTTCAAGATGCTGGAGCGGCTGCTGGGAGGGATGAGGGCGCTAGCGGTATGAGCAGTTAAGGTGGTCGGTGACGGCTCAGAACAGTTCCAAGCCCCCCACCCCATCTTCTTGCTGGCTTGGTCGCTTCTGCACCACCTTAAGCGATGATTGTGCGGCATGGGGTAACGCCAGAGCTTACCGTTCTTGGAGCGTTTCTGCACCCAACGGCGGAACAGGTATGAGGATCGCCCCTTCGACGGAAGGTCATCATCGACGCCACCTGCCCCGAATGTGCCACGACCATGCAGCACAAGGCTGTCGGCCAATGAGGGGGTTAAGATTGATCCGATCCACGCTGTTTCTTAGTGCCGCTCTCGCGGTAGCATCGGTTGTCCTAACCTCGCTATGGATTGGGTATGGCCCTCGCCCGCAGGTGGCTCAGGACAAGCGGGCATCAACCGTCGTTCCCCTATCAAAACAGGAGCGAACCGGACTGGATGCGAAGGGGCAGGCCATCCGAACCATCACGCCTGGATCGACTTCAAGTTCAGGGATGGTGGGTACGGCTCCATCAGGATCATCCCCGTCCGTTGCCATATCCCCCGATCAGTCCGTGACACCCAAAGCCTCCAACAATCCGGGCGTTCCTGAGCAGCAGTCTGACACTGCATCCATCAGGCCTGAGGAAACAAGGACAACCCCCGAAGGTACTGAGGGACAATCCTCAACATCCAATGGCATCGTTGATCTGAATACTGCTACCGTTGAGCAACTGAACGGTCTAGGAGCTGGCATGATCGGTAAAAGGATTATCGAATTCCGGCCCTACTCATCGACTGAGGACCTTATCTCACGTCGTGTTCTGAAACGTTCCGATTACGACGCTATCAAAGGGGTCGTTACTGTTCGGTAGCGCCTTCGCCTAGTTTGATCCATCGCTCACGAAGCCGTTTCATGTTACAGTTCTGAGATGTACCGCCATACCATCTCAGTTCGCATCAAAAAAGGATGCCCGGATCTATCTGATGATCCAGACGTCCAGATTCCCCCGGTCCTCTTTCAGTGCGAACAGTTATGGAAAGATCGGGGCAGGCGCAGGTCTTGGCCAAAAGATCAATGGGCGTTTGTTAGGGCGTTAGTCGAACCGCTTCTCTATGCTACTATTGATCCAGAAGACGTTCATTACGAAAACGGACTTCTGAACACACGTGGCACCATCCGAACTGAATCGATAGAACTGTCATCGTGCAGCTTCGAAAATGGGCCTGTTCCTATCGTTTCAGCCTATGCGCTTTTCGAATTGAATTTCGACAGACGGTTCGTTGATACGGAACAGTTCTATGCTTGGCAGGAACAAACCGATTGGATGGATTGGGCTACGAACCTTGGTTGGAGGTTCGAAAATGGTAGCGAGTATGATGCCGGTTATGATAACGCAGGTATCGAATTCGAAATTCTTACTGTCTAAGACTGCCGGCATATAACTTTTCTGAAATCGCGACCAAACGTTCATTCCAATTAAGTCGGTTGACCCATGCCTGAGGGATCCCTGTCAATCCGTAGGCTGCACCGGCGAGTTGCCCTGTGACCGCCCCAACCGTATCCGCATCGTCCCCGAGGTTCACCGCCAGGAGGACAGCGTCACGGAAGGTCGTCGTTTCCGATACGCACCAGAGTGACGCTTCGAGGGTGTGGATCACGTAGCCTGACGAACGGATCTCGGACCGTGCCTTGCCTTGGTACGATCCATTCATGATTGCTTGAACGCCAGAACAGAAGGGACCGTAAGAGGCTGAGAGAACGTCCCTCAGCGGCTTGCCGTCAATCAGTGAGGCCAGGACTGTCGCTAAGGCTTCACACGCATCCACGGCCTCGGTAGCGCCATGAGTGACATAGCTCTGGCGTCGGCTGACAACCCGTAGGCGTTCCGGATCATTCCAGTAGCGCAAAGCCACCGGGGCGAGTCTCATGACCGATCCGTTTCCTCCGGTCCTGGCGTCGGTCGGTCCCGCTATCGGATCACCTGTCCGTCGAAACGTATCCAGTGCGTTCCTTGTCGTGATCCCGATATCGAAACAGGCGCCCGTGCAGGAGTTCTCGCCGGCTTCGAACCACCGGCAGAAGCGTTCCATCAAATCCCGCTCGTCCAGACCGTCACAAGCTATGAGCGAGTCGGCGAGGCAGAGGGCCATAGAGGTATCGTCCGTCCACTGACCCGCTTTAAGTTTGAAGGGGCCACCACCGGCCAGATCGGTCACGGGTGGCTTGGCATCCCTGGTTTCAAACTCAAGCGTGGTTCCGATAGCGTCGCCGACCGCGAGGCCGATGAATGCCCCAATGGCACGGTCATAACGTCTAGCGTTTGCGGCAACGGTGCCATTGCCATGCTGCTGTGGGTTGGTCATCTTCTCCATAACACCACCCCAATTTTTGTATGATCGGATAAAGGCTTTCCCTCCGATCGCAGGCATCATAAGTCTTGGGATCATCACCTCGACCGCCACGGCATTTTTATGTGAGAAAGAGGCATCGGATCCAGCCTCCCTAATCCGATGCCTCTTTCCGCACGGCCATTCCTGGCTTACGCCTCATTATAATAATGCGGTCTGCCCTGCTCCTACGGTCGCGATCCGGCGCCGATCATGCAGGATGGTGGCGAGATCGCACAGGATCGTCACCCGCGGCTGAGAACAGTTCCGACCGATCCAAGCGCCCTAAACCGCCCAAGGCTGTCCCAATCATTCCTCGCGGCAATGGATAGACCGCAGCGAACACCGGCTCCTACCGTTGGCACGACAACCCCGTTCCGGCCGTCAGGACAGTTGTGAAGATCGGCATCGGGAGGAAAGTCGCAGGTGTTCTATCGCCGTTGTAAACGTTCAGAGATCGCGCATCCGTTTCCGAGGCGATCGAGGTGCGCATCTGATTACAGTTATGTATCGGCCCGCTCGCCCACATGCGATGCATTTCTCATCGTGCAGGATGGTGGCAGGACCGCGTAGGAACCTCGTTGAAGGCTACGAACAGTTCTGGGCGCGGGACCTGACCTGAACCGCTCAAGCTGCTCCTGATCGATCCTGGGTGATGATCGGGAACCGTAGCGACATGCTGGCCCCTACCATCCACTCTGTCGTTCGGCCTCACCACTCAGAAGCGTTGCAAAGATCGGTGTTGGGATCGTAGCTGTCGGAGCCCTATGGCAGCTATAGCTGAGAGATTGACATCCCGAATATTCAATATGTTGCCCAGGGGCCACACATCCCTAAATTTAGTGCCCTCGTCATCGAAAGTACTTTTCCTGCATGCGCGATTGATGTGCAATATCGGTAAGCACGCGGGAGGGGAATATGTGGTCTCGAATCGGACTCGCCTCTTTATCTGTTTTGATAATGAGTCAATCACCGGTACTCGCCGTTGATGAGAACACTAGCGTGTTATCCAAGAAGGATTGCTCGCCTTATCCTACCGAGATCGATAATGGCGGCTGGCATTCGTGCATCGTTCCAAAATTTAGCGATAGATTAAATGTCAAAGTTCTAATACCAAACAAATCATTCGATCTGCTGCCAAACGATAAAGTAGAAGTAAAACCAATCAAAAGGTGATTGATACACAGAATTGGATAGCTTCTGATGCCGAAAAACTCGCTTCCGGCGTTTATGATAGTTTTTTCCACTCTGATGTCTGGATGCGGCACTATCACGCCCCGCATCGGCGAAATATGGGATGCGGACATACCGGCTGATCCCAATCACAAGCCAAAACCAAGAGCGCCAGTATCCGCATCCGGCCAGATCGAGCTCGAAGTTAAGAAAAATATCTATTGTCAACTTAGACAAGCGGTCGCTGAAGCAGACAATTACTTTACTACTGTGAGCAATAGCGGGCGAGTCAGTAAACGGAAGTTCCTTCCAGACGAGTGGGGTGTACAAAGTGCTATCTCATTTCAGGTAGACGAGAGCTCCGCGTTAAACCCAAGCGTCATCTTTAGTGATGTGCTGCCTACCGCTGTAACTCCGTTTGCAGGTAGGCCGTCAGTAGCGACGGCACAGAGTAGCGCAGTCGCACTTGGCGGAACCTTATCGTCTACCGCTTCGCGCACTGACAAATTCAACTCGTTCTGGACAGTTGAATACTTGAGAGACAGAAAGATTGCAATCAGGGGAATTTGTGAAAACGAGGGTTTAGACCCATTTGTTCGCGAAGGTTTCCGTCCAGCCAAGAGTTCCCCATTAGTCGATGAACTTGGGATTACTCCTTGGCTTATTGATGCTTTGGTAGTGAACGGGACTATACCGTCGTATGACCCTTCTGTTCTAAGCACTAGTAAGGGCAAATCAGTAACGAATAAAGATAATTCTTCTCAAGATGTAATATCTATAGAAATAAAATTTGTAATTATAACAAGCGGTAGCGTCAATCCTTCTTGGAGGCTCGTTCGCGTGGCAGCAAATACCGGGAACAATCCGCTGTTTGGGATGGGGCGCACTCGCACTCACGATCTGATTATAACTATTGGCCCACGGAATGCGCAGACTGATTTCGCCAACTTGGCTTTGCAAATTGGTCAGGCAGTAAGTGGTGGCAATAGATCTTCTAACATACTGCCATAGTGGACATGAGCTTTGCAGCATTCGATTATGAGTTTGGTCGCAACTAGATATTGAGCTTAACGTAAATTAATATACAGCTGCGCAGAAATATCATTCAATCGTTTTTTCCAGGCGAGGCTGTTGGGCCATTCCTCAGGAATAGCGGATACTCCGTACGCTGCTCCCGCGATTTGGCCTGTGACCGCTCCTACCGTATCGGCATCGTCACCAAGGTTCGCGGCCAGGAGCACCGCATCTCGGAAGGTCGTTGTCTCGGACACGCACCAAAGGGCAGCTTCGAGGGTATAGATCACGTAGCCTGAGGATCGGATCTCGGATCGTGCCTTACCTCGATCCGATCCAACTATGACCCGCTGAACGGCAGGGCAGAATGGCACGTATGAGCGCATCAGTTAGTTGCATTCCGCCTATTAGAACCGCGCTATTCCTTTGTGATCGGCCGCCAACCCGCTTCAACCTTCCAATTTATTGTTTAGCTTCCAGGCGAAATACAATGGATCTCCCGTATAATTTGGCGAACTGTACTGTCTCTCGATGAATTTCTCGGCGATTTCAAATGGTAATTTTATTGTTTTGCTTACTTTAAGCTGCAGGAGGTCTTCGGCTGCTTCTGCAGTTCCGCCAACCACAACCTTTAGCAAAGCTACAGTACTCAACTTCGTTTCTTTAGCGATGTTCCTCTCCAATTCATACAGGTTCTCTCTGATGCTTTGGGAAATGTGATCGTATGATTCTTTGCCATTGACTATGCTTTCAACATAACTACGTAAATTCCTAATAGGTTTAATGAACTCCTTTTCTTTTACAAACTCTATAGTCGTAGATATGTTATCGAAGTATGGAACGCATATATCCGGAAATGCAATTTGTATTACTTTAGTTCTGTCCTGCAAATCATTGAAAATACTATCACTGTAGTGAATAGGAACTCCTCTAAGGCCAGCTCTACCCAGTCGCAGTCTCAAACTCTCTAGTTCGAATGAAAGGTGATCGCGCCGGTATTTCATCCACTCCTTAAAAGCTTCCATTTTTGTAAGCTTCATATAATGGATAAGTATCTCAGTATCGACGTGGGATCGATTAAGCTGCGCGCCGGCTGGTTTCCACAGCTTCAAGTTTGCATCAAAGCCTCTTAGCCAACGACGCATGTAATCTTCGCTAAGTTCTATAACTTCCACATTTTCGGCAAATAGGATCTCGAATTGCGTCTCTGATGCTGCATAGTGGACAGTAGCATTGTAAAATCTTGTATTAAAATTTGCTATTTCTTGATCATGCCCAGCCGAGCGCGATCTGTTTTTTAAGTCCTCATAGCTTATGATTTCTGATAGATCCCCGCACAAACCATGCGTATAACAGTCTGCAATCCCACGTGCGAAATCCGTCTCTTTATCCTTGCTCAGGTAATCATCTTTCAAATGCGATATGTATACTTTTCCGATGGATGCATACGGAAGTACGATGTTTTTTAGTATAAGATTGTTTGAGCTTGTTCCTGGGTCATCTTCATGCATATGCCTGTTTACGAGATGAACTGCTGAAGCAATAGCATATATGTTGTTTTCTACTTCACTTTCCATAATAGAGCCTCCGATGTCATCATAGTTTACATGAGCGACCGCATTTTGATACACCAACTTTCCTGCTCGCGCGTCTCGATGGCTCCGGGTCTGACCACTCTCACCCGTTCGATCGCTCTTGCTGGTTCCTCGCCCATCATTACGAGAAGCATGCCAGCCACCATACCGGCCCGACCTAAGCCACCCCTGCAATGGACCACGACGGAGCGACCCTCGCGTAGCTGTGCGACGAGGCGAGGCCCCATCGTGCTCCATACTGTTTTGAAGGCAGACCCTGGGATCGATACGTCGGGGATTGGAGCGTGAAGCCATATCATTCCAGCCTCCCGCACAGCCTGAGGCAAGCCTTTCACGGACAGGAGGTCAAACTCGTGGGGTTCGATGAGCGTGAGGACGGATGACGCTCCCCAATCTCGAATCGCCTCCACGTCCATCGTCAGATCACGATCCCATCGCGCACCAAAGACCGATGGCCCCTTCTTGCCTGGACAGAGCGTAATTCCGATGGCGCCACCGTTTTCCCCTACAGTTATCGTTGCTATCTGTAGAGGATCAGTGAAGGATGTTCGGGCAGGTCGTTGCGATTTAGGCAAGCTGTGTGATCCGAATACAGCCTGACCCACGTGCCAAGTATCATCGTTCGCCATCGTTCCTCCAACGTCACAATTATAACACGTTGGAGGCCGGTCGGGAATATCTGTCTAGAAGTGTTATGACAGATCCGACTGTTTCTGAATTTCAGCGGCCCCACCGGCCATCAAACGGTAGACCGATGCTCGCGCTACTTTCAGCTCCCTAGCGATGGCTGTTGCTCCCAACCCCTGTGACGCGAGGGCTTTAACCTTTTCAGCATCGATGGTCGGTTTGCGACCCTTGTAGACACCTTCGGCCTTGGCTTTCGCAACACCTTCCATTTGACGTTCACGTCGAATCGCCGTTTCAAATTCCGCGAACACCCCAAGCATCTGTAGGAAGCACCGCCCCGCAGCCGTCGAGGTATCCACCGGCTGTTCAATCACGGTCAGGGACACGCCTTTCGCTTCTAACCGCTGAACGATCCGGGCCAAATCCGCAACGGATCGGGCGAGACGGTCGATTCTTGTAACAGTTATGGAATCGCCGGCCCTCGCAAATTGTATGATTGTTTCCAGTTCCGAGCGGCCTTCAAGCTTCGTCCCCGTGGCCTTCTCAGATCGAATCACATCGCAACCTGAGGCCATCAGGGCCTCTTGCTGAATAACCAGACTCTGAGATGATGCGCTCACCCTCGCATAACCGTAGGTCGCTATGAATGCCTCCTGTGTCTCGATAGGATCCAGACCCCATCACCATACCGTCTTGGAATGCGGATGTCGACCCTAATAAGACGATCAAGTCGGGCTTTTCGTGTCTCGCGCCGGTGTCTCGTATGAGTTTACCTCAGTAAGAAGATTTGCCCGCGGGAGTTGCGTCAATGAGAGGCGCATCTGACTGCCTCAGTGACTCTTGCCTATCCAGGCGGTCTGCCAATGGTTAAGATGTCTAGCGTAAGGAAGGCCGATGACCATCCGAGCGGCTTTCCATCAGGAGCATACTGCTAAAGGGAAGCCGCCCATGAGACGGCCCGTAAACCATATAACCGACATTGCGGTAGAGATATTGCGGCAGCTCAAACGACCGGCTACCGCCAAAGAAATCATCCAATTGGCGAAAGACGATCCAACCTACAAGTCGTGTATACAGGGACGAACACCACAGAAGACATTGAATGCGCGTATCGCGATTGAGATATTGCTGCTCAAGGATAAATCTCGCTTCTATCGTTACGCTCCTGCGACTTATGGGCTGACAGAGCGGCTAACTGAAACCGATCACGACCATAATTACAAACGGGTTTTTGTTGGAAATCGTCGACGGAAAGAGGTTTCCAACGAGCCTGTTGCTACTGTCAAGGTTTCAGATTTAGAGTTCATGAACTTTAGCGGTTTTTATGAAACCGACTCCCATCCCATTCAGCTCCTCAATCTACTTGATATTCGATATGTCGACCGCAAGCATGCCGAAACGCGCAATGATTTGAAGCAGTTGGTCTCCTATTCTTGTATATGTTACGAAGATCAAATGCTGTCATTCGAGAAGGGGCGGTATACGTCCGATAACGGGGAGTTTATCGGCAAACAAAGTGTTGGCTTCGGCGGCCACATAAATTATTATGACCTCTCTTTGTTTGATGACAGTCCAGTTGGGTTTAAATCCAATGTTGTTCGGGAGCTGTACGAAGAATTGTATTTCTTTCGAGATCACTTCCGCGAGGGCATCTCCGAAATTAGGTTTGTGGGCTTCTTAGTTGACTCGTCAACTGACAACGGGAAGCGTCATCTAGGTCTTGCGGCCTTGGTTAAACTGGATCGAAAAATAGAACTTGAGTCGGGAGTTCTTGGATTTCGAAATATTAGATGGCTACCAATACGAGAGACGCCCAACTCATTCAACCATTTTGAGATATGGTCACAGTACCTAATTCGACATATCCAGAAATTGTATCGGGCGGGGGATTAGCATGTAGTTCGTTATTCTTACATTTTGTCAATCGCGAGCTACTCGCACTTCGGCGACGTACGTATTCCGAGTCGGATCATATTCTGACCATGAAGGTCTGCGGGCTTATGACCGCGGCTCCTCTTGTGGCGCCGTATGCACAAGTTTTAGAGTTATATCACAAGTCTAAAAATATGAATGAATTTGTCAGTCAGTTGTGTGAGGCTGGCAAGCTGCATTTGTGTAATGGGTCGACGGATTCGCACACGTTTATCGAGAGCCGTCGCGAGCTTTACAGTGGACACCGCCATAGATATGGTATGTACTTTGCAAGATCGGCGATGAGGCACGATTTTCGATCTTCGCCGGTCCTGCGTACAACAGAATACATAAAAGATGAATTATTAAATGCGGTCAACAATCGTCGCGGTTCGAATGCATTTACACAGGAAGAAGTGACTCGACTCGGTAAGAATGCAGATTTCATCCGCAACGAGTTTCAAGCAAACCCATTCGCTGCAACTTTTACCGTCTATGAAACGGCTGCAATCGCTCCTAAGCCGGACGAGACATTTTTCCTTGGGAATATGTCGTCGCGTTTATTTGTTAAGCATTACACATTGGCGCACGATCTTATAACACCGACAGGTTATTTTCGGGATGTTGCTCTTGAGGACTTTGATCATTTCCCTCTTTTTGATTATGAATTGAATACGTTGATCTTCCATCGTCTCGGTTTGAAAGAGATGCTTGAAGATCAACAATTCCACGCGCCGTACATGAATTTGATTTCTGACAAGTCATTTGTAGAATTCACAAAGCTTCGATTGACTTTCATTCGGGCGCTTGTCTTGGCATCTGGTTTTTACATCGGCGATGACCACAACCATCTCTATAAACTCAACCGAGTTTTGGGTGATATCGACTTCCCAAGCCGTGCAGGAAGCGGACCCGTTAAGGCCTTGGCCCTTTACGATAGCCTGCTACAGGTTATGAAAATTGCGGCTGATCGGGTCTATTCCTTTCGTGAGGCTACCGAAATGCTCAGTTCAACAACCATCCGCAAGCCATGCATTCTCATATTCACAGCCACAGATCTTGAGGATGCGGTCCTTAAATCATCATTGGCTATCAGAGGATATGATCGCATAGATATGAAAACCTATTCCAGCTTCACGAGTGTAGCATATCAGAACTCGGCTGGTGTCGAAGTCAAACACGTTCGTACATCTGCAGGCTCGTTCGGAACGCATGGTAGTGCTAGAATCTCTGAGGCGGCAATAATTGAACTGAACCCGGGATTGGTCCTGTCAGTTGGTATTGCCTTCGGTCTCAAAGAAGACAAGCAAAAACTCGGCGATGTGCTGGTTTCAGAAAACGTCCTGAGTTATGAGGCTGGAAAATATAAGGATAGTTCGTATCAATGGCGTGGTCCGCGTGTTCCAACCTCCGATGCGGTTGTTGGCTTTGCGAGACAGTACGATTTCTATGACACATCTTTTAGGGCTCATGTTGGAACTATACTATCTGGCGATAAATTAGTAGACGATGAAGCGTTCCGGAAGCTACTCATTGGTCTGGATGATAAAGCGGTAGGCGGCGAAATGGAGGCCGCAGGTTTGGCCCAATCGTGCGGCGTATGCCACAAACCATTTTCTCTCATCAAAGGCATATGCGATTTTGCCCTCGGGAAGACTGACAACAGTCAGGAACTTGCAGCACAAAATGCATTCAAACTTACTTTTACTATGATCGATGCATTCCGTCGGGATCAAGTGTTTTAGTCGCGTATCCTCATGGGCGAAACCCAAGCCGCAGATTGTCCGGCTCGATACGGTAGCGTGGGAAGCGATCAATAGCGTCTGCCAGCATCATCAGGGTCGGTGTTTCGTATCGTCTTCCAACCGACGCCACACGATGACCGGTGATCGCGTCCCTCAAGCGTTCCTCTATCCCCGCTCCGAGAGCCTGCGTCTTCCAAGTGTGTCTCCAACCGTGGTTCGGATCGACACCCGGATCCAGATTGACGGTCTCGCGAACCCACTTGCCAAGCTTGTGGCCCTGCAACTCGCCCGGAGAAGTTTTTGAGCCTTTGCTGTGTCGTGCAGGGTCATAGAACAGTGGGCCGGGACCGGACGCTTCTACGAAGGTCATGTAACCCTGTTCGATGAGATGCGGGTGGATCGGGACAGACCGTGGTTCACCGGTTTTCGTCACCCGTAGGCGCATGAACGTGATGCCACCCTCGGTTCGGATGTCGTCACGGTGAAGGTTGGTCAGTTCGGCAATCCGTGCCCCGCTGTATGCAGCAAGCCAAGGGCACCACCGGCGAGTCGCACTCCGAGTCGGATTCCCATCGTCAAAGCGGACCGCTGACGCTGCTGACAGGATTGCAGCTATCTCGCTTTCCCTAAACGTCCGCTCCCGCTGTGGGACGATCCTAGGCTCATCTAGCGATATGCCGGCAGCCGGGTTTGACGACAGGATCTGACCGGAGGCCCTACCAGCACCCCACCGGAACACCGAACTGACGGCTACCAGATCGTTCTTGTTAATCGCACGTGGGCTGATCCCATCCGTATTACGCCGACGCACGGCCCAAGCGAACACGTCATCTCCGGTAAGGGTCCGAACATCCCGGCCTGCGGCAAAGGCTTCGAAGGACCGGATGCTGCCCCGGTAACGCCTGATCGTGTTCAGTGCCCGCTTGTCCGCCCGATCCGTCGCCCAACGTTCGAACAGGTCGCCTACAGTAAGCGACGGTCCGTCGAGCTTGGCAGGGGAGAAGACAGGCTGTGGCTTTACGGAGAAGCCGGCCGATACATGGGTAAGCCCACGATCCGACCATAGCGAATCCGTAGTCCCCTGTTCGTGGCTGTGTGAGACTGGACCGCTTCGTTCACCCTGCCAGAACCGTTTCAGGGCACCATCGGCAAGTGAGTGTCGGACCCGTGCTTCCCGTGGCTCTTTAGTCCGCAACGATGCCTGGACGATGGGACCGATCCTAACGGACGCCCAAGCCTGACCGATGGGAAGAGAAACGGTCTGGCCTTTCAACCGTGCGACAAGATCGACCGGGGTGCGCTGGCGAAGGTGGTAAACCCCTGACTTCGGGGCTTTCCATGGGCGGGCGATTCGAAGGGACAATGTGTGACACCGCTGTGTGAGAGTAGCGGTCGCCGAGGCCTGAAATCCGCTTAACCTACTGCCATCGTTAGACAAAAATCTGGTGCCGGTGGAGAGGATCGAACTCCCGACCTTCGGTTTACAAAACCGCTGCACTACCGCTGTGCTACACCGGCCCACGACACGCTTGCTACCAGTCGCGGTGCCGCCGCTCAAGCGGGCCCCGGCGAGGATCCGGGGTCCGACCCGATCACCTGTGCCGAGGCGGGCGTCATTTCCGATGCCGGTGTGACAGGAAACGGCGCCAGATCCTTGGTGTGACGCGTTCAGGCCGAGCCGGCCCCCGTGTCGGCGGCGCGTGCTTTAGCGGCCGGAGCCGCGGACCAGGGCCTTGAGGCGCTGGTCCGCCCGGTCGATGCGCTCGGCAATGCCCCGGCGGATGCAGCGATCGCCGGAATCGCCAGCGTAAAAGCCGGTTGTCTTGTCCTGGTGCCGGCAGGCCTGGATCGGCGGCCAGGCGACCACCGCCGCCACGACCAGCAGCACGATCAGGCTGTCGACGACGAGCCAGCCCTTCCAGCCGAGGCGGAAGCCGCCGCGGCCGGCGGCCCGCGGGTTCCGCGGGCGGCGCCGACTCGCTGGGTCGGAGCCGAGCCGCGCCATGCGGGCGCGGAACTGGGCCTCCTCAAGCGCGTCGTGCCCGTTCGCGGCGGAAGACGGGGGGAGGGGCTGGCTGGACATGCTGGGCTCGCGAAGATCGGTGTAACAGACGAGCCCGGTCGCGATGCAATCGGGTTCGCCTCTCAGTGCTGGATGTGACGCGCTCGCTGACGCCGAGCCGGTATCCGCTCCAGGGCGGCGGGCAGGATCTCGGGCCCGTCACGCGGCGGTCGCTTCTTCATTCCCATCGTCGTTGTCCCGAAGGCCGGCGACCGCCATTCGGAACGATGCTCTCGGGCGGATCCGGCAGGCGTTCACCGGCCGGCCTCAATCGATCAGCCGCTTCAGCAGCGCGAAGTTGTCCTGGATCGAAAGGACGCTGCCGATCATCTCGCCGCGCGCACAGGCGCTCGCGCCGACGAGCCCCAGCCAGCTCCCCGGGGCGGGACGCGTGTTGCAATCGGCGACGCTGCCATAGAGGAGCATCGCCACCGGCAGGACGAAGACTGCGAGCTTGAGAAGCCCGAACGTCCGTCCGAAGACGCTCCTGCGAGGACGCGGCGGCGCGTCCCAGTCGTCGTCCCAATCCGCCTCGGAGGCGTGGCTGTCTCGACGGTCCATCGCGCTGTCTTGCCCGGCCGGATCGGTATCCACCGCCGAAACTGACACGCTTTCGTGAAGCGCCACCTAAAACGGATGTTTAAAGGCGGATGAAATCGACGCCCGGCACGAGGACCCGCACCGTCAGGCGGCCAGCGCCCGTCTCACGGTGGCGCGCAAATCCGCCAGAGAGAACGGCTTCGTCAGCACGTCGGTGACGATCGCGTCGAGCCCGCGGGCCCGCTCCCGCTGATCGGCGAAGCCGGTCATCAGCAGGATGGTCAGGTCCGGGAAATCGCGCTTGGCCGCCAGGGCCAGCGCGATGCCGTCCATGAGCGGCATGCGGATATCGGTCAGCATCAGGTCGAAGCCGCCATCGGCCTCGTTGAGCCGATCCAGCCCGTCGCTGCCGTCATTGGCGGTCACGACGGCATGGCCGTCGATCTCCAGCCCCCGCTTGAGGAAGCCGCGGACGGTCTCTTCGTCATCCACGAGGAGGATGCGCGCCATGGGGTCCCGTAAACGTTCCTGATCCCGGGCCTGATTCCGAGGATGTCCCGCCAAGATGAGACTTCAGGCCTGCTCATGGATAACAGATCACGAACGGAACCGTTGCGCTGTCAAGGCACAACTCGGGAAAACAATCGCATCCCCGTCCGCCGGGACGAAAATGCCGCGCCGTCCAGCGGGCCGGTCACGCCTCGTCGAACAGGTCCGGATCGCCGCTGCCGAAATCGACCACGCCCACAAAGGGCAGTTGCCGGTAGGCGTGGGCGGCATCCATTCCGTAGCCGACCACGAACACGTCCGGGCAGGTGAAGCCGACGAAATCGGCGTCGATCGTCACGGCGCGTTTGCCCGGCTTCTCCAGGAGCACCGCGGTGAGCACCCGCTTGGCGCCCCGTGCCATGAGCAGGTCCTTGGCGAACACGACGGTCCGGCCGGATTCGAGGATGTCGTCCACCAGCAGCACGTCCCGCCCGCGCACCTCGCTCTGCACGTCGCGCAGGATCTCGACCTGCCCGGTGGAGACCGTGCCGGTGCGGTAGCTCGACAGGTGCACGAACTCGACCTGCGGCGACAGCCCGACCCGGTGCAGGGCCCGGAGCAGGTCGGCGGCGAACATGAAGCTGCCCTTGAGCACGGCGACGACCAGAAGGTCCTCCGGGTTGGTCGACAGGATCTCCTGCGCCAGCTCGGTGTTGCGCTTGGCGATCGCCGCCTCGTCGAACAGGGGGCGGACACGCCGCTCGGGGATGCTCATCGGACGGGTCCCGGGGGCTGGTTCTTCTTGTGGGGCGGGCTCGCCGCCGCGATCGGAGGACGGTCTTAGCGCCCCAAGCCCGCCGGGGGAACTCCGGATCGCGGCGGGCGGGGTGCCTTTCCGTCAGCCGTTGTCTCCGCGGATCGCCGCGATCACCGCGTCCGTGACCGCGCGGGTGGTGGCGGTGCCGCCGAGATCGGGGGTGTGCAGCCCGGGATCCGCGGTGACGCGCTCGACCGCGCGCATCAGCCGGGCGGCGGCCTGCGTCTCGCCGAGATGCTCGAGCATCTGACAGGCGGTCCAGAAAGTCCCGACCGGGTTGGCGATGCCCTTGCCGGCGATGTCGAAGGCCGAGCCGTGGATCGGCTCGAACATCGAGGGAAATCGGCGCTCCGGGTTGATGTTGGCGGTGGGCGCGATGCCGAGCGATCCCGCCAGGGCCGCCGCGAGGTCCGACAGGATGTCGGCGTGCAGGTTGGTCGCCACGATCGTGTCGAGGGTCTGGGGCTTCATGGTCATCCGCATGGTCATGGCGTCGACCAGCATCTTGTCCCAGGTCACGTCCGGGAATTCGGCCGCGACCTCGGCGGCGATCTCGTCCCACATTACCATGGCGTGGCGCTGGGCGTTCGACTTCGTGACCACGGTGAGCAGCTTGCGCGGGCGTGCGCGTGCCAGCTCGAACGCGTAGCGGATGATGCGGTCGACACCCGAGCGGGTCATCATCGAGACGTCGGTGGCGACCTCGTTGGCATGGCCCTGATGGACCCGCCCGCCGACGCCGGCATACTCGCCCTCCGAGTTCTCGCGCACGATCACCCAGTCCAGTTCCGGCCCGGTGACGTGGCGCAGGGGGCTGGTGATGCCCGGCAGGATCCGGGTCGGCCGGACGTTGGCGTACTGGTCGAACGGCTGGCAGATGGCGAGCCGCAGGCCCCACAGGGTTATGTGGTCCGGCACGTCCGGCGCGCCGACCGCACCGAAGAAGATCGCGTCGTGGCCCGCGATCTGCGCCAGCCCGTCCGCGGGCATCATGGCGCCGTGGGCCTTGTAGTAGTCCGAGCCCCAGTCGAATTGGTCGAACGCGAATCCGAAGCTGCCGTCGCGCTCGGCGAGGGCGTCGAGCACGTCGATCCCGGCGGCGATGACCTCCTGGCCGATCCCATCCCCCGGGATGGCGGCGATGCGGTACTGCTTCATGGCGCGTCCTCCGTTTCTTGGACCGTACGCCATTCCGGACACGCCGGCGTCCCCCAGGTGGGCACAGGGCCGATGCGCCGCCGACAGCGATGCGTCGGCGACCGTCTTGGCCCTGCGATTCAGCCAGAGGGCGGGCGCTGAAACAAGCGGATGCCAAAAGCGTGGAGGTCGACGCCGGCCGGAAGATCCTACCCGCGCGCCGCGAAGCATCCGCAACACAAAAGGGGTCGGCGATCCGCCGACCCCTTGCGCTATCGTGCTGAATGGATGGTACCACCGCCCCGGCTCGAACGGGGGACCCCCAGATCCACAATCTGCGAGCGTATGCATTCAGGGATTGCCAGAGCGGGTCTAAGTCGCTGAATTGTTAAGGGACCCTCAAGTCGGAGGTAGTCAGAGGCGTTCAGAAAATGTCATGAATGTCGCGAGCCTGCTTCCTGTCTGCTTCCTGGAGATGGTCCCGTGCGGTTCACTAAAACGTCGTTAGAGGCGTTGGCCCTGCCGGTCGGCAAAAGCGAGCACTACGAGTGGGATGACACGCTGAAGGGTTTTGGCGTGAAGCTGAATGCGGGTGGATCACGCAATTTCTTGATCCAATATCGAAATAGGGAAGGGCGCACTCGCCGCATGGTCGTCGGCAAGGTTGGTACGCTCACGCTTGATGAAGCGCGGAAGCGCGCTCGCGATCTCCTCAGCGGTCTTCAAGTCGGCATTGACCCCCACGCCGAGAAGGCGGCTGCCAAAATGCAGGCAGTGGTGACACTTGGAAGCGTCGCGGAGGCCTACCTGAAACAGGCCGAGAGAAGGCTGAAGTCACGATCTTTTGAACAGGTCGAACGGCATCTCAAGCGAGATTGGCAGCCGCTCGCAACTGTGCCGGTGACCGAGATCAAGCGGGCGAACATAGCCGCTCAGCTCAATGTGATCGCCGTCGACGGCCATCGGGTCAAAGCTGCTCGCGCTCGTTCCGCACTGTCAGCCATGTTCGCATGGGCGATGGGTGAGGGGCTGGCAGAGAGCAACCCAGTCGTGGGTACCAACAAGCCGGCCGATGAGAAAGCGCGAGACCGCGTGCTGAACGAGGCGGAGTTGCGCGCCATCTGGGGAGCTTGCCGAGACGATACCTACGGCCGGATCGTGCGGCTTCTCCTGCTCACTGGCCAGCGCCGTGATGAGGTCGGCTCGATGAGCGAGACCGAGTTGGACTTGGCCGGGACTGTTTGGACTATTCCGGCCGGACGAACGAAGAATGGCCTCGTGCACGAGGTGCCCTTATCCCGTCCTGCGCTGGAGATCCTAGCGACCCAGCCGCGGACCGAAAGCCGAAGCCTTCTGTTCGGTCATGGTGTGGGAGCCTTCAGTGGGTGGTCGAACTCCAAGGAGCGGTTGGATAAGCGGATCGCCGCGTCCGGGGTTGTGATGCAACCTTGGCGACTACACGATCTTCGAAGAACGGCAGCTACCGGCATGGCTAGCATCGGCGTGTTGCCACACGTCGTGGAAGCTGTGCTGAACCACGTATCGGGAGCAAAGGCGGGCGTCGCTGGCATTTACAACCGGGCAACCTACGCTCGTGAGAAGCGGGAAGCTCTTGATCTCTGGGCAGCGCACATTCACCAGTTTGAATAGTTCAATCTTGCTGGAGCAACAGTCGTTAAAATATTTTTCTATATTATCGCGCTCTGGGGCTGATAAACGGATAAATCAAAAAGGAAGGCGATTGGAGGAAGTGAATTGTATGATCGCATCCTGAAAATTTCGTTGCCGCTGTTGATCGAGGGCTTGATCGCCGGTGATCTGCCGCCTTTGATTTAAGGTATATTTGTTGAAACTAAGCCCGTACTTGAGCGTACTAAGTAGTTTTGGATCGTCAGTAGGTAGCGTTAACGATATAATTAGCGTATGAATGTCCTGCCTATAATTGGTATTTGGGAATGATACGCCGGTTAACAAAAGTCCTGGTCCAACAGGCGCCAACGCAATTCCCGGGCTCACCCCTCCAGTTATTTTGGTGGTAAACGTGACGGTATCTGCCATGGCGGGAGTTATTGGATCGGCAGCCGTACCCGCCAAATTTTGCCCCTGGTTAACCCCTAAGAAACTGTCAACCAAGTCATAGATCCGCTTCTCGCCACCGATCGGATAAACTAAATCGATGTGTTTGACATCGTCGCATCTAGTGTTGTCATAGTTTTTTGATAATTCCGTAAAATCATCAAATACTCGGAAGTTTCGTTTTACGTCACGCGTTCGGTCTGCTTGTGCCGAGAACCCGATAGTATCGAGCCTTCCTCCTGGGAACTTGCGCGCTAGATCGACACGCGCGCCCTGTGTATTCATCTCAGTTCCTTGAAGAGTGAAATCGTAGTTCACCTGCGCGTGCCCGTAACGCTTAAAGTCTGAGTATAGTTGGCCATTAAACTTATTTGCATCCAGCGACTGAAATTTTCTTCTGCCTGCTTGCACAGATTGAACTAGGTCAACAGCGCTGATGCCTTGGTAAACTTTCTCATTGCCTTGAATGTAAATTCTTCTGAGTGTCGCTAGTCTAATCGCGTCCCTCATTTCGCATCTTACTCTGATAACTATTTCTTCTGTGCTAATACCGATGACGTCACTTGGTAGTGGATATACGTCGCATCCAGCTTGTGAAGCGGTGAGTGCGAATAACGAAAGCCCAAAAAGAAAACCTCCGATTTTGTGCATCTGCCGTGCCTTCGCTGGCGCCCACTAAATCGATAATTGCTGGATATTTATTGATTAAATCTCAACGTTCGCGGGCGCGAAGCTTGATGTGCTGCGCGAAACGACATCGCGGCTGACTTTGCTTGATACGGAGAGAACCGTGGGCAGATCGCGTGGGTTGATCGAACGCGGCGAGACTACAAAAGCTCCGTGGTACACCGTGCCAATGACGCTGTTCTCAACTGTTGGCGTCTAAATATTTGCTATGCGCGCCGAACGCCGGGCCGATAAAACTTAAACGAAGCGTTGGGCATCCGTCGGGCGGCCTTAGAGTACTTCAAGTCGACTGTGCCGTCCGAGTACGCATGTCTGTAAACGGGAATTCGATGTTCGTAGCATACACTGCTTGATGTCGGACCAAGGTAGACCTCCTATGCTCATCCGACCGGAAAAGAGGGTATAGTGACACATGTACGACCTAAAATTGCTCAAGACAGTTGCAGAATGCCGGACCGTGATGGAACGAGCGAAAAGGCAGGGGAATGATACTGTTTACCAGGACGTTTTCCGCCGCATGTGCGCTATCTCCGGGCATGAAAACGACGACCGAGATGACCCTCTTGTCCATGACTTCCACGCAACCCTCGCTGCTTACGAGCAAATTTTAACAGAGAAAAATGGTCGCAATCAGCTTGCGGGTCGTGCTCGGCAGAAAATAAGAAATAAAGGTATCTTGCAGTCTCTGGTTGATTGGGCATCTAGCAGTGCCGAGACACCAGGGTTCAAGCTTCTTATTGAAACCGGGATGCCGGAGTTCACGGGCGAATACGTGGTCGTACGTCATCGGGGCAGGTTTAAACCGGAGGTTGTCGCTAAGGCGCAAGCGCGCCTCGATGCGTACGGGATCGCAGCACCGTGAGCGAGATGGCTAGGCCGAAGCCGAAAGGGCGGGGTTGACTTGAGTTATGATGGCCGAGCATGCCTAGAACACGCGTCCACCGGTTTGCGGCCCTGTTCGGCCAATCAGGGGATTGCTTCAGCTCGGTGGTCCTCGCCCTTATCACCCGGACCGAACAGGTCTGAGCCCTGCCATTCCGTGCTGCTCTCCTCCGCTCCGAACGGGCCTGCCGCGAGGGGGGGCGAGCACAAGCTGTTGCTTGATGTCGTTCGCCAACTTGCCTTCAGGCTCGGCGCTGTTTGCACAGGCGCGATCTTGTCCCGATTGATTTATGTCCTACACGGGACTGTCCGGGCTAAGCTAAGCTAAGCTAAGCTAAGCTAAGCTAAGCTTCTGTATCGAAAGTCTCGATGTGCCGCGCCCACAACTCTAAGGCTTCCCGCTTCTCGATGTCGTAGAGGTGACGATTGTAAATGCCCGCCACGCCCGCCTTGGTGCCGGAAATGTGGTTAAGCACTGCCTCGATCACGTATGGTGGAACCCGCAATCGAGCAAGTTGGGTGGCGCAAGTACGGCGCAGGTCATGCAGCCGCCACGGGGTCCTTAGCGGGCAGCGCTCATCCAGTGCGATCTTCGATTTCGAGAAGCCAGAAAAGCCCTTGTTATCCCACATGCCGAAGATGTGAGTTCGACCTGTGATCCTTCGATCGTCACGCTGCCGCAGAATTTTAAGAGCGATTGGTGGAAGCGGAACTTCGTGAGGTAGGCCGTTCTTGGTCCGCTCGCCGGGAAGCGACCAAGTCGCGTCGACAAAATCGATCTCTTCCCATCGCATTCTTGCAACCTCGTCGCGTCTTTGGCCCAGAAGGATCAGTAAGCGGACGATCAGGCTGAAATCGTCATCCCCCGCGCAAGCGTCCCAAATGGCCTTGAGTTCGTCCCCCTTAAGTACCCGGTCTCGGCGCACTTGACGCCCGAGCTTATCGGTCCCTGCAACGGGGTTTTTTTCGGCAAGACCACTGGCGATGGCCCAATTATAAAATTTTGAGAGTGCGGCGCGTGCCTGATTGGCCGCTGTCGCACCACGCAGTGTTAGTAGCCATGCTTTAACTTGAGCGCGCGTCAAATCTTCGAGAGGTATATGATGAAGCGGTTTCAAACTGACTTCTAAATACCTCTTTAAATCGCCGAGGTAACTCGTGCTGAGCTGGTGAGATCGCTCATCTAAATATCCTTGAATAAGTGAACCGATTGTGATGTCTGTTTTCATTGTATTTCTCGTGTTATTACGTTGTGTTGTTGTCAATCAAGATTTATCGATAGATTTATTATCTTTTAATGGGAGTGCTCAAATTCTCAATCGCACCGAACTCCGAAAGAAGCGATGATGTTGATCGTTATTATCGAAATTGATAGTCTTGACTTGATTTTTATTGTATTCAATATCGCAGCAGCAATAAGTGTTTGTACTGTACGTTTCGTACCTTCAATTTTCTTCGATGGTATGCTGAGGTGTCTGAAGGTAGGGAGGGAGCTGTGGGCCATGCCAGAGCTTCTTGATGCCCGGCGGTCTCTGATGACCTTGCCTGACCGCTCAAGCCGGCCTATCTCGGCCTCAGTTCACAATCACAGTTTGGGCTTGCACGGCTGGGTGCAGGTCAGATTAGAGGCCCATTTGCGACGCGCTTGGCGCGATACGCGGGCCGATACCCAGCTCCATTAAGAGCTGGAGATCCGTCATGCCCAGCATGACCGAGGGCGCCACTTGGGCGCCCTGCATCCCACAACCGTACTCTGTCGTCCTCAGTTTTCGCAGTGCGTGCGAGGCAGCAAATCTGTCGGTCTCCACAATGAGGCGGCTGATCAAGGCGGGCCGCGGACCCCGCATCCTCCAGCTCAGTGAACGGCGCTTAGGCGTTCGTCGATCCGACTTGGAAATGTGGCTGGCCGGGCGCTGATTTAATTGCGGGTTAGACAACGGGATTGTCCTTCAGAGCGTCTAGTCAGTAGTGACGTCCCTGCAAGATACGAAATAGCCTTGCAGGATCCCGCATGGCTTCCCAAGTAACGTCAGGCACAACCCCGCTGAAGAAGTCTGATAACAGACAACTTCAGCCAGCCGTTCGAGGATGAGCCCTTTTTGTCGAGCGCCGTGCCGGCGTTCGGCGTGCTCTCACGGAGGCCAGCAGTGCTGAAGCCGTCCCATACCCCCCTCATGGTCAGTGTTCGAGACGCTGCCAAAATCCTCGGCGTGTGCCCGGCCACGGTGCGCAAGAACCTCCCCCTCCAGCGGCTGGGCGATCGAGCCCTGATCCGCCTCGCGGACATCCGCGCGATCACCGAAGGGGAGGGTCGTCGTGATGCAGCGTGATCGCTTCCACTTCGGTGAGTACGTGACCGACACGCCTCAAGGACGTGTGGTCGACCGGCTCGCGATCGCGCTGCAGCGACGGTTCGCCCGAGACGGGAAGTCAATCCTCCAGGTAATTGCGTGTCCCTACTGCGGGGAGCTTCACACGCATAGTGACGGCGCCGGTTTCCGGGTGCCGCATTGCCTTGGGAGGCTGCCGTTCTCAGGAGAATACTACATCATCGCCTGCGATGAGCCGCTATTACCGGCGAGCGCGCCGTACCCTAAGACATAGCTTTAGTGGTGAGACCGAACTTAATCTTAAAAAAACGAAGGGGTCAGGTGCGACCAACACCTGACCCCGGATAGCACTTCAACAGCATTTTACAGGACGACTGCAGCCATGAATATGACCATTCCGACCCTCGAAAGCAACGATACGAAGGGTTTCATCAACGAAATTTTCCAGGGTGCCGAGGCGGGCTTCATCACGATGTGGCTCAAGCTCAGCAAGACCGAGAGCGAGACCTACACATTCCCCGTGACCGACCTGGAGGGCGCTGCCGCGAAGCACGACGAGCTGCGCGTGCGCGGTGATGTCTATGTCTGCCGGGGCCTCCAAGAGATGGCGCCTGCGGCCGGCGAGCGCGGGAAGGAGACGGGCATCATCTTCGTCGGTGGCCTGTTCGCCGACATCGACACCCGCGAGGGCCCGCACTCGACCCCGGCGGCCGAGCTGCCGACCGACGCCAACGAAGCCCTGAAGCTCATCGCGGATGCCAAGCTGCCCCCGCCGACGCTCCTGATCCACACGGGTGGCGGTTGTCACCCGCACTGGCTCTACGCCAACCCGGCCATGATCCTCACCCCGGAGGAACGGGCGGCGGAGAAGATGCTGTCCAAGGCCATCCAGAAGCGCCTGCGCGACACGTTCAAGGCCAACGGCTACGTCCTGGACGGCACCGCTGATCTGACCCGTGTCTGCAAGGCGCCGGGCTCGCTGAACCACAAGACGGCTCAGCACCCCAAACCGGTGACCCTCATCCACCAGGGTGAGCGGTACGACCGAGCCGAGCTGGCCGAGATGCTGGCCCCGGACCTCGCCATGGCGTCACGTGGCGTCCCCGGAGCCGGCAAGGGCACCGTCGCGGAGTTGATCCGTGCGGAGGCGACGAAGGCGCTCCTGGCCTCTGGCAAGGCCAAGCCCGACGAGTTCGCCCCCGTCCTGGCCGGCTGTGCCTTCATCCAGCACTGCGATGCGGTGCAGGAGAAGCTGATCGAGCCCTGGTGGTACAAGATGGTCGGTGTCGTGGCCCGCACCGTGAACGGTCGCCGCTGGGTCCACGAGATGTCCAAGCGTCACCCGGACTACACCTTCGAGGAGACGGAAACGAAGATCGACCAGGCACTGGAGGCCGCGACCGGGCCGACTTGGTGCAGCACCGTGGCGGATGGCGACGCCACCTCGCCCCCATTCGAGGGCTGCGCGAGCTGCCCCTTCCGGGCCGCCATCCGCACCCCGCTGGCGCTGTCCAACCAGGGCCGCACCATGGTCGCCATCCAGCAGGGCGTGGTGTTCGTGGTGAAGGGCCGTAGCTACCTGCACCTCGCCAGTGGCGAGAAGCTGGACCCGGAGGAGTTCGGCGACAGCGTGAAGTCCAAGATCGGGAACGCCCCGCACAGCGCCCTGATGCTGTCCCCGACCATGCCGAAGGTGATGCACCGGGACTACCGGGCCGGAGTGGCGCAGCTCATCCTGCCCGAGCCGGACGGCACTTTCTCGGTGAACCTCTGGCAGCGCGGCGGGGTGATCCCGGCGGCCGGCGACGTGAAGCTGCTCTTGGACTTCTTCGACTGGCTGATCCTGGACCCGCGCGAGCGCGATCACCTCCTCCGATACCTGGCCCACCTGGTCCAGCACCCGGCGGTCAAGATCGAGCACGGCATCATCCTCACGGGCGGCTACGGCACCGGCAAGGGCACGCTTCATCGCATCATCACCGCGATCTTCGGTGACAAGAATGCGCGCAAGGTGGAGGGCGTGGAGCTGGCCAGCGACTACACCGCGCGCCTAGTGGACGCGCAGGTGCTCATGATCGAGGAGGCCCACCATGGTGAGCGCCTGGAGGTGTTCGAGAAGACGAAGGAGCTTCTGACGGCGGAGTTCTACTACGCCCACGACAAGCACGTGCGCCGCTTCCGGGGCCGGACCCCGCGCGGCCTATTCCTGGCCTCGAATGACGTGGCCCCGCTGGTCCTCCCCAGGGGTGACCGCCGTTGGACCATGTTCACGACCCGCGACACCCCCACGACGGACGAAGACAAGAAGGCCAACCGGGCGTTCTTCAAGCACTTCCACGACGCCCTGAACCGGGACGACAGCGCCGTGGCAGCGTTCGCGGAGTACCTGCGGACCCTCTCCCTGGAGGGCTTCGACGCCAAGGGTGCTGCGCCCACGACTGCCGCGAAGGAGGCGGCCACGAAGGCCAGCCTCACGCCCACGGCTGACGTGCTGACCGAGCTGGTCACGGAGGGCCTGGCCCCGTTCCACAAGGACGTTGTGGACGTGGCGGAGGTGAAGCAGGCCCTCTCGGCGCCGGGCTCGGTGTGGGCCTCCAGCCTGGAGCGTCTGAGCCCCCGCAAGATCGCGAAGGCGATGCGGGACGTGGGCGCCCGTCAGGTGAACATGGACGGTAACGACCACCTGGAGCTGGCGCTCGGCGGCGGCAAGAAGACCCGGCCGTGGGCGATCCGCGACACCGCCCGCTGGCGCACCGCGACCCGTGAGGAGCTGAAGGCCGAGTTCCAGCGCCCACGCATCCTCTCCGGCGACAACATCGCGGACATCCGGGAGGCGTCGATCCGGCGGGCGGCGGAGGAGGCCGCGAAGGAGGCGGCGATGGCCTAGAGCCAATCGCAGATCGCAGATCGCAGTACCGTCAGAAAAGTTTCTGGCGTTTGCGGCCCTTCACCAGGCGGACGGGCCAGGAAGCCTAGACGGCTTCCTGGCCCGAGTTTGAGCATCGTAAATTATCAGGAGATACTAAAATGTACTGCGATCTGCGATCTGCGATTTCGGAGGGTGCTACTATCATCAAGCCCCCCGCCGCCTTGAACCGGCTCCCGCCGGCCTCTGAGGCTGTGTTTCCGGGCCTGTTCGCGTGGTCGCCGGTCTCCACCTCCGCCCTGACTGCCGCCCTGAACCTGGACCGGGGCTTGTGGGCGACTTGGCGCTCCCGCCGCCTCACACCGAGCCCGATGCCCGAGGCCTGGTTCCGCCGCGCAGCGGGAGCGCCGCTGAACTACCGCGTCGATCACGTCCTCGTATGGCTCGCGGCCCGGCGTGGGGAACAGCTCGACACCCCCACCACCTGGAGGCTCAGCCTCCTGCGTGACCTCGACACCGACGTGTCGGACCCGGAGGAGGTGCGGAAGCAGGCCCGCCTCTACGCACGTTGCGCCGGCCTCGTCGTTGGTGATGTCCGGTTCACCCCGGCCGGGCTCCAGGCCTACCTAGCCTCTCTGTTATCAACTTAGTAAAATGTAAATTTTTTGGAAGCGCAGACAGCTGATAGTGTTTCACTAATGGGATTTAAGTGATGAAAAATACCCCCACTACTCCATAACACTAACACTCAATTGTCTTTTTGTGTACAAATGAGTAGATACGGTCTATGAAAATTGATATTTTGACAAAATTTTTTGTTTTATAAAAAAATTGATTTATATATCTATAAGTTGGCTAACCTCAGATCATTATGTTATCTGTTTGAATTTTGGTGTCTTGCTAACGTCGTAGCCGATGGCCGACGAGCGAGCTTATTGCGGGGCTGCAACACCGGCTCATCAAACAACTTAAAGCTGTCAGCCAGTCTCGACATTTCGGGGCTGGTTGATACACCCGGCGTCAAACGGCCCCCCCTGAAAGGGGAGGTGAGCACTGGGTGCAAGGGATGGATCTAACGCCGGGCGATTTCGTCGAGCTGCGCGGGCGTCCTTGGCTCGTGGAGGCCGTCGATACCGAGACGCCCCTAAAGCCAGTGCGCCTTTCCTGCATCGCTGACGACGCTCAAGGTGAACCGCTTGAGGTGCTTTGGGACGCCGAGATCGACGCGCGCGTGCTCAATCGCGATGACTGGGCGCGCGTTGGCCGAGGAGGGCCCGATAGCGCCGAGGTCCTGGCTGCGTACCTGCGGGTGATGCAGTGGAACTCGGCGACAGCTGCCGAGCGAGATTTGCTGCAGGCGCCGTTCCGCGCCGGGATCAAACTTGACGCCTACCAGCTCCTGCCGCTTCGTAAGGCGTTGCGGCTGCCGCGGGTAAACCTCCTGATTGCCGACGACGTCGGCCTGGGCAAGACCATCGAGGCCGGCCTAATCGTCCGTGAGCTGCTCCTGCGGCGGCGGATCGACTACGTCGTGGTGGCCGCGCCGCCGGCTATGACCGAGCAGTGGCGGGATGAGCTCGCGGCGAAGTTCGGCCTATCGTTCCAGATCATCGACCGTGAGCATCTGAACGAGTTGCGCCGCACGCGAGGCTTCGGGTCGAACCCCTGGCGCACGGGATCGCGCTTTATCATTTCGCACCGCCTTCTCACGGACGAGGCCTACGCCGCCGACCTGCGCGACGCACTGGGCACCTTCCGCGCACGCGCGCTCTTAATTCTCGACGAGGCGCATCACGCGGCACCGGCCGCCAGCGCACGTTATGCTGTCTCTAGCCAGTTTACGAAGGCGGTGCGCGACTTGGGCGACCGCTTCGAGCATCGCCTTTTTCTCTCGGCCACACCCCATAACGGGCACTCGAACAGCTTCTCGGCCCTTCTCGAGATGCTCGATCCCCAGCGGTTCACTCGCGGCTTTCCCGTAAGCCCGAAGGACGTTGAGCCGGTCATGGTCCGGCGGTTGAAGAGTGACCTGCGTCGGATCAGCGGTGGCTTCCCGAACCGGGTGGTTGAAGCGATCCCGATTAGCGGTCTCCCGGCAGAGGCGCCCGAACTTGTCCTGGCCGACCAGCTCGCAGCCTATGGTGAGTTGCGCCTGCAACGCATCGCCGGGCTGCCATCGGCGAAAGCGGCGATGGCTAAGCTTGCCTTCGTCGGTCTCCAGCAGCGGCTGCTGTCCTCAATCGCCGCTTTCGCACGGACGCTCGCGGTTCATCGCCGCTCGCTGCTGGCCGCAATCGAGGACGGCCCGACGGTCGAGGTGACCGTCAGCGAAGCGAACGACGATCTCGGGGCACGGTTCGATCTTGGGCTCGACGGAGACGAGGCAGATCAGGCAGCCCAAGCTGACGCTGATGCGGTGGCCGAGAACGAGGCCCGAGCCGGTGTAGTTGAGGCCCCGCGCGCCGCCCTACAGGCCGAGCTTGCGGCTGTGGACGAGATGCTCGCTCTCGCCGACGCCGAAAAGGGAAGGAGTGACGCGCGAACGCGCTGGTTGGCCGACTGGATCCGTGCCGAGCTACTCGATGGCCCGCGCTGGCGTGAGCGCCGGCTCATCATTTTCACGGAGTACGAAGACACTCGCCGCTGGTTGGAACGGCGTCTGATGGAGATGATTGGCGATACCGAGGACGCGGAAGCACGTATCCTCGTGTTCTCCGGCGCGACCCCAGCCGATCGGCGCGAGGACGTCAAACGCGCCTTTAACGCCGATCCTCGCCAGGAACCCGTGCGTATCCTGCTGTGCACGGACGCCGCGCGCGAGGGTCTGAACCTGCAAAGCTACTGCGCCGACCTTCTGCACTTCGACCTGCCCTGGAACCCGGCACGGCTGGAGCAACGCAATGGGCGGATAGACCGCAAACTCCAGCCGGCGCCAGAAATCCGCTGTCGCTACTTCCGTTATGAGCAGCGTGCCGCCGACGTCGTCCTCGACGCCCTGGTGCGAAAGACCGAGACAATTCGCGAGCAGCTCGGCTCAGTTGGGCAGGTGATTGAGGGGCGCATCACCAAGCGCTTGGCGGAAGAAGGTATCCGGTCGCGCGGCGAGCCCGACCTGGCGCGCGCCATCGTAGCTGAGGACGACGCCGTGCTCCTCGCCCGTGCACGCGACGAGATGGATGATGCCGAGCATGCTCGTCACGAGCGACTGTTGCGGGAGCAGGATGTGTTGCGCCGTGCCCTGGAGACATCGCGCGAGCGTGTCGGCGTTGACCCGGAAGACCTGCGCCGGGTTGTGCGAGCCGCGCTCGCCCGGGTCGATTACAAGCTCGACGAGGCGATTTCCGAGCCTGTCGACCGGGTCGAGACCTTCCGTTTTGATAGCGAGCACCCGGCCTTCGCGTCTGAGGGTGGCTGGTCGGACGCTTTTGACGATCTACGGGTCCGTCCGCGTCGCCGCGGCGAACGGCTCAACGAGTGGCGTAGGTCTGCACCTCCCCGGGCGGTGAGCTTCGAGACGGCGGAGCTCGCTGACGGGCGCCTTGCGACGGGTGTCGTGCAAGTGCATCTCGAGCACCGCCTCGTGCGCCGCCTGCTGTCGCGCTTCATCAGCCAAGGTTTTCAGGCTGGTCTCTCTCGTGTCTCAGTTATCCGTGGACCCGGGGCGCAGCCGCGCGTCGTGCTGATCGGTCGGCTCTGTGTGTACGGGCCAGCCGCGGCTCGGCTGCACGAGGAAATTATCCCGGTCACTGCGATCTGGACCGAGGCCGACAGAGGCGTGAAGCCGTTGCGACCGCTTGGTGAGAGTGGTGGAGCGACAACACTGCGCCAACTCGAGGATGCCCTGCGCGGAGCTGTGCCAGCGCCCGAGGGTGCCGTCGCCCGCGTGACCCGCCTCGTGGCGCAGGACATCGCCGAGTTGCGCCCCGAACTGGAGCGGATCGCAACAGAGCGGCTTGCTCGCGCTGAAGCGCTGCTCGCCCAACGCGCAGAAGAGGAAGCGAACGGTCTCGCCGCCCTGCTATCCAGCCAGCGCACACGTATTATGCGGGAGCTCGGTGCAGCCGAGCGGGAAGCCACCCAGTTCGAGCTTGGGTTTCTCGCCGAAGAGCGCCGCGAGCGCGACCGTGACCGCCGGCATTGGGGCGAAAAGCTCACCGCACTGGAGCGTCAGGTCGAGACCGAGCCCGAGCGAGTGCGTGCCGGATATCGGGTCAACGCTCACCGGCTCGAGCCCGTTGGCCTCGTCTATCTCTGGCCAGCAACCGGCTAAGGCCGAGGCCATCCTGTCCCGCTACCGTTCCTCATCGCGCCGCGGACCCGCATGCCCGACATTCCCGTTAACCCGACCACCGATTGGTTGAAGTATCTCGAGCCGTTCAGCTCAGGCCTCGTCGTAGCAGCCTCCGTGCTGGTGGATCTTGGCCTCACACCGGAGCCGCAGGGCGCGCATGACACGGCCACCGCTGCGGCCGTAATCGTCCCGCTTGAGGAAGAGGGGCCTGCACTTCCAGACCCGTGGGCTTTCTTACGAGGGATCCTGGGTTGGGATCCAAGTGTCGTCGCTGGCAGCCCAGACGGCCCACCGATCCCCGAGGCACTGCACGTCCGCTTGCCGGAGCACGACACCACGCTAGCGCCGACATTCGCCGTGCGCGATCGCGCGGTACGCGACACCGAAGCGTGGCAGCTCCTTGTTCGTGTAGAGCTCCTGGGCGTTGGGCCCGATACCCGGGGCGCGCTTGATGGCTGGGAAGCTACGCCACAGCAGCGCTTGGAGCGCCTGTTGCGCGAGACCGGCGTGCCGGCTGGTCTGCTTGTTACGGATGGCGCGTTGCGTCTGGTGTACGCGCCGAAGGGTGAAACGTCGGGGTGGCTCGGCTTCCCTCTGCGTGCCCTCGCTACGGTTGCCGGCCGGCCGATGCTTGGCGGTCTCAAGCGCGTACTTGGTCGCGCTGCCCTCTTCACGGACGGCGACACGCATCGCCTGCCAGCGATCCTGCGTCGCTCGCGTGATGAGCAGTCGAACGTCTCGAATGAGCTCGCTGGCCAGGTGCTCGGCGCGCTGCACGAGCTGCTACGAGGGCTGGACGCGGCCGACGCGCAGTTGGTCCGCGAGCTTGCCTCTGAGCCCGCCGGCCAGGGCCATCTCTACGAGGGGTTGCTCGCGGTCCTGATGCGGCTCGTCTTCATCCTCTACGCCGAGGACCGCGGCTTGCTGCCTTCCTCGGGCGAAGCTCGGGCGCGGGAGATCTATGAGCGCAATTATTCGCTCCGTGGCCTCTACGGCCGGCTCGCCGGGGATGCTGGGTTGCACCCCGACACGATGGACGAGCGCCGCAGCGGTTGGGGGCAGCTTGTAGCCTTGTTCCGCCTCGTCCACGGTGGCTACCCGAGCTTCGTGCGTCGCCGCGGCGGCAAACTGTTCGACCCCGCTACCTACCCCTTCCTTGAGGGGCGCGCGGACGCAGATGCGCCTGCCCGCGTGCTGCCAGTATCGGACGGCTGCGTGCTGCGCGTGCTCGAAGGGTTAATGACCCTAAAAAGTCGTGGTGGTGCCCGTGAGCGGCTGTCCTACCGGACCCTCGACGTCGAGCAGATCGGATCGGTCTACGAGACGGTGATGGGCTTCACAGTGCTGCCTGCGAGCGGCCCGGCACTCGCGGTGAAGGGTGGCAAAAACAACCGTACGCCGATTTATCTCGACTTGGCCGAGATTGCGGGGCTGAAGGGTGAGGAGCGACTGAAGAATATTAAGGAGGCAGGCCGCGCCAGCCTCACTGCGGCACAGGTTAAATCCGTGAAGGCGGCAAGCTCTGTCGCCGATCTCGCTGCGGCACTGGACGGGATCATCGACGAGCGCGCCTCTCCTGGGCGCACAATTCAGGCTGCTGGAACCCCAGTACTCCAGCCAACCGACGAGCGCCGCCGCACCGGCTCACACTACACCCCCCGCAGCCTCACTGAACCTATCGTCCGCTACGCTCTGGCGCCGGCCTTCGATCGCCTTGGCGAAGCGGCGACACCGGACGAAATCCTCGATCTTAAGGTCTGCGATCCGGCTATGGGGTCGGGCGCATTTTTGGTTGAGACTTGCCGCCAGCTGGGTGGCCGCCTTGTACAAGCTTGGGCGCATCACCGGGCGACGCCGGTGCTGCCGGCGGATGAAGACGCTGACCTCCACGCCCGCCGCCTTGTGGCGCAAAATTGCCTATACGGCGTCGACAAAAACCCCCGCGCCGTCGACCTCGCCAAACTGTCCCTCTGGCTCGCGACGCTTGCCTCCGACCATGAGTTCACCTTCCTCGACCACGCCCTTCGCGAGGGCGACAGCCTGGTTGGCCTAACTCGTGCTCAGATCGCCGCTCTTCATTGGGATGAGAGCAAGCCACCGACGCTCGTTGGCCATCTTGTCGCTGATCAACTGCGGGAGGCGGAGGCGGAGCGTGCTGCGATCCGCGCCTGGGCCGAGACCGCCAGCGAGGCGGACCTCAGCCCCCTGCTGCGGCGTGTGGAGGCTAAGCTTAGCGTCGCACGCCTGATCGGTGATGGTGTAATCGCGGCGCATCTATCCGCCGACAAACCGAAGACCCGCCTTGCGGCGCTCGTTGCCCTACAAAAGGCGGTGCAGAGCCATCTCGGCTCACCGACGTGGCAGCAGGCAGTGGCTCCATTTTCGGCTGAACTCGTTAACGGGGCGCACTCGCTGCGGCCATTTCATTGGCCAGTCGAGTTCCCAGAGATCTTTTCGCGCGAGAACCCAGGCTTCGATGCGATCGTAGGCAATCCCCCATTTATAGGGGGATCTCGGATTTCCTCCGAATTAGGCGAACGGTATGCGGCCTATCTGCTGGAGTTTAAATTTACTGAGGGCGATAAGACAGATTTAGTGCTGTATTTCTTCTCACTCGCATGCCGCGTCTTGAGGAGGGGCGGAACAGCTGGGCTGATCGCCACGAATACAGTTGCGCAGGGAGATAGTAGGGCAACACTTAATCTGCTCAGAAAACGCGGCTTGCTGATTTATAGAGCGCGGCGGAGGCTCGCTTGGCCAGGAGACGCAACAGTTGTCGTGTCAATTTTACACCTAGCAAAAAATATTGATATTCCGGAAAAGTATATTGATGGGATAAAGTCGGAGTATGTGTCTGTTTATATGAGAGATAGCGGCCTTAATGAAAATCCTATCCAAATATCCTGCAATAAAGGTATGGCCTACGAGGGATTTGGTCCTTACGGCGATGGCTTTATTTTCAGTTATGACGACGTAATATTAAATGATTTAGAGCGTCAATCGCCTGATATTATATACAATTATATCGGGGGTGATGATATTCTTAGTGATCCATTGGGTGCCTCGCGCCGTAAGGTTGTCTATATTGGAAAAATGACAGAGAAAGATTTCGAGAGACAATTTCCGCTGGCCTATAGTCACGTAGAAAGAACAGTAAAATATGAAAGATTGAAGAAATCAGCGAGGGTTGCTGCAATGCCGTGGTGGCAGTTTCTGTGGCCGAGGCCTGAGCTGTGGCAAAAAATGCAACAAGTACCATCTGTTATTGTTCGCCCGCGTGTAGCTAAGCACCATGCTTTCATGATGATTTCGAGTAAAGTTATCATAAGTAATTCATCAAATATATTATGTTCAGACAAATATTCTGTATTTATTTGTGTGCAAACTCGCATTCACGAAGTTTGGACACGTTTCTTTGCCTCCACGTTGGAGGATCGACTTCGATACACTCCTTCAGATTGTTTCGAAACCTTTCCGTTTCCACGAGGCTTCGAGGCCTTACCCGCCCTCGAAGCTGCCGGACAAGTCTATCACGACCAGCGTGCCGCCCTGATGGTTGCGCGAGGCGAGGGCATGACTAAAATTTACAATCGGTTCCACGATCGCGCGGAGCAGTCCGATGACATCCGGCATCTGCGCGACCTACACGCCAACATGGATCGTGCCGTGCTCGTAGCCTATGGCTGGGAGGACCTCGCTGCTCGCGCTGAACCCGACTGGCTCGACGAGGAGAATGAGCCAGAGCACGCCTACCAGGGGCGCCTGTTCTGGCCCTCCGTATTCCGCGACGAGGTGTTAGGCCGCTTGCTTGCGCTGAATGCCGAGCGTGCAGCGGCCGAACGCGCCGCGGGGCTTGTCGCTGTTCCGACCGAGGACGAGGAGGAAGCAGCTTGAGCGTCACACTCCATTCGTTTCGCGGTTCGAAGAAAAATGTGATTTGCCTTCTGGGCAAAGCGGCGCCATGTATCTGTCATTACGGCCGGTCCCTCTGCGCCCTTCGGGGCGTACGGGCCGGTTTTCGTTTGCGCGGGGATTGGGGCAGCTGGTGGCGCTGATCCCCTATACCAAGCCGCACCTCCCACTCGCTGACCAAATCGCCCTGCTTCAGAAGCGCGGGTTAGAAATAACCGATGTCGCACGCGCCGAAGACGCTCTGAGGCGCATTGGGTACTACCGCCTGAGCGGGTACTGGTACCCTTTGCGACAGGTCGTGCAGGGGCAGAAGCCGGGTGGCGGCCTGACCTATGTCGTGCTCGACGACTTCAAGCCTGGAGCCCGCTTCGCGGACGTGCTTGATCTCTATGTCTTCGATAAGAAGCTGCGGCTCCTCCTCCTCGACGCCATCGAGCGCATAGAAGTCGCGTTGCGGGTCGACGTTGCCCTCCACCTCGGGGCGCACGATCAACTTGCGCATCGGAATTCTGAGCTTCTGCATCCCAACTTTACACGGCGGCCCAATCGCGTTGGCATTATCCCGCACAAGGACTGGCTCGACCGCCTGGACATTGCCGCACGCCGCTCTGCAGAGGAGTTCGTGAAGCACTTCGAAGCGCGCTATGCATCACCGTTGCCGATTTGGATCGCTATCGAGCTTTGGGACTTTGGGCTAACTTCCCGTTTCATCGGCGGGATGCGCCACATCGATCAGAGTGCAATGGCAGCCCGCTTCGGGCTCCCACGCCCCGATCTCTTGGTGAGTTGGATCCGCTCGATCGGTCACGCTCGCAACATCTGCGCGCATCATGCCCGGCTTTGGAACCGTGCGATGGTCGATGAACCCAAGGCGACGCGCGCGAGCGAAATCGCTGCATTCGATCACCTTGTGACAGACCCGCGGGCGCGTGGACGCTTGTACGGTACAGCGGCAGCCCTGCAGTGGTTCATGCAGGCCGTGAACCCAACCTCGACCTGGCCTGAGCGCCTCCACCGGCATTGGCTGACCTTCCCGACTACTTCCCTGCTCGATGTGCGCGCCAGTGGTTTTCCCGTTGGATGGAAGAGCCTCGAGCTGTGGTCATCACAAAGCGACGGAGAAAAAATTGGTGAGCGACTTGATGCCGTCTCCTGATCCAGTGTCCCGCGATGCGAAGGCCGTCCGCGGCCATCTCGTTGAGACCTTCCGCCGAGACCTCGTTGGCCCCTCATCGGAGGACGCCGACATAGCCCGCGAGCGGCTAGGGGAGTTGCCTTCTCGCTGGTACCTTACCGGCTTTCTGGCGCCATCCGACGACACAGCGACGCTCGGCGGCGAGGCAGACGACAATGAGCCTAGCCTTGTCGAAGATGGCGATAACGAGGGTGAAACGACTGACCCGGTCGAAGCCGGTGGTGCGGCGACCGATCGGCAGGAGCCCGAACCCGCTAATACGCGGCGCCGCTTCCTACCCTCAACGATTGGGCTCACCGTGTTGCTGCCGCCCGACGTGCGGGAGGTTGAGGCAGTCATCACGTGGGGCGACTACGCTACGATGCCGCCGCTACCTGACAGCGTTCTGCTTGGTGAGCCGGAGATCGACGAAGACGGCAAGCCCAAGCGACGCCGGCCGGAAGATAAAGACAGCATCGAGTGGGTTCGCATACCTAAAGAGCGTCGACTGAACCTTACTGTACCTGAGGCTGGCCGCGCACCACATGCCCTGATTGTTCCCGAAAGTTCGGCGGAGCAGGCGGCAGTCGGTGGCCTCGAGCTCGATGCACACGCTCGTCTGTTCTCCTACGAGACCCCGGATGGGAGCCGCGAAGAGGTCCGCGCCCTTACCGTCGTTCTGGTCAATCGCCGCCGCCCCGCCGGGCGCGTCTACGCCGACGTGGCCTTCGCCTTCCAGGCGCGCTTGCGTCTAGTTTGTCCGCAGGGTTTGCGCCCGCGGCGCGACCTCTCTGGCCTTAAAGCCGCTGATCCAGATCTGCGGCTTGCTGATCTACACTACCGTGATGTTTGCGAGTGGGCAGTCGGTCGCAACACTGCCGCACGCTGGGAAGATCCCGCCGCGGGCTTAGTCACCTGGGCCGAGACCGACCCATTACCTTGTGCGGAGGTCGAGCGCGTTGCCCCGAACGAGGACGATGCGCTGAAGCAGGCTGTCGCCTTCGGCATGGACGACCTCGCTGCCGCTACGCAAGCTGGGGGTCCGACCTTGGCTCAGGCACTCGGCGCGCTGCCGGGGCTCTATGATGCTTGGATCGCAGCAACACAGCGCACCGAACTACCCAATCTTCCTAACCGGCGGCGGACGACTGCCGAAACACTTGTTGCCGAACAAGAGCGCGCTCGAAACCGTATCGCAAATGGCATCGAGCTGCTGACTGGCGATAGGCCGGAGAACCGGCACGCCCGCTCGGCATTCCAGCTGATGAACGCAGCAGTTGCGGAGGCCGCGCGCCGGCGCAATCCAGCTTACTCGAAGCCGGCTTGGAGGCCGTTCCAGCTCGCTTTCATCTTACTCAACCTCTCAGGGCTCACCGAGAAGGACCACCCCGACCGCGCAGTCGCAGACCTGCTGTTTTTCCCGACGGGCGGTGGCAAAACAGAGGCTTATCTGGGTCTCGCCGCCTATATGATTGCCCACCGCCGTGTAACTGGGTCTGGTCTGCTCGGAGCGGGCGTGGCGGTCATCATGCGCTATACTCTGCGCCTTCTGACCCTCGATCAGCTCGCCCGTGCGGCCGGCGTCGTCTGCGCTCTGGAGCTGATGCGAACAGATGGCCAGCACCTCGACGAAAAGGGCAGCCCGCTGCTCGGCGACTGGCCGATCGAGATCGGGTTATGGGTAGGCTCTGATGCCTCACCCAATCGCCTTGGCGGAAAAGGTGACAAGGGCGACGACACCGCGGTTGGGCGCGTAGCAGACTTCGTCAAAGGTAAGGGTAAGGCACCGGCTCCGCTGAAGGCCTGCCCGTGGTGCGGAACGTCATTTACAAAGAATTCCTTCAAATGCGTACCCAATGACACCGCACCGACGAACCTCGAGCTCCGCTGCGACAACCTCGCCTGCGATTTCAATGGTTCGCGGGCGCTTCCGGTACTCACCGTCGATGAGGCGATCTACAGGCGTTTGCCAGCTTTCCTCATCGCCACCGTCGACAAGTTCGCGAGCTTGCCTTGGGAGGGGCGCACCGGCGCATTCTTTGGCCACGTCGATCGCTTCGACCCAAATGGCTTCTACGGCGCGGCTGAGCCGCGGGTCGGCAAGCGCCTCGACAACAGCTGGTCGCTCGATCCTCCGGATCTGATAATTCAGGACGAGCTTCACCTGATCAGCGGTCCGCTTGGAACTGTCGCCGGCCTCTACGAGACGGCGATCGACACGCTTGCGACGCGCGTGAAGGGCGAGATCCGCGTGCGCCCCAAGATCGTCGCCTCGACCGCGACTGTCCGTCGGGCGGGCGCGCAAATCAAAGCGCTTTTCGACCGGGATGAGACGCAAATCTTCCCCCCACCAGGGGTGAGCCGCACAGACAGCTTCTTTGCTCGTACCGTCCCATCGGACGTCAACCCAGCACGCCTATACCTCGGTCTGGCCGCACAGGGTCGAGGTCCGAAGCTTGTGTACCGCCGCGCTCTGAACACTCTCCTCGCAGCTGCACAGGCTTCTTACGAGGCAGCCGCGTCGGGCGTGCCGGAGGGTAAGCCTAACCCAGCCGACCCGTACATGACGGCACTATGCTATTTCAACGCGCTTCGCGAGCTTGGCGGAGCACGGCGCATTGTCGAAGATGAAGTGCGCAAATACGCGACCGTCTACGGACGAGACCGCCGCCGAAAGGATCCGCCGGTCCAGCCGTTCGCAGACCGAGCGCTGCGCGAACCGATGGAGCTGACCTCGCGCGTTTCAACCGACGAGGTTGCAGCGGCCAAGCAGCGACTTGAGGCGGCGTTCGGGGGTGAGGAAGCGACCGTTGACGTGGCGCTCGCCACCAACATGATCTCGGTCGGCCTCGACATTACTCGGCTCGGGCTTATGCTGGTGCAGGGGCAGCCCAAAACGGCGGCCGAATACATTCAAGCCACGAGCCGAGTTGGGCGCGACCACGACCGGCCTGGGCTCGTAGTGGCGATCCTCAACCTGCATAAGCCGCGCGATCGAATGCACTTCGAGCAGTTCGGCCACTTCCACCGCACCTTTTACCGGGCGGTAGAGGCCACCAGCGTAACCCCGTGGGCTGCTCGGGCACTGGACCGAGCGCTCGCGGCCGTGGTCGTGGCGGTCGCCCGGCACCTAGATCCGACGCTTTCGCCCAATGAGGCGGTCGTGATGCTAAAGGATCAGGCCGCAACCAGGGCCGCAGTGTGCGAAACTATCGTCGCCAGAGCGCCGGAAGCTGCAATCCCCGGTGGCCGAGCGGCGCTGCGGGCGCAAGTCGAAAGCTTGATTGAAGCCTGGATTGTCACCGCAGATGCACAGACGGCGAGCGGCGTGCCCTTTGCCTACGCGAAAAATAAAAGCCCAGGACGCCTTCTGCACATGCCGTTAGAGGTGGGCCTTTCTAATCTTGATCCGCCCCACAGACGCTTCCTCGCAGGCCGCTCAATGCGTGATGTCGAGCCGGCCGTGCTCCTGAAAGTGCGCGACCGCCATGGTAATACGATCGCGAATGCGGATGACGTTTAAAGATGAGCAAGAACGCCCAACGCCTCTCGCAACTGGTCTCGACTTTCGGACCTGGTAGCATGGTCGACCTGCCGACGCGCTCGGTTGTCGTCGGCGGCTTGGAACAATGGGATATGCGCCCCGGAACGTTTCAGCCGGTAAGCGAGCCGCGCCTGGCCCAGCGCCTTGAGGTACTGCTCCACGAACGTGGTCAACTGGACCCCGGGCAGCGCCTTACCTTGCGCACCCCGCCCGTGAGCGACGGCAACGGCGAGCCGAAAGGCGTAGCTGCGCCCATCTTCCCGAACTGGTTCGTTTGCGACCAGGTCGAGGCAAACGCTGAGGGCGCACCGACACGCCGGCGGCGGCTGGTGCAGTGGCGCGACCTTGACCCCAAAGGCCGTCGCCGCTTCACGCCAGAGGGCGGCAAGCGGACGGAGGTAACTCCGATCCGCTTCGTGTGCGCTTGCGACAAGGGTCATTTGCAGGACATCGAGTGGCGCTGGGTCGTCCACGGCGCCACTCCCTGCCATGAACCGATGTGGATCGAAGACCGTGGGACGAGCGCCGACCCGGCTGACACCTCGGTAGTCTGCGGCTGTGGCAAGCGGCTTTCGCTGCAGGAGGCCTTCCAGCCCCGTCGCCTCGGATTTTGCAGGGGCGAGCGACCCTGGCTGCTCGACCGCGATCCTGACGGGTGCGGTGACGGAACCACTCCACTCAAGCTGCTGACGCGCACCGCGACTAACACTTACTTTCCGCAAGTGCTGACTGTGATCTCGCTGCCTAGCGAAGAGGATGCGCTGACAAAGCTCGTTGAGGAGCTTGTGGGTGAGCTGACCGAGGTCGAAGTCGTAGAGGATATCAAGTCAGCGAAAAAATTTAATCAGCAGGTCCGTGCTGCACTTGGGGCCTACTCCGATCCCGACATCTTCGAACGCCTTGTACGCTTGCGCGAGGGTGCAACGGCTGACGCAACACGCTCGCCTAAGGTCGCTGAGTTCGATCTGTTCGCAAGCGGGCGGCCCGAGATCGGGACTAACCACGCCGCTGCCAAGCTCTATGCACAGACTTTAGAGCGCGGCGACTGGAACGATGGAAGCTGGGCCAGTCTGAGCTTTGTTCGCGCACTGGTGGTTGTGCACCGTCTGCGCGAGGTGTCATGTTTATATGGCTTCACACGCTTTGAAGCAGCTCCAACGGAGGCTGATGGCGACATCGAGGATATCAGCCTCGCTGTCCATGGCGCCCCGATTGCAAGGGCAACCGACTGGTTGCCGGCTTGCGAGCAATTCGGCGAAGGTTTGTTCATTCACGTCGATAGCGACGCGATGGCGACTTGGCTCAAACAGGTGGGTGCTCGCCACCAGCAGCTAGTCGGCGGCTACAATCGGTGGAAGGTCCGCTTCGGGTCCGCTGCCCCTAAATACCCGACTACGCCTTACGTGTTGCTGCACAGCCTCGCCCACGCGCTGATGACCGAAATTGCGCTGGACTGCGGCTACCCGGCAAGCTCGTTGAAGGAGCGCATCTACGCTCTCGGGCCGAACGGGGCGGAGCGCTGCGGCATCTTGATATACACCGCGAGTGCGGGCGCGCAGGGAACGCTCGGCGGGCTCGTAGGCACAGCGCCGCGCTTCGCTCAGATCTTAAGGGCGGCGCTCGAGCGGATCGCGATTTGCTCAAACGACCCCGTTTGCTGCGATCACGACCCCGAGCATCAGACTGGCGACCGGGCAACCCATGGGGCCGCCTGTCATGGCTGCCTGCTTATTGCTGAGACGAGCTGCGAGGGCCGCAACCTATTTCTCGATCGCAGCCTACTCGTGCCGACCATGTCAACTTCGCGCTTCGCCTGCTTTGAGATCGACGGGTGATAATACTCATCACTAAGATTGAGGGCTGGCAGAACGTATCGGGCAAGCGCAAGCGTGGCTTTGTCGGGTGTGGTCGCAGCTGTCGCCCGCGCAATGCTTAGCTGGTTGCGCTGGCTATCATGACTGCCAAAGCAGCCACAAAAAAAGGCCATTCCCGAAGGAGTGGCCCAAAGTCTTGGGAGGAAACGCCCTTGGGAGGGCTGCAGGACCGCGACGCCATCGCTTTCCCACAACACCGACCTATGCGCCCGCGATGCTGCGAACAACCACCTATGGGTTGTGGTCCGCGCATAGATGGCACGGTTTTTCCTTGCGAGTGCGCTTCCACACCATAGCTCGGTTGCCCGCTGCCCTTAGGCGTGGGCCACCGGCAGCTCGCTTACCTGGGTGGTGTAGCGCGGGGTGCGCATTTCGAATTTCGTGTTCCACTCCCGCTTGGCCACTAGCCCCGCACGGGCCGGCACGACTGAGCCACGGCCCCAGCGTGCGTTGCAGGCGTCCATGGCTGCCATCAGCGGCTCTGACCGCTCGCGGTCCATCGCACCGATCAGCGCCCTCGGGCTGTGCGACAGCGGGACCAAATCGTTGGTAACGATGCCGGCCTTCGAGTAGCGCCACGGGCGCTGCCCGGGCTCACGCCAAGTCTTGGCCACCCCGTGGCGTGCCGCCTTGATCAGGGCCAGGGTGTCCGAGGTGTGCTCAGGCAAGGTGACGGTAGTCGAGACCGAGCGCATCGGCGCGTCCCGATCGTGCTCGCTGGTATGGTAGAAGATCGTGACGTGATTGGTGGCCAAGCCTTCCCGCCGAAGCTTCTCGCCCAGGCGCGTAGCGTGCGCCGAGACCGCCTCCTCCAGCGTGGCCTGGTCCTCGATCCGTCCGGAGAACGAGCGGGTGACCGCGCAGCCCTTCCGCCGGGCCGGAACCATCTCCAGCGGCAGGCAGGCCAGGCCGCGCAGCTCGTGGATGATGCGCTCGCCTACGACAGTGAGCCCCTTACGCACCGGCCGTGGATCAAGGTCGCGCAGGTCCGCCACGCTCTCCACGCCCATGGCCTCCAACTTCGCTAACGAGGCCCGGCCGATGCCCCAGACCTCAGCTACGTCGATCCGACAAAGCCAATGCGCGTAGGCGGCTGGGTCGGTCAGATCGCATACGCCCTGTAGCTCGTGCACGGTCTTGGCGACGTGGTTGGCCAGTTTCGCCAGCGTTTTGGTAGGACCGATCCCGACACAGGTCGGGATGCCCGTCCAGGCTCGCACTGTGGCGCGGAGATCCCGTGCGAGTTCCACCCGTAGGCCGGGCGCTATGTCCGACAGGTTGAGGAAGCTCTCGTCGATGGAGTAGATCTCCACCTGCGGACTGAACTGCCGGTACACAGCGTTGGTGCGCCCCGATATGTCGCCGTAGAGCGTGTAGTTCGAGGAGAACACCCGCACGCCCTGGACCCGGCACATGTCGCGGATCTTGAAGTACGGGTCGCCCATTTTGATGCCGAGCGCCTTGGCCTCGGCGGTGCGGGCGATCGCGCAGCCATCGTTGTTCGACAGCACGATCACTGGGATCGCGTTGAGCTTCGGGTCGAACACCCGCTCGCAGCTACAGTAGAAGCTATTGCCGTCGATCAGCGCCACCGCCCGGTCGCTCACGACAGCCGCCCCCGGGCGATGTGCCAGCGGATCGAGAAGCGCACCACGCCCCAGATCACGCCCTCGCCCATCTCCTCGACGGCGAAGGCTGGCAGCTCCGGGTTGCAGAAGGCCAGCCGGGCCACGTTGCCTTCGATCACCAGGCGCTTGCACGACATCTGGCCGTCGATTGCCGCCACTACGACGCTACCGTGGCTGGCCTTGAGGCTACGGTCCACACACGCCAAGTCGCGGTCGTAGATCCCGGCTGCTTCCATCGACGAACCGGCTATGCGCCACAAGAAGGTCGCCGGCGGGTTCGGCACCAGCCACCGAGGCAACTCCAGCGCGCCCTCCATGAAGTCGTCCGCGGGCGATGGGAAGCCCGCGCACAGGGCTTGTCCGATCAGCGGCACACGCACCGCGTCGGCGCTGCCCACCAGCATCTCATCGACGCGCTGGGTCAGCACGGCGGTCACCAGGACCCGTCTTCCACAGCCGGTTCGTGCCGCTGGGCATACATCGCAACCTCACTTCGAATAGAACGCATCAGGAACAAACACGACGCGGGAGCGTAGTTCAATGGCTGTGTCGGATCCCGCCGAGATCGCGGTGGGCGAGTGTGGAAGAGTTGGAAAAACGTCAATGCTCCGGAGGCTTTACCGCTTCCATTGCCTGGGCTGCGGTGACGCCGTGTTCGATCTGCATGGGCGCTGGCTGTCGAGCATAAGCGAGGTCCGGCAGCAAGCAGATCGGGTGGCGCTGGACCTAATGACCGGCACCAGCTGCCAGGACTGGACGATGTGGTCCGTTGACGTGCGTGATGCCGCAGGCCGGTCTGTCCTGATGCGTGCGTTCACCTCGGTGAAGGTAGCTTGACGCGCAGGAAGGGCACGATGGTGATGAAGACCAGCTACTTGGTGCAGCCCTTCGAGCTCCACCGAAAGCGCCTGCGCCCGGCGCGCCAGGAGGCCGCGCAGACCGAAAGCGGAGCGCTAAAGAAGGCCGAAGCCTTTGCCGCACGCATGCTGGGTGCCGCGGCGTTGAAGGTGGTGGCTGACGACGAGACCGGCGAGTTGGAAGGTGTCGCGATCCTCGGGCAGTGGGGCGAGGTGCCGGAGGATTTCGCTGAGAGCCTGCAGGGCGGTTGAGCCAATGGTCTCCAAGCGGATGAGCAAGGACTGACATTTGGTACCGTCCGCTTCGGGTGGGAACGCGAAAGAGCGGACGTCGCTGCCGCGCCCGTCGACGGCATCCGATAGGGTGTTCTCGACGCGCCACTTTAGGACAACAGCGTCATTCGTCTGGAACTGGTGGACATGGCGGGGCCGTGAAGTCCGGCACGTCACCCGGCTTCATGGCCATAAACGCGTCGTAGCTAGCTAGGCTCTCCTCAGTCGGAACGGTCCGATCCGTCGCGAGTGCCCGGATGCCGTCGCCAAACGATCGGCGGGTGACCTCGTCCAAGATCGCGAAGTCGTTCGAGAGTTCGTAGGACATGGAGCCCGTCCACATGTCGATACGTGCGTAGCCGGGCGCCCGGGCGAACAGCTTCGGGCGGCCCGAGACTTCATGCTTGGCGAGCGCCACGCGCAGCAATTCAAGCTGTCGGAAGAGCACGTGTGTGCGCGCTAGGTCGTTCTCGATTTCCTTCGTGATCCCCGGGTCCCCGATGATGCGCCGGAGCGCGCGGGCGAAGGCGTCGCGTCCGAGGTTCAGGTCGCTTGGCTTACCCTTCTCCAGCGCGGCCGCCTTAAGTTCGAGGCCGCCATTGGCCTTCCACTTCAAGACGTTCTTAGCGCGCTCGCGCCACGTCCGCAGGAGCTCGTATACGGCGAAAAGCCATTGCTGGCTAAGCGCGTTCAGTAGCATCGCGTGGCCGATGTCGATGCCCTCATCAGCGGAGCGGTAGGCGCGGGCTTCGCTTTCCAACGGCATAAGGAAGCCGTCTACGAGCGCGACGTTCGTGGCCTGCATGCCAAGGTAAGGATCATCGCCGAGTAGCGTCAGTCCGCGTAGGGCTTCGTCGAGTTCCCGCGTCTCGATCTCCTCTGGTTCGCGCGGCATGGGCTCGTCGTGTTCGTCGTCATCGTGATCCTCGACCTCGTGCATCGCCGCATCGCTTTGATAGTGGAACGTCCGCTGCCGAGCGCGCAGCCAAATTCTGCTGAGGATGCGAAACCGACGCTCGCATCACACCCAACGAATGTCCGCGATCTACCCTGAGCTCAAGTTGTCAGACATCCGGCGAACGGCCGCTTTCGTGAAGCGTCGATGGCTGTCTCTACAGCTGGCATGGGTCAAGAGCAGTCGCGAATGGCGGTCTGCTAAAGGTGCACCCATAGCGAACTGCCGCCGGTCGCTCCGATGGCCATACCCAAACCGCACCGGCTCGGCCGGCTGCTTTGGGTGGGGAGCCGACACTGGCACCTAAGCTCGCGAACGTCAGCAAGCGCCTCATAGCAGACCGTCTGCTGAGAGGTGGCCATGGCGTCAGGCAATCAGGTCGACCCCCTCCCCAGGATAAACGCTCGTCCGAACAACGCAGCCCGGCCCGATCCGCGCACCGTCGCCGATGCGGATGGGGCCAAGTACCGACGCTCGGCTCTCCACGGTGACGCTGTCGCCCAGGACTGGCAGACCAGGGCCGGCCCCGATGTCCGCTGTGGGGGCCCTAGTTAGGCCTCCAATCACGACTTGCCTGCCCAAGGCCGCACAGCGGCCGACCGCTCCCGCGATCACGACCCCATTGGGCTGTGGCATGTACAGGCCGCCCCCGATCTGGCTCGACGGCGTGATGTCAGCGCCGGTCCACCAGATATTAGCGATCCACAGGAACCAGGCCGCTGCCCGCCATTCGCGCTCAAAGGCGTAGCGGGAGAGCCGGTACAGGCAGGACGCTTGGTAGCCGGCCCGCAGGCGCACGGAGCCGTGCCCGTGCCGCCGCCAATGCTCGTGGTCCGCCCGCAGGGCCCCGCGCACTTCCGAGAACCGGGGGCGCCGCCAGGCGGCCCCCTGCCCGCCGTCCGCTTCGCAAGCCGCCGTCACGTGCAATCTCCAAGGTCGGTCGAGCGTCCCTCTAAGGGCCGCCGGCGCATGCCCGGGGCCTGCTCAGCTGTCAGCAGAGCGCGTGACCAGCGCCATCACCCATGGGTTGAACCCCGTGTCCAGCAGCGCGCGGGGCATGCGATTGACGTAGGCGCGCGCTGCTGTGCGCGCGAAGGCCGGAACGCGCGAGAAGTCGAGAAACCCGCCGATGCTGCGGGCCTCCATCGTGTAGGGCAGCCCTTCAAGGTAGCGGTGCACGTCCGGGTAGGCCCACAGAAAGTTGTCGCCCCAGGTCCGGTGGACGGTGGCGCCGAGCCGGCGCGCGAGCCAGCGCTCCCAGGACGCCGCCTGGTTGTCGGGGCCGTGGGCCACGTCGATCGGAAAGGCGCGGTTGGGGCCGCCGATCAGCATCCGCCCGCCTGGGGAAAGGACGCGGAAGATCTCCCGCAGCCACTGCTGGCGAACCGCGTGCCAGTCGGGACGGCGGTCAGCGTGGCCGTTGGTTGTGCCGACGTGCTCGATGGCGCCGAAGGTGAAAGCGAAGTCGATGCTGCCGTCGAGGAAGGGGAGCTCGAACGCGTCCGGATCGACCAGATAGAACCGATCGGCACTCCGACCGGCCGACGACCAGCGGCGCGTCAGCCCGGGCAGGTCGATGCCGTAGCTCTCGTAGCCCTCCTTTTCCAGGGCAACCGCCATGCCGCCCATGCCGCAGCCAACGTCTAGGATGGTCCGGACCGGAGCCTCTCGCACGATCGGTAGGACGAAGGCCCGGGCCTTGGTCGCCTGGAAGTCGTTCTGCGCGTCGACGTAGGCTTCGTCGCAGGTCTCATCCCGCGTCCAGGCGCGTGGCAGGAGACCATGGTAGCCGTCGAGCGTCGTGATGGGTGATCTCAGCATAGCATAGGGCTCCCTCCGACCGTGCCGTACGATCGAGATCAGCGGGAAAAACCAGGGCCGATCGACATCTGGACCGCTGGACCCATGGTCGGGCAAGGCAGGAGCAAGAGCGCCAGCCGTTGCTATTTATGGTTGCGTAAAATCAATACATGCAACCGGGAAAAGAACGTAGATGCGGATCGCGTGATGCCATCTGCAGTTGCAGGCATCGGTCCTAACCCATCTCGGAAGTTCGGTATTCATTTTAGAAGGGTATGCCCTGCCAAGAACCCGCCACGAGACGGTTCTACGCCTCATGAGGGCCAGCATCCAGGTTCCGGGGCAGCTGATCGAGACAGTTTATACCCATTCGGGAACTCAGTGTGACGGTACTGAGATCCTGCGAATGTCTGCTCCCAACAGATTGCAGACCTTAGAATGCGTCTGACTTGTCGTCCGAGAAGGGTCGAGAGCAGCCTCAAATGGCGGTCTGCTAAAGGCGCACCCAAAACAGACCAAACGCTGTCGGTGTGGATGTCCGGTCTTGGGTGCAGCGCTAAAGCCCCCTCTCGACCCGAGCCTAAGTTGCCGGAGGACTGACGAGCGGCCGCTTTGGAGAAGCGCCGACGGCGGTTGGGGCGACCGGGCTGGGTCGTAGGCAGAATGTCCGCTTCCGACCCCGGCTCTCGTTACACAGGACGCCGCCGAGGGACCCTTCGAGCGCATCCTTGGCCGTGGTGTCACCCGAATAAGTCAAACCGTCCGTAGCTCCGCTTGTTGCCATCACATTGGATTTGTTCTAATTTGCAAGAGAGAGCGATCGCTGATCGCAAGCCCCGGAGCCGACCATGAACGCCAAGTGCGAGACCTGCCGCTTCTTCGATGAACACAAGGGCAATGGCGCCGTCGCGCAGAACGACGCTGGTCTGTGCCGCTTCAATCCGCCGGTGAGCCAGCCCGAGGCGAACTCGAAGGGCCTGTGGCCGGTGGTCGGGAACGGTGACTGGTGCGGCCACTACACCGCCGAGATGACCGCAGCCGAGTAAGTCTCCGATCCGATCGGACAGCTAAGGCCAGCCTTTGGGCTGGCCTTTTTCGTTTAAGCCGAAGTATGCATCCGATGCAGGTTTATTTTCGTATGCCCGCGTATTACGGGCTGGACGCCTATGCAGCTTCATACTCGGAAGCTGGCACCTTCTTGCGAAGCTGAATTCCGATGCTCATCCGCTGCTGGCCAGGGTTGAGATGGCGGTACTCGGTTTCGATCCCGTAATCTCGAGCGACTTCATAAAGGCGGTCGAGGTTCAGGCTTCCATCCGCGTTTCTCACTTTGTCGTTAAGCCATGCGTTGAACGGGCTAGCAGCCGTTTTTTCCATCCATGCTTGGCGCTGCTCAGCCGTGATCGACATGGATCGCTCGCGAGGCGCGTTTGGATCTGTGTACCGCGTAGCCGTTGTGAAGATGCTTTCGCGGGTGATCCGCATGCCTTGCTTATCCAGCTGAAGGCCTGCCGCTTCCATGATTTGGCGGCCCATATGCCCAACAAGCTGCTTGAGCCGGTCCTGCGCGATGTCGGGTCCGAATTCCCGTAGTAGTCCCGGGGCGAGTGGCTCAACGGCAGCACGGTCGAGATAGGTGGCGGTGAGCATGCGCACCACATTGTCGGGCCGAACCATAAACAGCCAGATCGCCTGGCCGAGGTCGGTATCGGACAGATCGCGGAAATTCTGCGGATCATAAGCGAGGCTAGAGAGATCGGGCAGGTCCCAGTCGGTCATTAGGTAGCTCCTTGTGAACACGTGTATCATATGACACATGTCGCAGCAGAAAGCAACACCTGTTACGAGTAACAGGTGTATAAAATGAACTTCTATGGGGTCTTTTTTTGGGTATCCGGATGAGGACCGCTGCCACCGGTTCGCTATGGGTGCGCCTTTAGTAGACCAGCGCTCACGGACCCATAGCGGACCTGGCGGGTGGTACATAAGATTTCGACCACTAAATGCCTAGCTTTCTGAGTTCGACGTCGGTCATCACGGTGGCGCCCTCGACGCGTTGGCCGGTCATCGCGTCACCCATGGTGTCGATCCGGGCGATGACGTCGCGGCTGCGCGAGAAGATGAACGTGCAGGTCGTGCCGTTGCACTGCAGGGTCTCAGTCTGTCGGCAATACGCCTCCCAGCCCGCGTCGCAGTGCTTCAGGTCGACCGGGGTTGGACCGGCTGACCATCCAGCGCGGATTAGAGCCTGCTTGGCCTGTGGCCAGGGCATGCCCTTGATCTTAGGCAGGCCGTCTCAGGCAATGGCTGGGGTGGCGATCATCAGCAGGGCGAGGAAGGCAACGCGCATAAGGTCTCCGCATGAACTATCTAAGGCCAAGCCTCAACTTCTAGGCGCATTACCTATCCTAGTACTAGAGCTAGATCAGCTCTGGCTCATAGTCGTAGGTCCGGAAGCCACGGGCCTCCGAGACGTGGAGCTGCAAGTTTCCACCCATAGCAGCCGGCTCAGTTAGTACGTTTTGGGTATGCTCAAAATGGCCCGGCACTATTTTATAGGGAAAAGCCTTAGGACGATGTCATAGAGCCTGTAGCCAGGACAGGACGGCTTTCCGTTGCTTAGTTAACAGATAATTTTCTCCGAATTCTTCCACAGATCTTCCATAAGAGTGCTCAGCATTCTCGCATAATTGTTCCTTGATCTTTTTCATAGCAATAATATACGTTTCTTCTAGTGAGTTTAATTTTACTTTTGATTGACTAAAAAATGTTGGATTTGTGGTTTTAAGCATCAGAAAATTACATATAAGTATGCTATTGTAATCGCTTTCGATCTTATCTTGCGGATTTTTACTAAATTCCTCGAAGTATTTTTTCCAAGACTTATTTTCATTATCGGTATGCGAAGTTTCCCTGAATATCATAGCCATTCTGGCGTAGCCACAATATATTCCCCGTCTAGCAGCTTCCTTAAAATATTCGATCGCTTTCCCATAATCCTCTTTTACGCCTTCACCCTGATGGTACATTTGACCGATCATGTGGTATGCATCAGCAGAACCGAGCCTTGCCGCTTGCTTAAATAGCTTAAGTGCTTCGTCGTAATCTTCTATAGTATCACCAAATCCATAGTAATACTCTGATGCTTCCTCGTAGACTTGCTGAGCCGGGGTCTTCGGCTTATAATTATCCAATACGAATTCGTCTAGCTCGTCGCCGCGTGAGGGTACTAATAGATCGTCATCATCGTCGGCTGGCGCGCTCGCTCCTGGAGCGCACTTTCCGGGAGTGGAAGCTATGGATTTAATGACATCAGAAATTTCTCCCTGAAAAAACTCTCTGTTGCTTGACAGTCTAACACCCTGTCTCTCTAGCATGGTATGGACATATTTCTCTGCCTCCGAACAATCCGAAAAATACTCCTTGTATACTAATAAGAATGGAGTAGCCACACCTGTAACAGATGATAATTCCAAGGCTCTTTCTTCGGGGCTTCTTGATGTCATGCCAACTTTAATTAGCCCAGGCATTGAGACATTGATTAAGGCATAAACATAACCTGGATTACTCATAATAACTCTCAGCGACTGATTGCCCAACGCACATTACAACCATAAGTTAGCGACCAAGCTTACGGCTTGCAATACCAGGAAGGCCCGTTTTCGATCGTGACAGCTATCAAGGCTGACTGGCGACGCGGCTCGCCGTTCTATGCGCCGCATCAGTGCATTTTGGGCATCTGTACCAAGACCGGCACCTCCGGTTCGCTATGGGTATTGCCTATGCGAACCATAACTATCGGTCCGTTTTGGGTATCGGCTGAGACCATCCAAAACGGACTTTATCAATGAAATCATCCATATCAGACCAGCAAGCCGGAAGGCCGCGAAGCCGACATCGTGAGGGTCTGCAACGGGTCGAGCCTGTGTGAAAACGAAAGCGCTTGCCGAAATTGTAGAACAATCCTCTACGCTGCAGACAAGCGGCCCCGCTGCAGGGCGGTTCTGACGCGATTTAGGCCTAAATTTCGGCGCTGCCCAGGTTGTTCTCGGGAAGATCCTTCTACCCCTTTGTCGTTTTCACACATCCTCGGTCGGAAGCCGCCGTTTGGCTGAGAAGCTGCCCGCATGCTGTGATTATGTAGCCGCTCTCAAAGGCACCAAGCGGGTGTTCCACAGCACGTCAATCCGCAGAGCTTGAGCATAGATCTTCTTCAACGACGGCAACCGCCGCCCACCTGATGGAGATCGTCATGCCCCTCTCATCCCGCCTTGTTCTGCTCAGCGGTGTCGTTGTCCCGGCTGGTGCTTTCCTGGTAGGCGCGTACGTCGCCCTCATCAGCCTCGCTCTGCCGATGCACTTCGCCTGAACCCCCAGGCTGCATCTCCATCAAGGTCGCACCGTTCATGCGGCATGCTGACCGATTGAGGTAGCGCCGGAACGTCACCGTCGCCGCTATGCTTGACCGCCCAACGAACGTGGGAGGGTGTGGTGATGAAGGTGTTCCAGATCCGTCAGGGCGCGACCGGCACGATCCTCTGGTCCGGATCGGCTGCCGACCCGATCGCCGCGCTGGACGCCATGGCCCACGAGGCCGGGTACTATGATCACGCCGACATCCCGGATCACCTGCGGGCCGGTGGCCTGCATGCGGAAGAAATCCGGGTCTGACGCCTTTAGGCACCATGCCGGTGGCCGACCAGCAGACGTGCGAGGTGGAGGTTGATGGCGTGTGGAGCGCCGTCAGCTTGGTGGAAGCGCGTACCGCATACGGGACGATGTCCAAGCGGTGCCCGGCCTGCCATGGCCAGGTAAACATCGCTGGAAACTACACCCCCGGCGGGGGTACAAGCTGCAGCACCGGCGCAACTACCCGGGCTGCCCGCTGACGCCTGCCGCGTTCTCTGGCACACGATCACGGCATCCGCAGGCGATCGGGTGACGCTGGCTCAGTGACCATCATCATTGCCAAGAGCGTCATCATAGGCGTCGAACAGCCAAGCGAGAACGTTGGTCCCAACATCGTCGCCAGAGCCGTCAATAGGTTTGCCCAGTAGCGTCTTAGGGTTCTGCAATCGAACTTCGGCGAGCAGCCTGCGAGCAAGCTGGTCCAGTGCATCGCCAGGCAGCACGAGCATTGGATCGATAAGCATGGCGCATCTCCTCACTGTGCGCCAGGCGCTCGGCCCCACCCCGATCTGTTCACGGGGCGGGGGAGCATCCGATCTCACCAGCGGTGGGTCGATACGCAACGTGACCCAGCAGCAGGATGCCAGATGAGGGTTAGCGCGCTGTCAGCTGGACCGGCTTAGATCTGTGTCGAAATAGGCCGAGTACGAGCCGGAAGGGCAGCCGCACCAATTTATACGCGGCGTGGGCAGCCATAACGGCGACCACAGCGAGAAGGGCCAAGATCGTGTTGAGCAACGCAACGCACTCCAGGACGAAGTGAATTCAGCGATCCGCCACCGCCATTGCAACGAGGAGGCGCCTTGATCAAGGCGATACTGTGAAGGTGCTCAGTCTACGACGATTTCACGTGTATGGTCCTCGAAATAGGTCGCCTAGAGCTTTCCTCTGAAACAGCGTCATCCACCGTCGGCGCTGATGCTCAGGTCGATCGTGGATCATGTGGCAGCGCTGGCAGAACGCGGCGAGATTGGTGCCGGCGTTATTAGCTGTGTCGTGATTTCGGAGAGCGGTCGCGAGCACAACTCGGGTGGTGCGCACGTCTCGGATCATATCCACCGCGCCGACCTTAATCCGGATCCGCCGACCACGGCCATCACGCCACGATGCTATCTCGGCGTCCCACCAGCGCCCGTCCCCGAGGTGGTAGACCAAGCGCTTATGCGGCCGACCGCAGCCCTCACAACGCCCTTGCGCGCGACCGAAGCGAATGATGATTGACAGCTGGCGCCAGTCGATAGGATAGAAGAAGCGATGCTCACGTCGGATCGGCATGGCAGGGTTCGGGTGAAAGGAGCGTCTACTGCTCCCATCATGATCGGGGTTGACGCAACCAGTATCTCGATACTGGTTGGCAATTGCGGCAGGTGGCTGAGTACCAGGCGAGCCTCGGGTGCCCAACTCTTGCGTTAGCGCGACGCTGCAACTCGCGGCCCTGCAAGACTGACCACTCGCTTACCGCCGGTCGAAGGGATGGCATCCACCCATGTGCTTGGGTTTTGTCGCCAGAGATCGTGTAGCGCGTTCCCAACAAAACCAGCGACGCGCCGAAGGCTGGCACCCTCGCAGGTGGCGGCGATCTGCACACCGAGTTGGCGTGTGTGACTGCGGCCGTAGAGGTAGACTGCCAGCCGAGCTCGCGTGGCTTCCGGGATGCCCCTAAGCTGATCCGACAATGCCTCTGGTTCTGCGCGGTAGAGCCGACTGAGCGTATCGATCGGGACCGGGCAATCGCCGGCGGGGTCCTCGGGACTGACGGGGAAAGCTCGGTTCACGGCGGCACCTGTCACCTACTAAACAACAGGCTGCTAAGATCTTGGTTAACAAATTCTTCAGTATCGGCTATCCATCTCGGGTCGTGCGATAAATTGTATCGACATCTTAGACTGCCGCCGTAAAAAATCTCAAACCCGTGCATAATCTTGATGCAGTCAGCTAAATTCGGCCGCATTCGAAACGGGTGATCGAACCTCTTCGAATAGGTGAAGCATGAGCGATATGACTGAAGCATCTGAGGTTGAAAGCGTCGATCTTATCGATCTGACGACCGGCATTGTCTCTGCCTATGTGTCGAACAATCATGTGCAAAGCGCGGAGCTTGCGACGCTGATCGCGGCGACGCACGCTGCGCTCTCAGGGTTAAGCCAAGGTAGCACTCCTGCCGCTCCCGTGGCTGACAAGACCACTCCTGCGCAGATCCGGAAGTCGATCACCCCCGACGCCTTGATCAGCTTCGAGGACGGCAAGCCGTACAAAACCCTGCGCCGCCACCTGACGATCAGAGGGCTAACCCCTGAGGATTACCGCGAGAAGTGGGGCCTACCGCGCGACTACCCGATGACCGCGGTCAGCTACTCCGAGCAGCGCTCCAAGCTCGCCCTGGCTCTTGGCCTAGGCAACCAACGGAAGAAGGCGGCTCTGAAAGCTGCTGAGCTTGCTGAGACCGTCTCCGACAAGCCGAAGCGCGCTGTCGGTCGGCCGCGGAAGGCCAAAGAAGCTGCTGAGGCGTAAGACAGCAAAAAGCCCCTCAGCTTCATAGCCGAGGGGCCGTCGTTGTACGGCTAGCGTCATAAACCGTGGGGATCGTTACGGGCAGGAATGACGCTGGCCATCGTTGCCCAGGTAGGTACCGCTCCGACGATCGTAAGACCTAAAGCGCTGAACACAGTAGCTGACCGAGTTGCCTGCAGGTTCCACCTCGGTCTCCACTGCGCCGTATCCCTGGCCATAGCCAGCAGGTGCATAACCGCCACCGTATCCGGCGGGTCCATAGTCGGTGCCGTAGTACCCGTCACCATACCCGCCGTAGCCATAGCCGAGCCCTGCTCCGGCCAGACCGAGACCAACGCCTAAGCCCAAACCACCATAGCCGTAGCCTCGGCCGTAACCGTAGCCCCTGCCATATCCCCGGCCACCGAACCCACGGTTGCCGGCGAAGCCTGCGCCGCGAAACTCGCCGCCGCCGAAGCCGCCGCGCCCACCAAAGCCACGGCCTGCAAGGCCGCCCCCGCCGAAGCGGTTGCCCCCTAGGCCGAAGCCGCCTCCCATGCCGCGACCGGCTAGACCGCCTCGAAAGCCGCCGCCGCCAATCCCAGCGCCGCGGAAGCCGCCACCTCCACCGAAGCCGCCACCGCGAAAACCGCCACCACCGAAGCCACCGCGCGCATCGGCCGTTGCAGGAAGTATCGCCAGTGCGCCGAGTACGGCAGCTGTCGTCAGAATTATCCGCTTCATCGTATCCTACCAATCGGGATTATGTATCGTCTCTGGTATGACAACGCTTCATCGGCGCAATAGATTTTGCTACATTCCGTCCGCGACAAGAAAAGTCATTATATCTTCGCAAAATCAATGAGTTAGATAGTAAAAATATTATTTGTATACCGCTTAAACTGGGGCAGTTGGCTGGCCCATGATCCAGGCGAGATCGGCCCCCGTTCGGTCGATCAGCGAAGTTCGTAGCAGTTCACGACGACCCGCTGGCTGCGGGTGACGTCAAACAGCGTCGAGCACTGAACGAGGTGGTTCACATCTTTCCGCCGAAACAAGATCAGCGACGTCCGGACGTCGTAGTTTCCGACGTACCCCGCGATCTCCCATCCATCGGCTAGAAGGTGCTCGATCGTCAGTGCAGGCTCTGCCGCCGACGCTCCGCTGCAAAGGGAGAGAGCGACGGCGATGCTAAAGCCTAAGCAGGATCGCTTCACAACCTACACCCCCAGAAACCGCGCCGAACTTTCTGATGGCCGCGCATGCAGATAGCGCCCCGTGGTTGCCACCGAGGCATGTCCAAGAGTGGCCTGCACGAGGTGGATCGGCGCTCCGCGATCGAGGCTGTGCCAGGCGCGGGCGTGCCTGAGCCAGTGGGCCGAGACCTCGGCCTGCAGGCCAGCGCGCGCTGCGGCGGCCTTCACCACTCGGTGGACTGCAATTGGGTCGAGCGCCCCGCCCTTCCGCGACAGGAATACTGGCGCGTCCGCCGGCGCCTCGCCGCGTAGAGCCGCAAGCACCTTCCACGTCGCCGCTGATAGCACCACCACCCGGGTCTTGCCGCCCTTGCCGAACACCGTCGCCTGCCCGGCCTCATCCCGGACCATGAGATCGCGCCAGCGCAGGCCGCAGACCTCGGAGATGCGTAGGCCGCCGTAGAGCACGGTCAGCAGAACCCGGTTTCGCAGGACCGGCTCCTGCCGGATCACCAGTAGGGCATCGGCTTCCGACATGATCCGCTCGGCCAGGGTGTTCTTGATCGGCGGCACCTTCACGGCGGCGCCGATGTTGAACCGTAGGAACCCGACCTCATAGGCGAACGTGAACAGCGACTTCGGCGCCGAGGCCGCGAGCGCCACCGTGGCGGACGACCCGGGCAGGCTGGCGAAGTAGTCCTGTAGCTCGCCCATCCGCACCGAACCGAGCGGCTTGCCGACATGCACAAGGAAGCGCCGCGCCTCGCGTTCGTAGTTTCGGCGGGTGTTCGGGCTCGACGACCGAGCCAGCCACAGCCGCACCATCTGTGCGTCGTCTTCGGCCTGCGCAGGTAGCAGGACCTCGACAGGCTCGATAACCGCTGGGAGCCCCGACATCTATTCAGTCCCAGTGCTGGCTATCGAGTGCGCACCCGCCCTGCATGCGGCTGGCGATCGCCGTCATCGCGGCGTCGAGCGTAGGGTGCGTGCGCGGGACGCTCTTCAGGGCGCTGTCGGGATCAGGCGCTATCTGGAAGATACCTCCGATATCCTGCTTGATCGCGCCGAGTGACCGGCCGAGCCGGTCTTTCAGGCTCCACGAGGTGCCGCTGGTCGCAGTCGGCGTCACGACAACATCCATGGTGGTCCTCCAAAACGAGCGACCGGGTGCGACGGCCCAGTGATCATCGCGAGGTAGAAGCCACTGTCCGCGCAATCGGAGCGCCGAGGCCCTCGACGACATGCCCGGCCTCCCGGCAAGCTGCGATCCAGGCCTCAGCCTCCTCGAAGGTCGGGAAGGTGCGGGCGATGCCTTTGACGCTCGCCTGCCACGGCTCGCTGGGAGCTGTCTGTCTCGGACCGAAAACCATCATGGGGCGCTCTTTCGCTCGAACACAGATATAAGGTCGTGTTTGCACGGGGCTGGGCCAGCGGTGATGATATGGCCATCCAGCTGGTTCAATCGTGCCTGAAATCAGCCGTCAGTTGTTCGCAGATGAACTGCCCAGCCTGAAACTTCTGTCTTGTGGCTCGGCCTTGCGCGGCTCCGGCTTGTCCACGAGCAGGCGCTTTACCCTCGCGTTGAAGTCCTCGGGCGTGACGCTCTGCGCTTTGCCGGTCTTGAGTTCGCGCGCCATCGCAGCCCCCGTATCGTGGCCTAGGGCATGGAATTGCGCGAGGGAAGTGGCGCTATGCGCTTTATCGTAGCGATGCGCCAACCAGGGCGAGCCGTGAGAGTATGGTGGCCAGACCGACGCGATGAACGACCCCGGGCGGCTTGCGGCAGGTCTGGGCCATGAGCAGGACGCCGATTGTGTCCGACATCAAAGGCAATCGCCATCTACGCTGATAACTCTCCTACATGGGCAGTGGACTGCACCCAAACAAAATGTTGCGCCGATGCATCACCCCCACTTTCTGCGCGGCAGGTGTAAATTTTTCAGGCTCTCACGGGAATAAGGATAGGCACCACCACAGCGAGAGCCATCATGACCACTTTCGATCATGCGTTGCAGAAAGCCTTCGTAGATGCGCTCCGCCGTGAGGCAGAGCGAAACTCTTGGTGGCGCGATGTCATGAACGACGCATCCCTCGTGATCGCGCCCAGAGGTCGTTCGCTCAATGTCTACTGGCGGGGACAGGCCCTGTTCACCGTAACATGCCCGCACGGCGAGCTGCGCGTCACAACGCATGAGAAGTACCTGCTTGATCCCGCACTAGCTGGACAGGTACCTTTGACGGCCGATGGGACCTTCGACACTGCCGCCCTGCTGCAGCATGCCTTAGTCAGCCGCTATGAAGGCCCCGCCACCCTCTCTAAACTTAAAACCGCCGCCGGTCTGTTCGCAGGCGAAGAAAAGCGGGGCTGCCACGAGATCGCAGTACGAAACTCGAGCGTACTTGATGTTGAAATTGCCTTCCCGGGCAAGCACACATTCGAGGGTGGCCGCACCGCCACTGCACCACGCATCGATTTCGCAGCAGTCGAAGCCGACGGGACTGATGTCCGTTTGGTATTCTGGGAGGCCAAGACCTATGCCAATGCGGAACTCCGCGCTCTTGCGGACGAACCGGCCCCGGTCTGCCGACAGATCGATGATTATCGGATCGTGCTGGAGGCCCAGCGGGAAGCGGTAGAGGCAAGCTTCACCAAGGTCGCTGAAAACCTCGTTGCCTTCAAGGCGATGGGTTGGGCGCGTCAAATGTCGCCGCTGATCGAAGCGGTCGGAACCGGCAAGGCGAAGCTTCATCTCGGTCCCGCTCCGCAGGTCAACCTCGTGGTGTTTGGGTTCGATGCCGGACAACGCGACGACCAGCGTTGGAAGGCGCATCTCGGCGATCTTAAGGAGCGGATTGGCAACGTTCGTCCGGTGGGCGACGCGACGCAGATCCGCATCTGATGGCGCTGCGGCTTACCGTCCACCGCGGCACCCGGCAGATCGGAGGCAGCTGCATCGAGATCGCGCATCCTGACGGCATACGCCTCGTCCTCGATGCGGGCCGGCCGCTGGACGCCCCCGAAGGAGCGACCGGCCTGTTGCCTGTCAGCTTGGATCTATCGAAACCGGCCACGGTGCTAATCAGCCACCCGCACCAGGATCATTACGGGCTGCTGCACGAATTACCCGCAGACTGGCCGGTATGGACTGGGGCGGCTTCGGCAAGGCTGATAGCCATCACCAGCGAGATCGGGCGCGCTCCGCTCTCGCGACCGCTGCAGACTTGGTCGAGCCGTTCCGGCCCGATCAGGCTCGGGTCGTTCACCGTCACGCCGCTGCTGACCGATCACAGCGCCTTCGACGCCTACATGCTGCTGGTCGAAGGGGCAGATCGGCGGGTGCTCTATACGGGCGACTTCCGCCGGCACGGGCGCAAGGGCAAACTCGTTGATGCGCTGATGAAGCGTCCTCCGCGAAACGTCGATGTACTCGTCTGCGAGGGCACCAACCTCGGTACCGACAAGCCGGTCATGAGCGAGCATGCCCTGGAGGATGATTTCGTCGCGCTGTTCGAACGGACGGAGGGCCGCGTCTTTGCAGCCTGGTCCGGCCAAAACGTCGATCGCACGGTGACGCTGTACAACGCCGCAAAGCGCACCGGGCGCACGCTCGTGCTCGATCTCTACACCGCAGACGTTCTGGACCGTATCACGGAGGGTACGCGGGTGCCGCGAGCCGGTTTCCCGAACCTCAAGGTCGTGATCACCGCCGGGCTACGCGGCTGGTACGCGAAGCAGGGTCGTGAGGACTTTATCGCTCGCATGGCGCGTCACGGCGTCTCCGCCCGCGATCTTCCTTCCGGCGCAGTTGTAATGCTGCGCAGATCGCTAATGCGTGACTACGAGCGATCGGGCCTCATTCCGGTAAAGGGAGACGCTTTCAACTATTCGATGTGGCGCGGCTACCTCAACACGCCCTACCACGCCGAGCCGCTTGAGTGGTGCAAAGCAGCGGGGGCTGAGATTGCCTACCTTCACAGCAGCGGACATGCTGCGCCTGACGACCTGCGTGCCTTCGTGGCAGCCATAGGGCCGAAAGCGGTCGTCCCTGTTCACGGTGAAAACTGGGACACGCAGGTGTCTGGTTTCGGCCCGGTGCAGCGACTTGATGACGCCGAAATCTGGACGCTGCCATGATGGATGTTTGTGCGACATCCACGCGATTTGCCGCTCAAAGCGAAGGTGCGAAATGAGCGGCCCTCAGCATGAACCCTGCGTTGGCATCTTTTGGGGAGTTCGCGACGCCGGTGGTCCGTGGACGATCGTACATGCGCTCGCGCCGCTTGCCGAAGCAGAGCCTTATGGCGACTGCCTGACTTATTCGGGGGCGCATTACACGGTGTGGGAAGCCTGGCGCCGGCTCCGGCACGCTGGTCTGAGATCGCAAGGCTTGCCACCCATCATCGCTGACTATGAGTACGAGCACTTTCCACGAGGGCGGATCGTTTACATGCGGTCGGAGGACATGTTCACGATCTTCGCGGACCGACGCCTGCAGCGCGTCGATCTGATCAATCAAATCGTACGAATTTTCGGCTTAGCAGATCAACGCCATTTAGTTCGTTCGGATCTGCACTATCGCAGCTGAAAAATACTCCAATATTTGTGGTGTGAGCACATGGCAAAGTTATCGGTCGATATTCAAGATCTCTTGGTCAATGTCAACGATCTGGATGATCCGACGCCACGTCAGCTACCTAAGATATTCCAGGATATCGTTGGGTGCCTGAACGCCCGGGAACTGTCCTACGCCGTACTTGGTCACATAGCGCTGGCTCGCTACGAGCGGCCCCGCTACGTTAAAGATATTGAGATCGTAGTGAGGTCGCGCGCGGATGAGTACCGGCATGCCACGGTGCTTGCGGAGGAGACCCGTCAGCGTTTCGCCCCATATATGGATCGACGCTCGCGCGCGAACGCGATCAATCTATCCCTCCGGCCTTGTCTAGGTCCTGTGGAAGAAGGGTTGCTGGCGGAGGCGGTGGTTTGCACGTGGCTTGGAGCTGAAGTTCGCTTGGCGAGCCCTGAGCATTTGCTGTGGTTTTGGTGTCGGTCCCGTGCGTTTGAACATTACGTCGATGCAGCGGCGTTAATCCAGGGCGGCACCGTCGACCTGCAACGCATCCAAAGTCTCCTGCGCGAGGCTGACGATTTTGAGGAGACGGCTCAAGAACGACTGCGCTTGGCGATCGGCGGGGCCGTTCTCGTTTCCGAGTTTTCTTTCAGTCGTTACATGGAGGAACGGCGCGCTCGTTTGAACCCTGATCGCATTCCGGTCTGGCGCCTCCGCAGCCAAACCAACAACTCGCGATAAACCGCTCTGGCGCTGGATCGACAAGCGCCTGTTCGAGAGCGTGATGCAGGCTCTGGCTCGCCGACAACGGCGGCGATGTGGACGCCGGTTGAAGCCATGGCTTGCGATCATCGGCGCATAGAGCGTCAAATGCATCAGCGTGCGCAGGCCGCTCAGCTACGATGCAGCCAAGAAGGTCGTGGGGCGCAAACGTGTGGCCCTGGTCGATGCCGAAGGCTACGTCCTGGCGCTCACCGTCGTGCCGGCCAACGTGCAGGATCGCGATACCCTGCCAGCCCTCAATGACAGCAAGAAGCAGTGGCCCGGCCTGCGCTTGGCCATCCTCGACGGCGCCTTCGCGGCTGAGCGCTGCCAGGACCGGTGCAACATCCACGGCATGCGCCGCGTCGGCGAGAAGGAACCCGATCAGAAGGGCTTCATCGTGCTGGAGCGGCGCTGGGTGGGCGAGCGCAACTTCGGCTGGCTCCGCCACTTGGCCGCCCTCCACCGCGAGCGAGCCGGTCGCCTCGATGTCGCCACGGGCCGGCTCGCTTGCGTCGCCAGCCTCATGGCCGCCAACGCCTTCTACAATCCATTCTGAAAGCCGCCCTCAAACATGCTCTAAGAGGCGAACAAGGGCCAGATTTGAGTGGGTACGAGGCCTTCTGGGCGTCAATCGGCCACAGGGGCCGCCAGCGTGATGCGGCAGCTTAGTCGGCATGATAGCTAAAGGTATCTTACCCAAGCTCGGATCGATCATCGCCACTGGGGATGAAGACCGCTACGGACGTGCTGTCCGACTGCCAGGCCGGGATACCGGAGCGGCCACCGTGTGCCCACGCTGGGGAGGGCAGCAGGAGACTTGCGCCAGCGTTATTCGTTGGCCAACCGCAATGCTGACATCGCGGAACTTCCATCGCCTTCCCGCTCGGTCGGTTTCTCAAAATGTTTCCTATTGGCTTCCTGGCTGCCGTTTCCAGGAAGCAAAGCGTACAAGCAAAAGGGGCTGGCGCTAAGCCAACCCCTTCCACATGTTCACAAATTCTATGGTACCACCGCCCCGGCTCGAACGGGGGACCCCCAGATCCACAATCTGGTTAGGGAGCAAAACAAGCCCTAACACTCAGGTGGTTCTCTGGAGGTCAACGGCTTTGCCAGGACTAGCAAAAACTGCCATTGTGATGCTTTGTTAGTAACACTGGGTAACAGGGCATAACGCCCGGTTTCTGTTACCCCTGGTTACCCCGGAGGATCACCAGAGTGGCAGCGCGAGTCCTCACCGTGCAAGCCATAGAGCGCCTAAAGCCGGACGCAGCGCGCCGGTTAGAGATCCCGGATGCGACGCTGCCCGGGCTGTATTTCATCATCCAGCCGTCCGGCGCGAAAAGCTGGGCGGTCCGATACCGGCATGGCGGCCGGACCCGGAAGCTCACCCTCGGCACCTATCCTGGTCTCGACCTTGCTCAAGCGAGAGCCGAGGGGAGGGCCGCCCTACATTCCGTGTCTCTCGGTCAGGATCCGGTTGCCGAGCGCAAGGTGGTTGTTCCCCCACCAGCCCGGGATTTGGTCGGCCCGGTGATCGACAGCTTCATCGAGCGTCACGTGAAGCCGCGGAACCGGCCCCGCACGGCCGAAGAGACAATCCGGATCCTGCGGACCAAGGTGCTGCCGGTCTGGGACGGGCGGAAGATCCAGGACATCGGCCGCCGCGATGTGATCGAACTTCTCGATGGGATTGTGGATGCCGGAACGCCGGTGGCAGCCAACCGCACGCTCGCGGCCCTGTCCAAGCTGTTCAACTGGGCTGCAGATCGCGGTGTCATTGACGCGAACCCATGCGTGCGGATCAAGGCGCCGGCAGCCGAGACGAGCCGCGACCGAGTCCTGAGCGACGATGAAGTGCGACTGGTCTGGCGAGCCTGCGGATCTATCGGCTGGCCCTTCGGTCCCTTCGTCCAGCTCTTGCTCCTCACGGCCCAGCGCCGCGACGAGGTAGCGAAGATGCGGCGCGTCGAATTGCGAGAGGGTGGCACGCTGTGGACCATACCGGCCGAGCGAGCCAAGAACGGTCAGGCTCACGACGTGCCGTTGAGCGGCGCGGCACAGGACGTCCTGGGCTCACTACCGCGGGTGGCAGGGCGACCCGGCTATCTCATCAGCACGACTGGCAACAGCGGCATTTCGGGCTACGCCAAGGCCAAGGCGCGCCTCGACGCCGTGATGCTGGCTCTTGCACACACCGACGCGGTTGCCGCTGGGGCCGATCCTGAGAGCATCGCTATCGAACCCTGGCGGCTGCACGATCTGCGCCGGACGGCTTCCACAGGTATGGGCCGCCTAAAGATCGAACCGCATGTGATCGAGGCCGTGCTGAACCATCGATCCGGCGTCATCCAGGGCGTGGCGGCCGTCTACAACCGCTACCAGTACCTCGACGAGAAGCGGGCGGCGCTGGAGGCGTGGGCGGCACACGTCGGTAATCTGACTGGGGGCATTCAGTGACCGACGACTTCGACATCGTGGAGTACCTAAAGACTCAGCTACGGCAGGAGCCGAACAACCAGCATCTCAAGCAGCTCATTCGGAGCACTCGTCGGCAGCAGGAAGCCTTCGGGAACAGGGCGAGGCCGCCTAGCAGTACGTTTCAGGCGGCGCAGACCCGATTGCTAGCAGCCGAACTCGTCCCTTCGTCCCGGCTACATATGCTCAACGGCCGCCTCCCAATTGATCTGGAAGTCGGCCGACTCATTGATGATGGACATATCCGGATCATCACGCCGGAGCAGCAAGCTTCGGGGGAGGGAGGTATGACGCGCTCCGATGCGCTTTGGGGCGGTCGCCAAAGCGTTGTCGATGGATGTCGCTGGGCCGATTATTACTCACGGTACAAGCTTGGAACGGAGCCTTCGGCAAAGGCTGCTGCCAAAGTAGGGCTGGCGGACGCGAAGTCCGTTTCTGCAATGCTGGCAGACTTTATAGCGGCGCATGCGGTCGACCTTTCTGCTGGCCGCTACACCGCCTCCGGGGCACGAGCGACGAGTGCGCAAGACAACCTAGCCGTCGAAATAGATACTCTGCGCAACGCTCATGATGCTCTGCTGCGCATCGTAGAGCGGTTGACCCCGGAAGCTATCGACACTGGCGGTCGGCCGGGCGATCCTTGGCGTGTTGGTTTTGTGTTCGGGATTTCGCAGGGCTGGACAATGATGACCCAGCTGAAGATCTCGGCCAAAGACAACGCCCGCTTTGTTGGCTTCGTAGCTAGTGGCGCGGCCAGTTTGAGTAATGGGCCGAAAGCTAAAAGCGACGCTTGGACTAGTGCGATCAAAACTGCGGTCAAAGCGTTTGAGCTAGCCGACGATGGTCTAACCTGGGCGCGCCGACCCGGACCTTAGCTTCAGGGGGTAAAACCTACCCCTTAAAATCGCGCAGGTTTCGGCCTCCCATCTCGGCCTTCAATCTACTCATTCTGAGCGTGCCCTAACAAGGAGCCACGCAATGCCACTTGCTGTCCCAAAGTCCAACGAAGACTTGCTGCCGACCACGATCACCCGCGCCCGCTACGGCGTGTCGGACATGACGATCTTCCGATGGCTGGCTGACCCGAAACTTGGGTTTCCCCAGCCGATCCGCATCAATGGACGCCGCTACTGGCGGCTGGCCGACCTGCAGGCCTTCGAGGCTCGGCAGGCTTCGAAGGAGGCCGCATAGTATGCAAAAGAAAACCTGCGCTCAGCGCGGGCCGAGGCAGGTTTCCGAGAATGTCGCTCTGGCGATTGACCTTCACGGAAATACTCCCGCCCCCGCCTTTCGGCAAGATCTCTATCTCGCCGCGCGCTTCGGTCTGTCGCCGGCTGTAGCCTCCGCCGTGGCCGAACTGGCTTTCACGGTGACTGACCGTTGGGGGCGCGCATGAGCGGCTCCACCCTCAGACAGATCATGCGCGACACTGACGCTCGGCTTGAGGCCGCCCGAGATGACGACGAAGTTCGTCGCGTCGGCATCGACCATATGAACGCCCTCGGCGCCGACTTGGCGGCGACGGCGTACCTGAAGCTCGTGTCTCGGCCAGACATGACTGTGGATCAGCAGGCCGGCTTCCTGAAGGACACGATCGGCGACCTGATGACCTCCATCGAGGCCTCGTTCGTCACCCATGGCGTGCAAGACGTTGCGCTCCTGGCTGATCACCTGGAGGCAGCCGAGGTCGGCTTCGTCGGCCGCCTCGACGAACTGTTCTCCGTAGTGCGGATCGGAGGGCGGGCATGAACGCGCCCTTCCACAGCCCCGAGCGGGCAGCGATGGCCGTTCACACCTTCGACGCCGTCGCCGAGGCCGCGTCGATCGCTGAAGCCTATGCCCGGATGGCCTCGGAGATGGCGGCGATCGGTGACAGCCGTGGCCTTCGGTATGCGCTGCGCCAAGCCGCCGTCGCACTCGCCAGCGCCGCAGATGCTGCAGCGCTACTCAGCCCCACTGGCTCACGAGGAGGCGCCTGATGTCGGAGCGCTCTTTAAACGGCTCCTCGCTGGACGAGCCAGATCGGTTTCACGACTGGCCCGGCCCGGACCCTGACGTCCTACCGCGGAGTAAGCGGCGTGACGATGTCCCGGCTCGCAATGGGCCTGCCATCAGCATCCGGTGGCATGGCGATGCGGATCCGCAGGCCGATCGGGACTGGCTTGTCCAAGACCTAATTAGCGAGACCGGTAAGGGGCTGATGCCTGGGCAGTGGGGCTCCGGCAAAACCTTTACGGCCCTCGACCTGTCCGCATCCATCATGACCGGCGAGCCGTTCGCCGGCCGGCGGGTCATGCGACGCGGCGGCGTGCTGTTCGTCGCCTCAGAAGGTGCCTTTGAGATCCCCATCCGCTTGAGGGGGCTGGTTCACGGCAAGCTCGGCTCGGATGCAACCGAACGTCTACCGTTCGCTTGGATCGAGGACTGCCCGCGCCTCCTCAGCACCGAGGCGGTGGCGCAGCTGGCCGCGACAGCAAAGGCTGCGGCTGAACATCTGCGCGAGACGTTCGACCTCCCGCTGGCGATGATCATCATCGACACGGTGGCTGCAGCCGCTGGCTTCGGCGACGAGAACAGCGCCGCCGAGGCGCAGAAGGTGATGAACGCCATGGAGGCACTGAGCCGTCAGACCGGCGCGTTCGTCCTCGGCATCGACCACTTCGGAAAGACGACCGAGACCGGTACCCGTGGATCCTCCGCCAAGGAAGCCGCTGCCGACGTGGTGCTGGCGGTGCTCGCCAACCGCGACGAGGGCGGCACGATCTCGAACACGCGCATGGCGATCCGGAAGGTCCGTGGCGCACGCTGCGGCTACGAGATCCCATTCGCACTGGAGGTCGTCACCGTCGGCGAGAACTACGATCAGGAGCCGATCACGACCTGTGTAGTCCAGTGGCAGACGGATCGAGTGTCCTCCGCCGCAATGGCGGCTGGCAAGGAACGCTGGCCGACATCCGTGAAGGTCTTCCGGCAAGCCCTGCTGTCGAGCCTCGTTGACGATGGGGTGCGTGCTTGGCCGTTCGGCGACGAGGGCGCTGAGGTTCGCGCGGTCCCGTTGCAGGCCGTGAAAATTGGGTTCAGCGCGATCTACCCAGCGGATGGTGACGATGAGGCCAAGCGCACCGAGGCAAAGCGGAAAGCCTTCAAGCGCGCTGTTGATACCTGTCTCGGCCGCAGCCTGATCGGCTCGGTGGCGCTCAAAGGTGTCGACCATCTCTGGATGATCGAGGCCGCTGAATGACCGGCTCGACCGGACGGACAGGACAGATCCCTAGGGTTTTGTCCTGTCCGTCCGGTCCCGGACACCGGACAAACCGGACATTTGTCCGGAATGTCCGCCCTGTCCGCAGTCTGCTACCATCCATTAGCAACGGGAGATCCGTGATGACGAAGTCGAATATTGCGAGCGCCATTAACGCCGCCCATGCTGGTGTTGAAGACGCCAAGCGCGAGGGCGCCCGCTACGCCGTTGAGTGCGGCCGGCTGCTCGGCCAGGCCAAAGAGACTGTCCCGCACGGCGGCTGGGACGCTTGGCTTCGGTTGAACACCACGGTCTCGCCTAGGACCGCGCAGCTCTACATGCGGATCGCCCGGCACGTCGAAGGCGATCCGTCAAAAGCGCAACGCGTTGCGGGTTTGAGCGTGCGGGAAGCGGCGGCCGAAGCGACCGGACCGAAGCGGGCTAACGCGTCTCGGAAGCCCCTATCGGCCGACGCCCAGCATGATTTCAGTGTGTTGAAGCAGGTCTGGGACGAGGCGAAGGACAATCCTGATTGGCAGGAAGGAGCGGCCCGCGAGCTATTCCGCATTGGCTACATCACTAAGCCGCAGCGGAACGACATCATCCGCGGGGTCTGGGCAAAGCACTACGCTCACCTGACCGATGCGGATCGGAAGGAAGCTGCGAAGCGCGCGGCCGAAATGCTGGTCGAGAAGCTACCGTGGGAAACGCTGCTCAAACTCATCCCCAGGCTTAAGAACGTGCCGGCTAGCGATATCGCGATCGCCATGGGGGACGTGCAGGAGGAGCGGAAGCGTCGGGCAGCAGAGGTGCGGCCCTAGCAGCACGCCAACCGCTATTCAGATACCGACGCTGGCTGCGCCTGCATCAGCAGCCTGCTTGACGGTAGCGCCGTTGCGCAGCGCCGTGGCTATGACAGCCGACGCTGTGTCGATTGCCTCAGCTCGCTCATCTCCGAAGTCACGCGTGCCGTACTTCTCGGAGCCCATTCGGGCATGGTAGTTGTCCGGGAAGCGGTTGCTCATGCGTATCTTCAGGATTTCCGTAGCGGCGCGATAGTCATCGTCGAAATTCCCGCCCCTGCGCTGGTGGCGGCCTTCCTGGCCGCGAACTTCGCCCTCGCCCGCTGCAGAGGAGCTTCTCCGAGCGTCACCTCCGCCGGAGAAGAACTGGGTAACCCTGGAGATCAGCCAAATGATGAGGTTCATCGGGGCGTCCTAAGCGGGCAGCAGCGGACGCGCCCCATCGGAGACTGCAACGCAGCTCGCTCGACTTCGGACTACGAGGTGCGGCTATGACGCTCGCCGAGCAGAGGGCCGAGCGGATGTTCACTCCATCTGGGCGCGGTCTTCGTGGTCGTCCCCGGCTTGCTGGTCCATCGCTGGTCTCCCTCGCCGACAGGTCAATCGATCGCGGCTCGATACGGCCACGCCCATCCACAGGAAGCCGGTGTGGTTAACGGAAGCTTGCGCTAGAAGCGGGGACGTCAGCGGCATTGCGGGTGACAGCGAAACCAGGGCGCTCAGCTGGTCGGCCGTTCCTCGCAGGCACATGACAGGGCATAAGCCGACGCATCACGCTCGATCCGAGTTGGCGGACGAGAACGATGAGCCCTTGGAGCGAACAAATGTCGTCGCCGAACAAAGAGACGCGGATTGTCAACACTCAGAACCGCGCAAACAATCTGTGGGAAATAGAAATCAAATTCTATCAGAGTGAATTGGAAAAACTTAGAAGCAAAGTCAACGACAGACTGAGCGATGCTGAGAATAAGCAGCTATATAAGAAGATCCACCACGCATCAGATTGCTTAGAATACTGTCAGTCGAAAGTTGAATAACTTATCCGAAGCTGCAATTGCGCGCAAGTCTAGGCGATGGCAGCCCTGACTTGCGACTACGGCTCGATGTCTACAGAGCCTTTAAGCCGATGAGTTTTCGGCCCATGTTATACAGCCGCTTGTCATCCTCTTGCGCACATCGAGAAATGTTTGACAGCTTGTGATTGTCGCGCTGCCCCATTTTGTACGCCTCAATTGCGGACCCTACATATTTGGCGTCGTCCTTGTTGAAGGCTTCCTTCAGCTCGGCTCGGCCCTTCACATCCTCGCCGGTATTCAGGCTCCAATCCAGATCGTCTTTGACTAGCTTCCAGTTCGCGGACATTTATTCCTCCCGTGCCCTTATGTTTGGGCTGGCGTGAGGATACGCTTCTTTTCAACCTCGTCGAGAGAGAAGCATAGGCGGCCGGCGTGGCATCACAACCGGCCTGTGAATGCGAGCACCACCAAGACGATCGCGATCATCCCGCCGATCCCATAGCCGTAGCCACCGTAGGTTCGGCCGCCCAAAAAGCCGCCGCAGACGGCGAGGACGAGAAGCGCAATCAAGAAGATGCTAAGTAAGCTCATCGCCCTGCTTTGATGAAAGGGCCCAGCTTAGTTGGGCTGGCCCGCTATCCACCGCGACATGAACTTCAACGGACGGACGACATTCGCAGCGCCGTCGTTCAACGCAGCCTCGTCTGGCAGCAGCGATGCGATCAGTTGCATCAGGCCTATCCTTTCCTGACCTCGGAAGAGGACGAGGAAGGATCCGAGATCTAGCTCGACCTCTGGCTCGTCCGTTGGGCGGTGCAGAACATAAGGCTCCCCGGTACTCAGATCTCGCATCAGGAGCCAACGGTCACCGGCTGGACCGACATGGAACTCTCTGGCCGCTCGTGGCGCTTGCTCAATCATGGGCCCTCGACGCAGAACGCCAAACATCAGGTGCGGCATATTGGCATGAAAATTTGGGCCGAAATATAACATAGCGCAACAGTGCACAACTAAGGACTACGGGATGGCAGAGCCAGTGGCTTAAGCATTTCCATCAGTGACTTGCCGCATTGCAGTATGCGGCCCATCGTTTGGCTACGCATTGATTGAGGCGTAGCCACATCATGACCAATCCTCTCCGACGAGAAGCGCTGCTTCGGTTCAAGGTCGAAACAGACCTAGCCCGAGCGGTGGAAGCGACGGCCCGCCATCGCGGTCAGACCATGTCTGAGTTCGTCCGCCAGGGCGTGCGCGCCCACCTTGCCCGTCACGGTGTTCGGCTCAGCCCAGACGACGGCCCCCGCACGCCTCCGGCCGCTCCCGCTCTCCGTCAGGCAGCTTGAGGATGGCCGGCATGAACGCGCTTCCGACAGTCAACGTCCGACACGATCGTCACGACCGCGCCCTCGCTCCGGTGGTCGGCCTCAAGCCCAGCAAGATCGTGTTGTACCCGACGCCGCCCGCGCCGCGGACCGCCGCTCAGATCAGTGTCGAGCGCGATGCCGCCCAGGCCGAGCGCGAAGCTTGGGAAGCCAGCCGCTCCGACGTGCTGTTGAGCGGCAGCGCTGACGACGTCGCCGCCCTCGACCACCGCATCGCCCTCACCAAGATCCAGCTCGACCAGCTGGATGTTCAGCACGCCGCCGCAGTGATCGCCGAGGCGCAGGCCCAGGCCGCGCACGACACCGAGCAGAAGCGTCGTAAGGATCTTCACCGCAAGGCCATGAAGGCCAGCGCCGAGGTCGAGAAGCTGGCCGCCGAGTACGTCGACGAGGCGCAGCGGTTGGTGCCGCTGCTCGCCAAGATCCGCGAGCGGGCCGCGCTGATCGAGGCCGCCAACTACGCCCTGCCGGATGGCGCCGAACCAGTCCCGCCAGGCGAGCCCCGGTGCAGTTGGAACGGCAGATCAGACCAGCCGCACAGCTCGATTGCCAGCCGCGTGAAGCTGCCCGCCCTCGGGACTGACGCCGGCTACATCTGGGGCGAGGTCGCCCCGATCCATGGGAGGATCGTCCATGAACCGCACTGAGATCGAGGAAGGCGCTGCCTGGGCGCGCCGTGTGTTCCGCAAGCCCGAGCCGGCTGCCGCCGAGCGCAAGCTGAGTTCGGCGGAACGCGTGGCCGCCTGGCTGGCGCAGAACCGCGAGGCCGAGGCCAAGAGCACTCAGACCCGCTCGGCGGTCGAGCAGACCCGGCGTGATCTGAACACGCCCGGCTCGGCCTTCACGGTAGGCGCCGAGCGCTATGCCGCTGACGGCTCCCGCTGGCAGCGCGTCGCCTGAACGAGATTGCGTGGGTCCGGCCCGCAAGGGCCTCCTGCCCACGCCATTGAGGGCCATGCAGTCAGCCCAACACCGGAAAGCCAGCCTGTCCCTTGCCTGATCCATGGCCATGGAACCGAGGGATACGAAGGCCGGCACGACTGCACCCCTGACCAAGCAGGGATCCCGGGAGATCGCGGCGGTGGGGTCACCCCGCTGCGGTCTCCTCCCCAGCCCGAGCATCACAGGGAACGGACAGCATCATGTCGAGCAACAGCCGCATGTCTCATCCTGGTCGCACCTCTGCCGAGCGCCGTGCCCTCGATCGGGTCGGCTGTGGTGAGCTGCCCGGCTGCTCGCCGAAGACCCTCAAGTCTCTGCTCGATGATGGCCTGCTGATTGAGGAGGGCGGTGAGGTTCGGCGGGATGCCCTCGGCTCCTACCGCGTCCCGTCCTACGCCATGCCGATCCCGGTGCACTTCCAGTGGTGCAGTGCTGTCGCCTTCTCGGACGAGGAGATGGCGGCGTTCGAGGCCGAGATGGATGTCGATGCCCAGTAGGGGGGACCCTTTGGGTTCTCCGGCGGGATGGTGACCGACCATAAATAGGACTCGGGTCCTCTTTTGCCCTCCCCTAGGACACGGGTCCGCGCGAGTTCGGCTTGTCCGCAGGTATCAACTTTTACAGCGCGTTTCGCTTCGCAGTCTCAAATCCAATTTGACATCATAGCTTCGAGGAAACCGGCCGTTGAAAGCGAAATCTCCTGCCACTGATGCTGCCGCCGACGCGGCCCTGATGGTGCCGGTGTCGACAATCGCACGCGCGCTGGATCTGACGGCACGCCGCGTTCAGCAGCTCGTGGCGGAGGACGTACTGCCGAAGGAGGAGCGCGGACGCTATCCGCTGATCCCGGTGGTTCGAGCCTACATCGCCCACCTCAAGGCCACGCCCGAGATCCCGGTCGGCAACCTCGACCCAGCCCAGGAGCGGGCTCGGAAGGATCGAGCGCTTGCGATCTCGGCCGAGATCAAGAACGACATCGCGACCGGCAGGGTGGTGCTGATCGACGACGCCATCGCAATCATGACCGGTGGCCTGTCGAGGGTGCGCAACAAGATCCTGGGCCTGGCCTCACGGGTCGCCCCGCGCCTGGTGATGCAGCGGGAGGCCGAGCCGATCCGAGCGCTGCTCTACGACGAGTTGGTGGCCATCCTGGAGGAGCTGTCGGTCGAGCATGACGTCCAGCGCTTGGCCGGCGAGAGCGCCGCCTCGGAGGCCGCATGACCGATCAGCCGAACTCCCAACCCGTCGCCTCGAACGACCCGCCGCGCATCGGTGAGATCCGGGAGCTGTTCGGGATCAAGCTCCGGTGGAATGGCTCTCAGTGGCAGAAGGTGACCTGACATGCCCAAGCCGCAGGAAGTCGCCTCCATCAAGGTGAAGGGCAAGAACTACCTGAACTGGCAGACCGTGTCGGTCACCCGGTCCGGGGTCGAGCTGTTCCCGCGGTTCACCTTCACCGCGGCCGCCCCGGCTGAGAGCGCCCCGGACTTCGCCGCGATGAAGCTCGGGATCGGCGATCCTTGCGAGGTGATCCTCGGCGGGCGTCAGGCCGTCTCTGAGGGACGCATTACGGGTCGGCAGCCGGCCTACGATGCCAAGGAGCATGGCCTGCAGATCACGGGCACCACCCGCTCCCAGGTGATCGCCCGCGCGACGGTCGATCATGAGAAGCAGAGTGAGTTCAAAGGCTACTCGCTGAGCCAGATCGCCGGCGCGGTGCTCAAGCCCTACGGCATCAAGTTCAGCTTGAAGGGCGACACGGGCGGAGCTGACAAGCCGTTCCCGAAGGTCAACGTCCAGGCCGGCGAAAGCGTGTTCGCCTTCATTGAGCGGCTGTGCAGGTTTCGGAACATCTACCTGCTGCCTGGGCAGGGCGCGGACATCGTCGGCTACCGGCTGAAGGCCAAGTCGGGCGCCATTGCCGAGTTGGAAGAAGGCCGAAATATTTTAGCGGCCAATGCCGTGTTCGATTATGCGGACGCCTTCTCCGAGATCCAGTCCATCGGCCAGCAGCCCGGCAACGACCAGACCTTCGGCGATGCGTCGCGAGACGTGACCGCGACCGTGAAGAACTCGGCGGTCACGGAGCACGCGCCGTTCCACTTCATCGCCGAGCAGCCGGGCGATCAGGCCGACATGCGGATGCGAGCCCAGCACGAGAACGGGTTCAACCTCGCCAACCAGATCAGCGTCAACATCAAGGTCCAGGGCTGGTTCAAGGACCAGAACACCCTCTGGCTCGAACACATCGGCGATGTCGTCTCGGTCTTCTCGCCGATGCTGTTCACCAAGGACCGCATGCAGCTGGCGATCCAGGCCGTGATCGCGAGCCAGGGCCCGCAGGGCACCACCACCGACATCAGCCTCGTCCTGCCGGAAGCCTTCAACGGCGGTGGCCAGACTCAATCCAGCGCTGGCCAGGGTGGCTCCGGCGGCACCCCAGCCGGCCTTTACACCTGAGCGCCGCCACAGACTCGATAGGAGGCCGACATGGCCGATGAAGCACTCAGGATGCGCGCGGAAGTCGTTGATGCGTTCAGCGGTCCGTTAAAGTCCCTCCGGGCCCAGTTGCTCGATGTCTCCCGGCAGGGCGCCAGCCACGGCGAGACCTTGGCGAAGGGCATGGGCAAGGCCGAGGCCGCGATCCAGTCCACGGCGCGCTCGGCGACCACGATCTTGAACCCCGCGCTCGCGACGGTCGGCATCACGGGCCTGACGGCGGGTGCGGCGGTGGCCGGCGTGGCGATGTCGTTGAGCAAGCTTTCCAGCAATCTTTCGAGCCTCGGTGCACTCAGCCGCGAGACGGGCGTGGCAGCCGGCACGCTTCAGACCTTCGGTGCCGTCGCTCGCAAGTTCGGGCTGGAGCAGGATGCGGTCGCCGCCGGCACCAAGACCTTCGCCGGCAACATGCGCGAGTTCTCCCGCGGGATCGGCGAAACCTATTCGTGGCTGACCAGGCAGGGCACGGACGCCGCTGGCCGGCAGGCCTTTCAGGACTTCGCCAAGGACATCCGCGGCACCACCGACGAGGGCGAGAAGCTCCGCAAGAGCCTCACCTTCATGGAGACGATCAAGAACCCGATCGAGCGAGGCATTTTCGCCCAGCACGTGTTCGGCAACGCCGACTTCGGGCGCATCGCCGACGGGCATCTCGGCAAGCTGGCCGACGTGTGGAACGCTCAGAAGCAGCGCCTCGGCCCACTGGATCCGAAGGCTATCCTCCAGGCCGAGGCGTTCGAGCAGAGCATCGCCGACCTGCGGACCTCGATGCAGACCATCGGCACGACGATCGCCCGGCAGGTGCTGCCGTATGCGTCCGAGTTCACGCAGTGGGTAGACGGCATCGCCAAGGATCAGCGCGGCGACTTCGTGAAGGGTCTCCGTACCGGCCTAGAGGACATCAGCCGTGAGCTGAACGCCATTGATTGGAAGGGTGCCGGCGCGTCCGCGAAGGAGATGCTGGTCTCGACAACCGCGTTGGTCCGGCCGCTCGCCGAGAGCGTGAAGGAGATCGCGGCGGCGATCCAAAGCTTCAACAACGGCAAGGTGATTGAAGGCCTGCGCCATCTCGATGGCGGCCACGGCCCGCTTGCTCGCCGCCTCGCCCCGCTGCCCGGGGACGAAAAGTTCGTGAACGAGGAAGCTGTCGGCAGCTTCCGTGGCAAGATCGGCACGGCCAAGGAGCAGGCCCTCCTGCAGTCGGACCTCCTCAAGGAATTGGACGAGCGCGGCGACAAGGACGGAGCCAAGCGCCTACGCGAGGCGATGGACGCCAACTCCCGGCACCTGAAGTCGCTGGAGGATGCGCTCCAGAAGCTGCTGGACCAGGGCGCTACGGCTCAGAAAAGCTCCGCTGACGGCGACGGGCCCTTTGCCGGTGCTCGGATCCAGTCCGCGGCCTACTCGGGCGGTGGCGGCTTCCGGCGGCCCTCTGGCCTTGGTGGTGGTGCGAGCCTGCCCGGCGGTGGCTCGGGGCCAGGCTACCGCGGCGAGGCCGGTCCGGCGGGGTCCGGAGCGGGGCGGTTCAACGGCCTGGGCGGTAGTACGCCGCGCATCCCGAGCATCGGCGGTGGCGGTTCTACTGAACCCTCAGGCAACTACACCGGGAACGATGGGCGTCGCGCCGCGGGTGGGCGGACGACCGATGCGGGGCGTGCTCGCATAGCTTCCTGGATGGACTACCTGCAGCGCCCGATCGCAGACGGCGGCCTCGGCATGCCGAAAGGTAAGGCGCAGGCGACCATCGCCATGATGCAGGGCGAGTCTGGATTGAACCTCGACCCAGGTATTATCGGCGATAGCGGGCACGCCCACGGCACGGCCCAGTGGAGCGACCAGCGGGGCAACCAGCGCTTTCCCCTGCTGAGAAGGTATGCCGACTCGCAGGGAAAACCTTGGCAGGACGTGGGCGTTCAGCAGCAGTATCACCGCATGGAAATGCTCGGTCTGCCGGGCGCACTCAGCCATCGCAAAGCCTACGATGCGATGATGAATGCGCCCTCGGATGAAGAGACATTGCGGCAGGGTATTCAAAAATACGAGAACCCGCAGAAGCACGCGCTTGCCTACCAGCTTCGCAAGCCGTTCCTGGACCGGCTGCGTCGCGATCAGGCCGGCGCGACAGCGTCACGGATGCCGAGCCTCGCCGGAGACAGCGACTTCCTGCCGAACGGTGCCCCGCGCGTCCTGAAGCCCAACAGCATGAAGGATGCGCCCGGCCTGACCATGGATGACGCGAACCGACTTCGTGCCGGCCGTGCCGATGGCGAGGGCTGGGCGGCCCGGGAGAAGGCTCGGAAAGCCTTCGAGGCGATGCAGCAGGGAGAAGGGCGCCTCGACGCGTCAGCCGGGCGGGCCGGTGTCGTGGCTGGGCCCAAGGTCGAGAACAACGGCAGCGTGGTGGTCAACGTGCAGAAGGCGGGACCGGACGCGAAGGTCACGACCTCAGCTAGTGGCCGACTTTTCCGCGACGTGGTTCAGAACCATGGGCGGCAGATGACGAGAGCGGAGTGAGGCTTAATCGCTCCGTTGCCATTCGGCAGAAACAACAATTATAAATTCTATCACAATTCTTTATATATTTTTCCAGTCAAGATAGATATCGCACAAGGCTTAAACTCGATATCGAATTCTTTCGCTCCAAAATCTTTCAGTTTTTCTAATGCAATGTGAACCCTTTGAGATTTTCTGGGAACATCCGGATGCCAGCGATAGCGATTTCTGCCATAAAGCTGAACGAGGACGCCGGTTTTATCGCTCCTAATATTAAGCAATTTCCAAGAAATATTGCATGATCCAATAGCATTCATCCAATCTTTCTTTTGATATGCACTTTGTTGGATATCAACATCTAGAGGCTTGGTTTGTGTGCTTGTGTGTTTGATGCGAACTCCGGCTCTCTCACTCGGTACGCCGAGATTGGCCGCGTTGTTGAACCGCCCTGACGTGCTAACATCAATACCCGTCGATTTGTACGTCTGTTCCTGCCCCAAGAAAGTCTTTATTTGCTCAAGTACTTGTTTCAAAACCCCCTTATCTTCGGCTAAAAGCTGATGAAGCTCGACTTTTTGTACATCTTCATTGCCGTCAAGATATTTTTTTAAATACTCCAGTGGACGGGTTGCTTTTCCGTCCTCAGATTGTCTCATGAGGTAGCCTTCAGAGGCTTTAACCAATCTAGTATACCTCTCCTTCTCTGATATGGCGCCGAGAAAACTTAAAGTCGCGTAATAGGAGTCGATTAAGGCGACTGCGCTTTTTATAGCAAGATACGAAACATCACCACTTTCTGCGGCCCCTTCAGTCGCTTGGTTTGATCTGGTCTCCGCCACGGCATTTTGTCCTTTTGCAATAAAATACTCAACGGCTAAAGCACGAGCCATCTGTGTTCATCAAGTGCGAAAAATTAAACACTATGACCAACAAACTCATAGTTCGCCCAACTCGGAAAACTTGTAAACAGGCCAATCACAAAAAAGAGATTGTTAGGCAGTGCCGCTATTCAGTTGCGCACCTAGAGATCATGCGCGAAGCGGAAAAGTCGGGGCCCGCTGCGAGCTAGCGCGAACTGCAAGACGGACACCCTGAGCACGTCGGGCGCCAACTGGTCGAACGCCTACAAGCTGCCCCTGACGCCGATGTGTGGCGACGACAACAACCAAGCCATCAGCCTCTTCAAGGTGCTGTGCCCGTCCTACGAGGGGAAGGTCGAGGAGTACAAGCTCGTCCCTTTTCGAATAACCCTACTATTCGCCGCGGTTAAATATCCCCTTAAAGTCATACCCAAATTTGATCGGTCCAGGATCGGACTTGTTGTTGTAAAAAGCATCTAACCGCGCGGAAAGTTCTTTGCCCTCGGATACCAGCTCGGCGTGAAATACGGCCAGTCCATCGAGCAGTTCGCTCAACAAATCGCGGCCGGTGATGTCGTTGTAAGCAAGTTCATGGCGACATTTCGCGTAGAAGAAACTTACGTCTCTGGCTATGCTGGGGCCCAATAATCCCAGATCTGAAATGTATGCATCAAATATCGGATAGTCTTTGTGGGCTACTTTTATCGTCTGCTTGATGAGCGGTAGTCCCTGGGCTTTCTGGTCAAGATTTTTGGCCAGCATCGACTTGAAGCTATCTGCGATGCCTCCAAACCGTTGGGTCAGGCTGTCAACTTCCCCATGCAACGCAGCTGCAACCTTCCGCCCGCGCTGCAACTCCTCCTCCTCTTTTGCCGCCCTGGCTAGCTTATCCGTATGCTCGCGCGCCTGTGCCTCGATAACAGCGCGGTGATCCTGCGCAGCGATGAGGTTCTTAAAGCCGCGGTTCGTCTGGTAAGCGATGGCCCCGAGACCGACCACCGTCCCGACCAAGGTCGCGATCGGTTGCGTTAGGAATGGGATGTCCAGCATCATAGTACGATAGCCATCGACGCACGGGTGTCGAGGCGTCTACGACCGCTTCGCCTTCAGCGCCTCTTCCACAAGGCGGCGGATGGGGTCAGCGCAGGCGCCACACCCTCGGGTTCGCGGCGACCATAGCCAAGACGTAGAAGGCCACGCCGAGCGGCGTGCCGTAGGCGATGACGAGAATGCCAATCCCGATCCAGGCCGCCAGCAGAGCGGCCATGATGGCAAGAAGGTAAGGGTTCACGAGCGGCTCCGTCAGGATCGTTTCGCCTTCAGCGTCTCTCCCACGAAGCGACGAATGGATGGTGGGCCCGGGAGGACTCGAACCTGCAACCAGACCGTTATGAGCGGTCGGCTCTAATCATGTGGTTTCATCCTCGGCGCCATGGTAGGCATATAAATTGACAGGAATTCTATTATTGGTGGGGAGACATTAAATGCCTTGGAAGCCTGTGTCCAAAGTTTTTAAAGGCGGGACCGAGGAAGTAAATGCCTTAAAAAACAAAAATGTCAGGCTTCTCAGAGATATTCATGAGGACGTAAATCAGTCAGCAAATGATAACAGGGCTATCTTCAAAGATTTTAAGGCTGGCATAATTGGTATTATTGGCGGCGCGCCGACTACAAAAAACCATCTAGTCTCGATCGTGTTTTTGAATGATTTTTCAATACCTAAATCGATAAATGACGTTTATCGAAAACCTTTTCATGCTATATGGATAACCTGGGATCAGTTTAAAAATAGTTTTGAAATTGATATCTAAAACAGATTTTTAGAAATAATTTTGCTAAGTAACCTACAAGACGATGAATACTTCTTCGCACATCATGACCTTGAGAAATCAAGCAGTTCAAAAATGTCAGAGGTAACTGCTGCCGGCGGCCTAGCGTCCGCAGCGATCTTGTTGATCCGATCGCTACCCTCTGTCACTTCAGATAGCCCTTCGCCTTCAGGTGCTCGGTGAGGAGCTGGCGGACTGCTTCGGCCCGCGGCGGCTTGTCTGGCTGCTGATCGGACCAGGCGTCTACGGCGTCGAGTAGCGGCCGTTGCATGCGCGACCGAACTTCCTCGCTGTCAACCGTGGGTCGCCCCATCTTCGACTTTTTGCGCGCATCATCTGTTGACATGGCAACTTTATACGCGCAAGAAGGGCGGGCCGCAACGGTGCTTCCAACACCGCGGCGACCCTAACCACCACGATCGAGCGAGGATCGAAATGGCTATCCACGCCCATAGCACACGCACGCCCTTATTACCCCAGTCCGGCAGCCCTCAGCCTTTATTAGGCCAGAGGTCCGGTAGGCAGCTGGGCCCCGTCTCCCGGGCCATTCGAGCGTGCCGCGAGACCGACCTCGCCGACCAGGCCATCGCCGAGATCCAGATTGGTCTCGACAGCTTCTTCGCCGATGCCGACCGCCAGCGCGTCCGTGAGCTGCGCCGCCGGATCGCCGAGCGGATCGAGGCGGACCTGGCCTTATTAGATGCGCTCGATCGCGACGCTGACCGCGAGCCGGAGGAGCCCGAAGCCTCGATCACCGAGTGGACCGGCTACGGCGCCCACCGCTTCAATGTCGGGAGGGCGGCATGAGCAAGCGTGAGCACCGCCGAGACAACCTGGCTGACCTCATCCACAGCATGGAGGCGGACGTCTGCGATCTGGTCCGCTGGGCCAGCCTCGTGCACGCCCTCGGATCCTCCGATTTCCTCAGCCTTGAGTGTCTAATGACGATCGGCGACGCGATGGAGGAGGTGGCTAAGCGGGTCAAAGCCGATTGGAGCGCGGCCTTCGAGCTGTCCCGCCCGCTGCGGGAGGGCGCACGATGACTATCACCCGCGTCGACTGGGGCCAGATCCTCGCCCTGGAGGATGACATCATGCACCTGGATCGTCTGGCCAACGTGCTGACGACCCTCGGCACGCACGACGACGTCGTGCACCGCGAGTGCATCTACGTGATGGGCTGCATGCTCAGCCAGATCGGCAAGCGGCTGGAGGCGAAGTTCGAGGCCATCCGGCCGATCCGGGATGGGGGCGCTCTATGACCGCCTCTACCCGCCGTTCCGCTTTGGGCGCCATCCTCGCCGCCCCGCTCACAGGTGGGGCCGTCATGGCCCTGCCTTTCGGTTCGCCCCAACCTGGGGTGCCGTCCGATCTCGTGCAGGCCTGTGATTGGGCCATCCAGCACCGCGCATTGATCTGCAGTGCAGCGCTCACCGGGGACTGGGACGACGCCCGTGTTGGCCTCGAAACTGACCGTCACGAAGCGGTTGTCGTTCGGGTATCCACGGAGGCATCTCAAACCTTAGCCGATCTCGCAGCCAAAGCCCGGCTGCTGCTCGACGAGTGGGCCAGCGATGGCCTGTTGGAGAGCCCCTACGGCGACGACCGGCTCGCAGCCACCATCCTTCAGGAGGTGATCGAGCTATGCGCGTGATCTACGCCTTCCTCGCGGTCCGGATGCTCCGGCTCGCCCGCTTCGATCTCGCCCGATCTGACATGCTGTACCGGGACGGGGATGCAGCGTTCGCTCGATCCCGAGAGCGAGTGCGACGAGCCGAGGCTCTAGCCGCTCGGGCGGACCTGCCATCGCTGGCCTCAATGCAGAAAGGGGGTAGCAAATCGCGATCCCCCTGCATTCACGCCCGCCCACGCGATCCGGGGGGTATCACATAGCGGGCGTGAAGGCCGACGAACCGCCCCCCTCAAGGCGTGCCGACGTGGTCACCCTACGCTGATGCCTGAAGAACGGAAATGATTTCCGTTTTGCCGAGCGGCCGATGGCTAAGTTGAACTTAGGCCGCCAGGCCTCTCAGGATCACGCCGACCGCAACGAACGCCCCGGCTGAGTAGGCAACCGTGAAGGCTAGCTCGAACATGATCGGCGGCCGCTTTCTGCGAAGGCGCTGCTGGCTGGTGGTGTTCCGCCGTGGGGCAAATCCGACCGACAACCCAGGGCTGAACAGTTTGTTTCCGGCACGCCCTAGGATTTATCAGCATCCACGCCCGCCCCTCGCTGGGGGGCTTTGCTCGGGGCGAGCGTGGAGATCGGAGACCAATCCGACCTCAAGCTGGATGCAAAATACATGCGACGTCATTGGAAGCGGCGATCGCGCATTCAATCCGATCGGCTAACTGGGCAGGTAGACCAAGCCAAAGACGATCAGAACGAGGCCTGCCGTTTCCAGCACCGCCTGCAGCACGCGACGGTTCGGAGTGAAGCCAGTGAGCACACCGCCCAAGATAAGGCTGAGCAGGCTGAGGATGGCCACGGCAGGCGCCTCCGTGCCCGCGGCTCCGTCACGCGAGCATCCACTGCTGGCTCAATGCCGGCAGTGAACCGGTACTTTATACAGGTTGCCACCTCATGTCTGGCCTGAGCTGGCCCTCACGAACGCCGCTCGCGCATCCCGTACGGGCAAAAGAAAACCAGGGGTCGCTGTTACCCTCAGCGTTACCCCTGGTCCACTTTCGAGCTGTCTGAAACCAGCTAAGTCCTTGGTACCACCGCCCCGGCTCGAACGGGGGACCCCCAGATCCACAATCTGGTGCTCTAACCAACTGAGCTACGGCGGCACTGGCGGGCGGTGTATCGTGGGCCGCGGCAGTTTTCAAGACGATGTGTGCAGGCTCATGCGGTCTCGGTGGACGTAGGGCGGATTCGCCTCATAAGTGCAACGACGAAACCGCGCGTCGGCCAGGGCGGATCGGGGGGTAGGGCGAGCGTGAGCGCGCGAGAGCCAGCGTCGGGCGCGACCGGGAGCCGGGATCGGGGCCAGGCCGCCGAGACGGGGGCGGCGAACCGGGCGGCTGCCCGGCCGGGCCATAGCCCTCGCAGGCGCTGGACCCGCTCCCGGATCTTCCTGGCGCCCGGGCGGCTGCGCAGCCTGGTTCGGCGCAGCGAGGGCGGGCTCGTCCTGCTGGCGACCCTGGTCGGCTGCATCAGCGGGCTGGCGGTCTCGGCCATGACCTGGGTGACGCAGGCCCTGCGCGAGGCGCTCTACCACCTCCCGGCAGGGACCCGGCTCAGCGCCGCCGACGCGGTCGCACCGCCGCTCCTGCTCATCGGCCCGTGTCTCGGCGGCGTGCTGCTCGGGCTGCTGATCCTCGCAGCGAACTACCTGCGCGGGCCGCGCAAGCGCCCGGCCATCGACCCCATCGAGGCCAACGCCCTGCACGGCGGCCGGATGTCCCTGCGGGACAGCCTCTACCTTGCCCTGCAGAACGTGATCTCGAACGGCTCCGGGGCCTCCGTGGGGTTGGAGGCCGGCTACACGCAGCTCGCCTCCGGCCTCGCTTCGCGACTCGGTATCGCCTTCGAGGTACGCCGGGGCGACCTGCGGACCCTGGTCGGGTGCGGGGCGGCCGGGGCCATCGCGGCGGGGTTCGGGGCGCCGCTGGCCGGGGCGTTCTATGCCTTCGAGCTGATCATCGGCACCTACTCGATCGCCACCCTGGCGCCGGTGGTGGTCGCAGCGCTCTGCGGCAACCTCGTCTCCCGGGCGCTGATCCACACCCAGCCGCTCGTCGACCTCGGCGACATGCAGGCGGTCACGACCTCGCACATCACCAGCCTCGAGATCCTGCCGAGCCTCGCCCTCGGGCTGATCTGCGCGCTGTTCGGTATCCTGATCATGCGTGGCGTCACCCTGGTCGAGCGGCTGGTCCAGGCCTCCGGCCTGCCTCGGGCGGCCGGTCCCGCCTTCGGAGGGCTGTGTGTCGGAGCGCTGGCGCTGATCGCGACGCCGCAGGTGCTCTCGGGGGGGCACGGGGCGCTGCACATGCACTTCGCCGCCGAGGGGCAGGGGCACCGAGCCGCGTTTCTGGCCGGCTTGTTCGCCGCCAAGGCGACGGCCACCGCGATCTCGATCGGCTCCGGGTTCCGGGGCGGCCTGTTCTTCGCGTCGCTGTTCCTCGGAGCGATCGCCGGCAAGCTGTTCGCCGCCCTGGCCCCGGAGCTCCTGCCCGCGATGGCAGTCTTCGGCCTCACGCCGCTGGCCTACGCGGTGATCGGCATGAGCGCGCTCGCCGTGGCGATCATCGGCGGCCCGTTGACCATGACGTTCCTGGCGCTGGAGATCACCGGCAGCCTGCCGATCACCGGGTTGGTGCTGGCGGCGGTGATCGCTTCCTCGCTGACCGTCCGGAAGATCTTCGGCTACTCCTTCGCCACCTGGCGTTTCCACCTGCGCGGCGAGACCATCCGCAGTCCCCACGATGTCGGCTGGATCCGCTCGCTGACCGTGGGCCGGCTGATGCGCCGGGACGTCGCCACCGTGGCGGTGGACACGCCGCTGCCGACCTTCCTGCGCGCGCATCCGCTGGGCTCCCCCTCCCGGGTGGTCGCCGTGGATGCACAGGGCCGCTACGCCGGGATCGTGAACGTTCCAGAGGCTCATGCCGCCGCCCGCGACGCCGAGGCCGGCGCCCCGCCGGTCCTCGCCGACCTCTTGCATCACCCCGACCGGTTCCTGACGCCGGAGATGAACGCCAAGGATGCGGCCGCAACCTTCGACCGCAGCGAGAGCGAGGCGCTCGCGGTGCTCCAGAATGCCGCGAGCCGCCAGGTCCTGGGCCTGCTCACCGAGAGCCACACGCTCAAGCGCTACAGCGAAGAACTGGACCGTCAGCGCCGAGCCATGGCAGGCGAATCTGCGTGATTGTCAGGCCGGGGTGTTGACCGCATGCGCGCGTGCAACACCCTGGCATCGTGCAACCCGGGGCTGGTACGCGGCCCCCGACGCGAGACCCGTGAGGATCCATGGCCGGTCAAGACAGCAGCTCCCAGCGCCGCTACCGCATCGCGGTGATCCCGGGCGACGGCATCGGCAAGGAGGTGGTGCCCGAGGGCGTGCGCGTGCTTGAGCAGGCGGCCAAGCGGCACGGCTTCGCGCTTCAGTTCGACTGGTTCGATTTCGCGAGCTGCGATTATTACGAGCAGCACGGCCGGATGATGCCGGAGGACTGGAAGCCGCAGATCGAGAAACACGACGCGATCTACTTCGGTGCCGTCGGCATGCCGGAACGCGTGCCCGACCACATCTCCCTGTGGGGCTCGCTGATCCTGTTCCGGCGCGAGTTCGACCAATACGCCAACCTGCGCCCGGTGCGCCTCATGCCCGGGGTGAAGTGCCCGCTGGCCGACCGCAAGCCCGGCGATATCGACTTCTGGGTGGTTCGCGAGAACACCGAGGGCGAGTACTCGAATGCGGGTGGCCGCATGTTCGCCGGCACCGACCGCGAGTTCGCCCTGCAGGAGACGATCATGACCCGCCACGGGGTAGATCGGATCCTCAAGTTCGCCTTCGCGCTGGCCCAGAGCCGGCCGAAGAAGCACCTGACCTCGGCTACGAAGTCGAACGGCATCTCGATCACCATGCCGTACTGGGACGAGCGCGTGAAGGCGATGGCCAAGGGCTACCCGGACGTGCGGTGGGACCAGTACCACATCGACATCCTGACCGCGCATTTCGTGCTCAATCCGGATCGGTTCGACGTGGTTGTGGCGTCGAACCTGTTCGGCGACATCCTGTCGGATCTCGGACCCGCCTGCACCGGCACGATCGGCATCGCGCCGTCCGGCAACATCAATCCGGAGCGGATTCACCCGTCGGTGTTCGAGCCGGTCCACGGCTCCGCCCCCGATATCGCCGGCCAGGGCATCGCCAACCCGATCGGCCAGATCTGGTCGGGCGCGATGATGCTGGAGCATCTCGGCGAGCACGAGGCCGCGCGGGAGATCGTAAGCGGGATCGAGCGGGTGCTGTCCGAGCGGACGTTGCGCACGCGCGACCTGGGCGGCAATGCCGACACGCAGGCCTGCGGGAAGGCCGTGGCGGACGCGTTGGGGTAAATCCCCTTCTATCCTGAGGAGCCCTGCAGGATCGCGAGATCACTGAAGGGCTCCCCCGAGGGCTACACAGCCGTCAGGACAAGGTCTTTGGCTGGTTGGGCGCGCCGCTCGAAAAATCAGCGCGGGCGGCGGCGGACGCTCACCACGTTGCTCGCCTGCTCGACCTGGCCGGAGGACGCCGGCAGGGTCGCGAGCGCGGTTTTGACGATGGTTGCGGCGTCGAGGCCGGCCTCGGCGTACATCTTCTCCGGGCTGTCGTGGT
>NZ_CEEDEA010000014.1:0-117152 GCF_979253755.1 Methylobacterium sp. AC315
CATCGGGGAGAAGCAGTCTGGCCATGCCAAACCAACGCTGAAAACCAAGCTCGGTGCCGTTCTGTTAGGCGTTCTTACTCTTCGTCGCCGGGCTCGAAGGTCTGGGGCAGCGGCTCGGCGCTGGCGACCGGGGTCGGCGCCCCGATGGTCGAGGGCACGTTCACGCCGTCGCGCTTGTAGATGTCGTCACGGAACTGCACGAGGCCGTCCGGGGTCGCCCAGGCGGTGATGTAGGTCCAGTAGACCGGCACGGGCTGGGCGATGTTGGCGTCGACGCGCTTGCCGCTCTCGATCGCCTGCTCGACCTGCTCGCGGCCCCAGCCGGGCGTGTCCTTCAGGAGCCACGTGATGTACTCGCGCACGTTCTGCACGCGCACGCAGCCCGACGAGATGAAGCGGAAATCGTCGCCGAACACGCCCTTGGTGTTCGTGTCGTGCATGAACACGCCGTAGGGGTTCGGGATGTTGATGCGCACGATTCCCATCGAGTTGAAATCGGCGCCCGATTCCTGCCGGTAGGTGAAGCGCGTGCCCTCGTCCGAGTTCCAGTTGATCGAGCGCGGCGAGACCTCGCCGTTGCCCGACAGGATGTGGATCTTGTTGTCGGTGAGGTAGTTCGGATCCTTCTGCATCTTCGGGATCAGGTCCTTCTTCACGATGGAAGCCGGGACCGTCCAGGTCGGGTTGAAGTTGATCTGGGTCGCCTTGGTGTTCATGATCGGCGACTGGCGGTCGATCTTGCCGACGCCGGCGGCGTGCAGCGTGACGACCTGGCCGTTCTCCACGGTCTCCACCAGGGCGGCCGGGATGTTCATGATCACGAAGCGCCGGCCGAGATCGCCCGAATAGGAGCGCAGGCGGACGACGTTGGTCTCGAGCTGATGCAGCCGCACGTCGGCGGGCACGTTCATCGCCTGCTGGGTGGCGAGGCTCATGGCGCCGGTCTGGCTGAGGCCGTGGCGGGCCTGGAACCGCTTCACGCCGGCCGAGACGTAGGAATCGTACACGCCGGAGCCGCCGGCGGCCGGATCGAGGTCGCCGGTGACGATCAGGCGCTGGCGCACCGCGGCCACGGCCGGGCCCTTGGCGCCGACGCGCAGGCGGTCGGCGCCGGAGACCGGGCGCCAGCCGCCGCGGTTGACGATGTCCCGGTAGCGCTCGACCATCTGCTCGGTGGCCGACACGGTCTGGGGCGACAGGATCGGCACGGTCTCGCGCTGCACCTGCATGGCGGCGGGCGAAGCGTAGTCCTGCGCCCATTCGGCCTGGGCGTAGTTGCCCTGGTCGCGGGCCTCGGCGGCACCGAGGCCGAGCGTGCCGAGCGCGGCGACGCCCAGCATGGCGGTGAACCGGTTTGTTGCCTTGATGCGCATCAGTCGCTGGCTCTTGTCCGGAGTTCGTCAGTTCATGGCGAGAGCGGGTGTACTCGGTCGCCACGGTGTCGGGATGGCCTTAAGACTCCCTATCGAAGGGGCCGGATTGTGGCGTCGGCGTGCGCCAGCGCACGTGGCGACTGGATGCGGCACGGCGACAACAGTCGTGGGTGGACCAGTGTGGCAGAGATGTCACCGCAACGCGGGCCGGCGCAGGATTCCGCCTTCCTCATAAGGACCGGCCGCGCGAGCCTGACGTGTCGTCTCGGTCGATCATCATCCTCAGGACGGAAGCATGCCGATGAAGATCTTTTGCGCGGCCCTCCTCGGCCTCAGCGTGTTCACGGGGGCGGCCCAGGCCGACCCGATCAAGGCCGGCGACCTCACGATCGACACGCCCTGGCTGCGCGCCACGCCGAACGGCGCCAAGGTCGCTGGCGGCTACGTGACGATCCGCAACTCCGGCACCGCCCCGGACACGCTGACGGGCGCCGCGGTGCCGTTCGCGCGCTTGGGCGAGATCCACTCCATGTCGATGGAGGGCGGCGTGATGAAGATGGCCCCGGTCTCCGGAGGCCTGACGGTCAAGCCAGGCGAGACCGTGGAGCTGAAGCCCGGCGGCTATCACCTGATGTTCGAGGGCCTTTCGGGCGCCCCGAAGGCCGGCGACAGCGTGTCCGGGACGCTCACGTTCCAGCGTGCCGGCACCGTGCCGGTCACCTTCTCGGTCGCACCGATCGGGGCGAGCGCGCCCGGTGGCGGTCACCAGCATCAGCATTAAAACGGCCACCGCCGGGGTGACTACCGGCTCGGCATGAGCCGACGTGCTGAACCAAGCCCTTGGACCCGTTCACGATTGCGCGGCTGTCGCGAGCGGCTCGGGCCTCCGGCTCTGCCGAGCCCGGACGGCGATACACCTTCCGGGTGTCTCGAAATGGGTCATGCAACTGATCCTGGCGTCGCCGACGCGCCCCTGTTCAAGGCCTGCGCGCCCGAGGGGAGCCCGATTCCAAGACCGGTCCAAGGCACCGTGTATTCGGTGGTGTCCAGGTCACCTTTTGAATGCTTGCAGCCGGCCGTGTACGCCATATCTTAACCATCGGCCGGCTCATTAAGGTTAAGGAAGATCTAACCCTGATGCCGCCGCGGTTCGGCGCTAGGATTGCGGCGTCGCCCGAGAGCCATGGCCGGAATGTCCCGGTCCGGGACGGCTTGGCCCGTCGGCGGCACAGGAGAGGCACATGAACGGCTTCGATGTCACGTTCCGGGACGATCGGGACTGGGTCGATTTCGGCAAGACCTACGTCAATTCCGAGGCGTTCAAGACGCTGTTCCGCGACGGCATGCTGCTCGTGGAAGAGACGGCGGCCTATCTCGACGGCCAGGGCCGGGACGAGTCGCGCCTGGTTTCCCGGGATGCCACGCTCAGCTACGCGGCGGAGAGCATGCGCCTTACGACGCTGCTGATGCAGATCGCGTCGTGGCTGCTCGTGCAGCGCGCGGTGTCGGAGGGCGAGATGACCCCGGCGGAGGCGCTGCAGGAGAAGCATCGGGTCAAGCTCGGCAAGTCCGAGCCGCCGAAGCAGTCGGACTTCTCCCTGCTGCCGATGCGCCTCCAGCAGCTGATCCTGCGGGCGCGCCGGCTGCATGCCCGCATCCTGCACCTGGATTCGCTGATCACCGACGACCGCCCGACGCCGATGCCGGTGGAGAGTCCGGTGGCGGCCCAGCAGGGTCTGCTGCGCATGGCGTTCCGCCTCGGCGAGGGCTGAGGAGGGCGGCGCGGTCGGTCCCGAAGGCTCCGACCGCGCGCAGACCTCAGAAGGCCGGCACTTCCCCCGGCCGCTTGTCCGTGATGTAGGCCCGGATCGTATCGTTCTGATAGGCGCGGACGAGCTTGGATACCCACGGAGCGTTCTTGTCCGTCTCCCGAACCGCGATGAAGTTGCTGTAGGGATTGTCGACCGACGACTCGATCGCGATCGAGTCCTTGCCCGGCTTCAGGCCTGCCTCGACCGCGTAATTGGTGTTGATCACCGCAGCATCGAGATCGTCGAGGCTGCGCGATAACTGGGCCGCGTCGATCTCACGGAACTGAAGCCTCTTCGGATTGTCGGTCACGTCGAGCACCGTGGGGAGGATGCCGACGCCGTCCTTCAGCTTGATCAGCTTCTGCGCCTGAAGCAGCAGCAGGGCGCGCCCGCCATTCGACGGGTCGTTCGGGATGCCGACCGACGCGCCGTTCCTGAGTTCGCCGACCGCCTTCACGCGCCGGGAATAGAGCCCGATCGGCGAGACGATCGTGGCCCCGACCGGCGCGATCTTGTAACCCTTCGCGGCGATCTGGTTCTCCAGGAAAGGCTTGTGCTGGAAGGCGTTGGCCTGAAGGTCCCCGGCATCCAGGGCGGCGTTCGGCAGGAGGTAGTCCGAGAACACGACGAGATCGAGATCGAGCCCGTCCTTGGCGGCGATCATCTTGACCTTCGCCCAGACGTCCTCGGCATCGCTCATGATGCCGACCTTGATTTTCTCACCCGCCAAGGCCGGTGCGGCGAAGGTCAGCAGAACGGCGACGACGGAAAACAGCCTGCGCTTCATGAAAAACTCCACAGTCGCCGCTTGCAAAGCTCAAGGGCGCAAGAAGATGCATCGACTTAAATTTGAAACTACTCAGGCTCCGCGCGACGAAGACCTCGAGACAAACAGCCGCCACCGGGTCCGTGCGAGACCGTGACGACCGAGGATCGTGACCGGGCGGATCGTCGACGGCACCGGACATTACGACGGCTCGGCTTGGCTGGAAAAGAGGCCGCGCCGAACGGGCCGGCCGGGTGGTACGACCGGTGCGCACCGAGACAGAAGAATATTTTCTCTCTGCGGCGTCAGACAAGATCGAACGCGTCGGCGAGCTGGAAAATTCGCCAGACCATTCCGCCAGAAAATTCTCGCCCCGCTCTGCGACGGCGCAGAACAGGCACGAAAAAACGGGCGGCCCCGCGAGGGACCGCCCGTTCTGATTCGTTTCGGCGCGATCCGTCCGGGATCAGCGCTTGCCGAGGTTGCCGAACCGCGAGTTGAAGCGCGAGACACGGCCAGCGCGATCGAGCATCTTCTGCTCGCCGCCGGTCCAGGCCGGGTGGGTGAGCGGATCGATGTCGAGGTTGAGGGTGTCACCCTCCTTGCCGTAGGTCGAACGGGTCCGGTACTCGGTACCGTCCGTCATCACGACCTTGATGAAGTGGTAGTCGGGGTGCTCGGTCCCCTTGGCCTTTGCGGCCGCGTCCTTCGCCATGACCTGTCGTTCCTGTTCTGGCATGCCGGCGGGGAGCGCAGGAGGCGCCGCCCGGCCCGGAATGCGGAAGGTGTCAGCGGTTGCACCGAACCGTAGGTTCGTGGCAACGGCACGTCCAAGCCGACCGTGGTGGCGGCCCGCGGCCATTGAACACGCGCAATCGGATGAGGGGCGGCGTATATCGCAGGCTCTCTCCGGGAACAAGCGCCGTGGACCGGGTGGGAAGAGACGCGTGAGGCGTGATGGCCCGTAAGACCAAAGCGGCGGCTTCCGGCCGGCCGAAGGCCCCATTGAGCGCGCTCCGGCCGCTCCTGCCCTTCGCCCTGCGGTATCGCGGGCGGATCGTTGCCGGCATCCTGGCTCTCGTCTGCGCCTCGGCCTCGACCCTGGTGGTGCCGATCGCCATGCGGCGCGTCATCGACCACGGCTTCACGGCCGACGGCGCGAACGTGATCGACGCCTACTTCCTCGCGCTGCTCGGGGTGGTCGCGGCTTTCGCGCTCTCCAGCGCGGCCCGGGTCTACACCGTGGTCACGCTGGGCGAGCGCGTGGTCGCGGATCTGCGCAGCGCCGTCTTCGCCCGGCTGACGATCCTCGACCCCGCCTTTTTCGACCGCTCGCAATCGGGCGAGATCGTCTCCCGCCTCACCGCGGACGCGACGCAGATCAAGTCGGCCTTCGGCGTTTCCGTCTCGATCCTGCTGCGCAACCTATTCCTGTTCGTGGGCGCGACCGCCATGATGGTGATCACCAGCCCGCGCCTGTCGGTGATGGTGCTGGCCGCCATCCCGGTGATCGTGTTCCCGCTGATCATCTCGGGCCGCGGCGTGCGGCGGCGCTCCCGGGCCGCGCAGGACCGGCTGGCGGACGCCTCAGCCTACGCCGCCGAGGCGGTCGGAGCGGTGCGGACCATGCAAGCCTTCGGGCGCTCCGGCACGGCTGCGGCCAGGTTCGCGGCCGCCTCAGAGGACGCCTACACGGCCGCCCGGGACTCGATCCGGGCGCGGGCGCTGCTCACCGGTGTGGCGATCTTCCTCATCTCGGCCTCGGTGGTCGGGGTGATGTGGTACGGCGCCCAGGGCGTACTCAACCACACGATGACCGGCGGTGAGCTGTCGCAATTCGTGCTCTACGCTGTGTTCGGCGCAGGCGCGCTCGGCCAGCTCTCCGAGGTCTACGGCGACCTCGCGATGTCGGCCGGCGCGGCCGAGCGGCTGACCGAGATCCTCGCGTCCGAGCCCGCGATCCGTGCGCCCTCCCCGGCCCTGCCCCTTCCCGTGCCGGCCGGCGGCGCCGTAAATTTCGAGGCCGTGCGCTTCGCCTATCCGACCCGGCCCGGTCACGCTGCCCTGGACGGGCTGACCTTCGCGGCGGCCCCCGGCGAGCGCATCGCCATCGTCGGACCGTCCGGTGCCGGAAAGTCGACGGTGCTGCAGCTGCTCCTGCGCTTCTACGATCCGCAGGGCGGCCGCGTGCTGGTCGACGGCATCGACATCGCGCGGGTCGATCCGGAGGCGCTGCGCGCCCGCATCGCCCTGGTCCCGCAGGATCCGGTGGTGTTCTCCGGGACGGTCTCCGAGAACATCCGCTACGGGCGCCCCGAGGCCGGTGAGGCCGAGGTGCGGCATGCCGCCGAACTTGCCAACGCGCACGGCTTCATCGCGGCCCTGCCGCAGGGCTACGACACCCAGGTCGGCGAGCGCGGCGTGACCCTCTCCGGCGGGCAGCGTCAGCGCGTCGCCATCGCCCGGGCGATCCTCAAGGATTCGCCGATCCTGCTACTCGACGAGGCGACCTCGGCCCTCGACGCGGAATCCGAGCGCGCCGTCCAGGCCTCCCTCGACACGCTGATGCGTGGGCGCACCACCCTGGTGATCGCCCACCGTCTCGCCACGATCCGCGCCGCGGACCGGATCCTCGTCCTCGACGACGGTCGCATCGTCGAGACCGGCACCCACGAGAGCCTGCTGGCCCAGGGCGCGCTCTACGCGCAGCTCGCGAGCCTGCAATTCACCGACGCCCTGGACGAGACCGCCCGCGGCAAGGGGCTTCGTACGCGCGGCGAGCGCATCCCCGCCGCCGAGTAGTTTGGGACTTGGCTAGGTAGGGTTCTGGGACGGAAGGCTCGTGTCCGTCGCCGAGAGCCGGAACAGGACCGTGATCGTACTTCAACGGGCGGCCGCCTTGAAGGTCTAGGCCCCGCCGTGCCTACGTGTCTCCCGTCCGGTGGATAGAGCCCGATCGGCTGCCTCGGCTACGCCAATGCCGCCTCCGAGATGCTCGCGCAGGCCGACGCCACGGGCAGCAATCCGATGCTGGCGAGATCTCCCACACGATGGTCGCCGAAGACGGCCACGCTCGGGCCGAGGGGCTGGGGACGTCCCATGCCACCCTGGACCTGGTCGGCGCCGAGCGATGCGTCCGCCCCCGAGGACATCGCTGTCGGTGTGCGCCATTGCGGGCGGGGCTCTCGAAGCGCGTCGTTCGGTCCGGTCTATCGGACGGGCGAGCGCCTACCGCTCCGTCAGCTTCATCTCGATCCGGCGGTTCCTGGCATAGGCATCCTCGGTGGTGCCGGCGTCGAGGGGTTGGAACTCGCCGAAGGCCCCGGCCAGGAGATGCTGCGGCGGGATGCCCTTGCTCGCGAGATACTGCACCACCGCGATCGCCCGGGCAGCCGAAAGCGCCCAGTTCGACGGGAATTGCGCGGTGATGATCGGCCGCGCATCGGTGTGACCGTCGACCCGCAGGACCCACGGCAGGTCCGCCGGGATCTGCCGGGCAAGGTCGGCGATGGCCGCGGCGATCCGGTCGAGCTCCGGGCCTGCCTCCGGCTTCAACGTCGCGGAGCCGCCGGGGAACAGCACCTCGGATTGCAGCACGAAGCGGTCGCCGACCACCCGGATGTCCGGCCGGTTGCCGAGAATCTGTCGCAGGCGCCCGAAGAAGTCCGAGCGGTAGCGCGCCAGCTCCTGGACTTTCTGGGCCAGGGCGACGTTCAGCCGGCTGCCGAGTTCGGCGATCCGCACCTGCGATTCCCGGTCGCGGGTCTCCGAGGCGGCCAGCGCATCCTCGAGGGCTGCGAGCTGGCGGCGCATGGCGCTGATCTGCTCGTTCAGGAGATCGACCTGGGACAACGCCCGCTTTGTCGCGCCGCGCTCGGCCTCCAGCTGCTTGTCGAGGGCACCCGCGGCCCCCTGGCTGACAGTCGCGGCCTCGGCCTGCGACTTGGCCTGATCACGCTCGGCCTCGACGCCGGCGAGCGTGGTGCGAAGGCTGCGGACCTCGTCCTCCTGGCCGCGGCGGTTCGAGCGCTCCAGGGCCAAAAGATCGGTGAGGTCGGCGATCTGGCGGTTGAGCTTGACCAGCGTGGCGTCTCGCCCGGTCAATTCCTGCGACAGGAAGAACTGGCCGACCACGAACACCGTGAGCAGGAACACCACCGCCAGCAGCAGCGTCGCCAGGGCATCGACGTAGCCGGGCCAGACGTTGAGGGGGCGCCGGGCGCGGGCCGCGGTCGAGGCCACTACACCCGCTCCCGGCCGAGCCGGTCGAGCACCTGCTTCAGCTCACGCTCGCGGCTCGCCTGGGCCTCGACCCAGTCGCGGATCATCTGCTGCTCGGCGCGCATGTGCTGGACGAGGCCCTGGATGCCCTCGGCCAGGTTGGTCATGGCCAGCGTCGCGGCACGGCCGCCCCCGCCCTCGGATACGATCGTGGTCAGACGCTCGACCGCCTCCTTGAGATCCTGCGCACCGGCGGCGGCGGCAACAGGCCGGACAGCTCCCGCCACTGCCGGCTCGGACGCCGTTCCGGACAGCAGCCAATCCTGCAATTCGTTGTGGAAACGGGCATGGGCCTGGCCGGCCTGCAGTTCCAGGAAACCGGTGATCAGCGACGAGGCGAGACCGAACAGCGAGGCCGAGAAGGCGAGGCCGATGCCTGAGAGCGGCACGGCGAGCCCGGACTTGAGCTCGTCGAACATCACCCCGGCATCGCCGCCGCCACGCATGCCCTTGATCACCCCGCCGACCGCCGAAAGCGTGTCGATCAGGCCCCAGAACGTGCCGAGCAGGCCCAACAGGATCAGGATGCCGGCGATGTAGCGCAGCATCTCGCGGCCTTCGTCGAGGCGCGCCGCGATCGTATCGAGGTAGCCGGAGGTCCCCGGCAGCAGCACCCCGGTCTTCCGGGCCGCGATCATCGGCACCATCGGGGCGAGCAGCGCCGGCGGCTTCCGGGCCTGAGCACCGGTCGCCACCGCGTTGACGTAGCCGACCTCGCGGAACAGCCGGACGACCTGCCCGAAGGCGATCAGCACCGCGATCAGCAGAACCCCGAGGATCAGCCCGTTGAGCCCGGGATTGGCCAGGAAGGCTGGGGTGATCTGCTTGAACAGGATGAAGGCCAGGAAGCCCACCAGGATCAGGAATATCACCATACGCCCGAGATAAATCCCGGGTCGCGCCAGCGGTGGACTGCTATTCTCACTGTTGTCGCGGGCGGCCATCGGTCGCTCTAACCTGATCTCAACATGGGGTCGCCAAGAAGCGGGGCCCGTCACGGCCACTGTGGGGGCAGCCCCACCTGCGATCAAGTCTCACCGCGGACACGCTTGTGTGGCGCCAGACCGGGCGAGACCGGATCCACCCGTGGCATGAGGTAGGCATCAGCCCTGCACAAGCGGCCCATTCGACTTAGGCGGGTTCGATCTCGGGTGGTCGGACGCGGGATGGCGGAGCCGGCTCGATCGCGGGCTTTAGCGGTGCTGGTACCAGTCCCAGACCAGATAGGCCGGAAACGGAAGCATGATGGCGAAGAAAATCCAGTCGAACATCTGAGGCATGCGGAGCTCCCTGGTTCAGAGGATCTCTGCAATCTACGGGTGCGGGCCGCTGAAGTTCCTGGGGCGGCGCGTGCCGGCATCCACTTCGGCTGCGAGGGCGCTAGTCCCAGAACTGAGGCCAGCTCTCCTCGAGATGCGGACCGAGGCGGACCGCCGCGACCCGGGTCGCCAGGCCGTCCGCCTGCGTCTCGACGGCGAAGCCGCACAGCGTCGCCTCGCCGCCGGCGACCTCCCAGCGGGAACCCGGCGTCTTCTGGATCATCCGGCGAATCGGCTCATCCTTCTGCATGCCGATGACCGAATCGTAGTCGCCGCACATGCCGGCATCCGACAGGTAGGCCGTGCCGCCGGGCAGGATCCGGTGATCGGCCGTCGGCGTGTGGGTGTGGGTCCCGACCACGAGGCTGGCACGGCCGTCGAGGTAATGGCCCAACGCCTGCTTCTCGCTGGTCGCCTCGGCGTGCACGTCCACCACGACGGCGTCGGCGGCGGCCCCAAGCGGGCAAGCGGAGATCTCGCGTTCGACTGCGGTGAAGGGGTCGTCCATAGCGTCCATGAAGACCCGGCCCATCACGTTGACCACGAGCACCCGGGCTCCGCCCTGCGTCTCCACCACGGTGGCGCCGCGGCCCGGCGTACCCGGGGGATAGTTCGCCGGCCGCACCAGACGGGGCTGACGGGCGATGAACACCAGCGCCTCGCGCTGGTCGAAGCTGTGGTTGCCGAGCGTCACCGCATCGGCGCCCGCCTGGATCAGCTCGTCGCAGATCGTCTCGGAGATGCCGAAGCCGCCGGCGGCGTTCTCACCGTTGACCACGACGCAGTCGAGCCGCCAGCGCTCCCGGAGTTTGGGCAGGCGCTCGCACACGACGGTACGGCCCGGGCGACCGATCACGTCGCCGAGAAAGAGCAGCCGCATGGATCAGGATGTCCTGTCGAACCGGATCACGCCCATCTCGGTGATCACGAACTGGAGCGGCCGGTCGTGCGGCTCAGCCGGCACGTGTTCAACTGCCTGGACGGAGAAGCCGACCCCGACCGTGAGGACGGGTCGCCGAGCGGACAAGCGCGCGATCGCGCCGTCATAGTACCCGCGACCGTATCCGATGCGCTGGCCGTCGCGATCGAAGGCAGCGAGCGGCACGATCAGGGCGTCGGGCTCCACGGGCGGAAGCGACGGATCCGGCTCGCTCAGGCCGAAGCGGCCGGCGACCAGCGCGTCCCCGGCCCGCCACTCCCGGAAGATCAGTCCCTCGGGGGTGACGTGCGGCAGTGCGACCGCTTGGCCACGGGCGAGCAACCCCTCGGCAGCGGGACGCGGATCGACCTCGCTGCGGATGGGCCAATAGGCGCCGACCAGCCGGGCCTCGGCCAGTTCCGGCAGAGCCAGCAGCGCGCGGGCGATCCGAGCGGAGGCGTCCAGCCGGGCGGCCGGATCCAGCGCGTCCCGGGCGGCCAGTGCCGAACTGCGCAGTGCGGCCTTGAGGACCGCGTCCGGGCTGGGAGATCCGGTATCTGAAGACGATGAGTGCGGAGCCACGTGAGCCGTTGGAGGATCGATCCCGGGAAACCTACAGAGTAGGTGGGCGCCGTGTTGACCAAGTCCAGGGACGAGGCCAGGGACAGCTCCCGAGGGAGTCGATAAGGCCCCGGGGAAAGTGCTCCTGACGGACTCTGCAGCCCCGCATTCGCAATGTAGCGATCTCGTGGGGCTCCCGCCAGGGCCGACGACATGGAAATATCGATGGGCAGGGATCGATCCGATGCGGCATCGGACGCGTCGGCTCAGATCCGTATCGCGGCGGCCGAGCGTTCCTCAGCGAAGGTTGTCGCTCGCCCCGGCGACGACCGCGCGGGTGCCGGCCAGGATCTCGGCCCGCACGGTCTCCGTCTCGGCCGCGTCCCAGAGGCGGATCAGCTCGATCAGACCGCCATGGGTCGCAGACACCGATTCGGTGAAGAACGCCTCGACCGGGATGCCGGCAACGGCGGCGATCCGCGAGAGCCTGACATTCAGGGCGTTGCGCGCAGGCATGTCGGTTCCGATCGTGGCGCTTGCACTCATGAAACAGTCACTCCGATTGATCGGACGCACGGGATATCAGACATCCTCAAACCAAAATACAATCTATGCAATTAGTCCATCCGGCTTAAGGCACGCACAAGTTGCGTTATCCACCATCGGGGTAGGCAACAAGCGCCGGGACAGCGTTTTGACCCCTGAAGCCCTGTTGCAACAGGCTGAACCCATGGGTTTGGGGGCTACCGACGCCGGCAACGCTGCGAAGCGATCAGGAACGGCCCGGCATCCGGATCCGAGGGGCTCGGGCCGAGCCGTCGATGCACTCGATGCCGCCACCCGAATTGACGGTGTGGAGCCGTGTCCCGGCCCAGGCCGGGCCTGGTTCGATGAGGCCGATCAGGGTCTGGGCGAACCCGTCCGGGTCCAGGCGATCGATCCGCGCCAGCCCGAGGGCGCGGCCGTAACCCGTGGCGCAGTCCTGGACCGGGCGGATCAGCTGGCCGCCGCGCTCGACGATGCGCCCGGCCGGCCGGGCGGTCGCAGGATCGATCAGGACCGGGTTGGCCGGATGCGGCGTGTAGGGACCCCGGAAATCGGGAGCCGACCAGAGGCACAGCGCGTCGTGGTAGGATCCGGAGCCGGCAGGCGCCTCGGTGGCGGCATCGCGCACGGTCGCGAACAGCCACCATCGGCCGCCGTGTTCGAGGAGCGTCGCATCGCTGGCGACCACGTCGGAGAGCAGCGTCGCCTCCTTGACCCAACCTCCGGGATAGCGGGTCGCCCGGTAGAGATCGACCCGGCCGGCCGCGGAACTCTCCGGGACCATCCAGACCGCCCCGTCACGCTCAAACACGAACGGATAGGAGAGATGATGGGGCTCCTCCAGCACCGGCACGGGCGTGCCCTCCGGGCCGTCCGGGCCGAACCGGACGGCTGAGATGATCGCCTTGCCGGTCGCGTGCGGAAATTCCTCGACGAAGACGTGCGTGCTCCCGGCGTAGGCGAGCGGGAACGGGTCGGCGTAGAAGCGGTGGCCGTCATCCGGCAGGTCGGTCCACCCGGTCTGGGGGTGACGCCCGAGGTCGATCAGGTCCGGTCCGTCGAGGTGCCGCCAGCCGCAGCGCCAGTGCGGAGCGCGATAGCAGAGATGGTACAGGCGGCGGATGACCGCGCCGGCCAGCATCCGCGCTGCGCGCGAACCGAGTTCGCTGCCCGGCAACGTCCGCTCGGGCCTCGGGGACGGCTCGGGCACGGCCGAGGGCGGAGCGCTGCGCCCGGCGGCGCGGCGAGCGGTTGCTGCGGCGATCAGGGTCACCGTCCGCGCCAGCGCGTCGTCGATGCCGGCGAGAAGGATGCCGGGCCGGTCGGTGCCGAGCCGGCCTTCGGCCTGAATGCGCCCATCCGCGATCAGCGTAGCCCGCGGGACGGCACCGGCCAGCAAGCTCGCCAGCAGGGCGTCGTCGCCGCGCCGGCCGTCGAAGGCCAGATGCCAGATGCGGGGCCCGGCAGGTAGGTCACCGCACAGGTCGATCGTCAGATCGGGCCAGGCGTCTTGCCGCCGCCATGGGTCGAGGGCGGTCGGCGGCAGGCGCTCCGAGCCGATACGCGGCAGACGGTGGATCAGTGCCTCCAGCCGGAACAGCAGCTCGACCGTGTCGGGCCACCCGTTCGGGACCTGCGCGGCGTCGATGCTGACGGCGCGGATGCCGGGTGTCGCGGCGATTCGCTCCAACAGGGCGATCTGCCAGCGGCGTGGTTCGGCGCCGTCCAGGCGAACTCTCACATGCATGATGGAGCGCCCCTGCGCAGTGTAGCAGTCCGGCAGATCACGGCTGCGGCTACGACCTAATTCCCAAACCCTAACGGGACGGATAATCCTGGCGGCAGCAAACTTCGGTAGAGGGCGTTTACCAGACGCTGAGTAATCGGTGCGTGCGGCCACGACCCTCGGCAGTCTTGAGGGATTGTCAGCAGTCTGCGCGACACTTGCAGTGGGGGTGGAGCCCGCGAGGGACCGACCGAGTTCGAGACGATGGTGACCGATCGTGGCACAGATCGACCGTAACATTGCCGTGGCGAGCTGGCTCGCGCCGGTCCATCCGGCACAGCCGGAGCGGACGGGCCCGACCCGGCCCGACACCACCGCCGAGTTCGGCGACCTGTGGCGCATCCTGTGGCGGCGCAAGCGCACGGTGCTGGGGACCGCCCTGGTGCTCGGGCTGCTGGTCCTCGCCTATGCTCTGATCACCCCGTCCCTCTACACCGCGACCGCGCAAATCCTGATCGACCCGCGCGACCGGCAGGTCGTCCTGAACGACGTCAATCCCGCCGCGCTGTCGCCGGACGGCGGCATCGCCCAGGTCGAGAGCCAGGTGAAGGTGATCGAATCCGACGCGGTCCTGGGCCGGGCCGTGACGCAGGCGCGCTTGGAGAGCGAGCCCGGGTTCGGCGCGGCTCAGGACGGTCTGGTCGCGCGCAGCATCGCCTCGTTCCGGGAGTTGGTGCTCGGTCCCAAGCCGGAGCGGCCGGTCGATGCGCGCGGCCGGGCGCTCGACCAGCTGCGGCGCAAGCTTGCGGTCAAGCGCGCCGACAAGGTGTTCGTGATCGACGTGGTCGTCACCACGGTGGATCCCGACCTGTCGGCCCGCATCGTCAACGCGATCGCGAGCGCCTACCTGGCCGACCAGACCGAGGCGCGCTCCGACGCCGCCAAGCGCGCCTCCGGCGACCTGCGCGGACGCCTCGACGAGCTGCGCAACGCGGTCAACGCCGCCGACAAGAAGCTCGAGGACTACAAGGCGCGCAACGGCCTGATCGCGTCGAGCGGTCGGCTCGTGAACGAGCAGCAGCTCACCGATTCCAACGCCCGTCTGGTGGCGGCGCGGGCCCGGACCGCCGAGGCGAAGGCGCGCCTTCAGGGTATCAAGGATGCGCGCGGCCAGGCAATCGGCTCGGGGGCGATGCCGGAGGCCGTCCAATCCTCGGCGGTCGACCGGCTGCGCGGCCAGTATGCCGAGCTCGCCGCCAAGGAAGCGGACCTGCGCACCAACCTCGGCGAGCGCCATCCCTACATCGCCGCCGTACGCACGCAGATGCAGGATGTCCGCCGCCTGATCGACGCAGAACTGAACCGCATCGCCGGCGCCGCCGAGACCGAGTACCAGCGCGCCCAGGCCAACGAGAAGTCGCTCGCAGCCGACCTGGAGCGGCTGCAGCGGCAATCGGCGGTGACCGCGCAATCCTCGGTTCAGCTGCGCGAGATGGAGCGGGAGGTCGAGGCGGCCCGCACCGTGTACAACACCTTCCTGGTGCGTACCCGCGAGATCAAGGAGCAGTCTGGGATCGACAGCTCGAATGCCCGCATCATCACATCGGCCCGGCCGCCGCAGGATGCGAGCTGGCCGCCGCGGCTGATCCTGGTCGCCGCCGCGCTGGCAGGCGGCCTCGGCCTCGGCGCCGGCCTCGCGCTGACCCGGGAATACCTGGAGCCGACGGTCCTGTCGTCGCGTCAACTGGAGCGGCTGTCGAACGCCCCCGTCGTCGCAGTGATCCCGGGCGTCCAGCCGGGCGGCGCCAGCACGGCAGCCGCGAGCTTCACACTGGACCACCTCGCCACCACGGCGGGTACGCGGGGCCGCTCGCTGGCGCTGCTGGTGACGTCGGGCCAGGCCGAGGCGACCGAGCGCCGGGCGGTGATCGCGCTGCTCGCTTCTGTGGCCGTGGCACGCGGCGACCGCGTGCTGCTGATCGATGCCGATCTCCGAACCGACAGCGCCGGCACAGCCGGGCTCCTCGACGTGCTGCGCGGTGAGCAGAGCCTCAACGCGGTCACGCAGGTCGATGCGAAGACCGGTGCCCGGCGGATCGGACTCGGCGATACCCAGAAGCCGATCCGCGACGCGCTGGTCCCGACCAACATCGAGCGCTTTCTAGCCGGCGTGAAGGGCCGGTTCGAGCTGGTGCTCGTCGACGGCGGCGTTCTCTCCGAAAACCTTCGTCTCGGCCCGATCGCGGCGGCGGCGGACCGGCTGCTCCTGGTCGTCTGCAACGGCGCCACCCGCCAGCGCGACCTGATCGACCTGGTCGACACCTCGGAAGCCCTGGGCCGGCCCGTCTCCGGCTCCCTGCTGCTCGACCGGCGTAGCGCGTGAGCACGGCGCGGCCCGCGGGCTTCGCGCACCGGCAGGCGGCGCGTTCAAGGCCGGACACGCGCCTGCGCGGCCTGGCGCGGCTCGAATCGATGGCCTTCATCCTGCTGACCGTGGTTCTGGTCGGCGTATCCGGCGGCCTGCTCTGGGCGCTCGGCCTCAACTACGACGGCATCAGCGGTTCGGCACCCGCGAAGGTCCATCCGGCGACCTACATGGTCGTCGCCCTGGTCGGCTGGACGATGCTGCGCGCAGGCAACCCGGTGATCCCGGTCGCACAGGCCCTCAACCGCCGGCCGGCCTGCGTGCTGCTGGCCTTCTGCGGCGTGCTGCTGCTCATACTGATCGCGGCCCGCGGCGGCACGGGCTTAGCCGGCTCGATCGACACCTTCGTGCTGGCCGGGCTCGTCCCGATCCTGCTGATGGACCGGGATGCCGCGACGCTGCGGCGGATCGAGGCCGTCTTCCACCTGATGATGCTGGCCAACGCGCTGCTCGGCCTGTTCGAGTTCGCCAGCGGCCAGCGGTTCTTCCCGTTCCGGTTCGACGGCATGGCGTTCGAGACGGACACGCGCTCGGCCGCGCTCCAGGGCCACCCGCTGGTCAACGCGACGCTCACCGCCTGCTACATCCTGGCGCTCGCCAACGGCGGTGGCCGCCTGAACCCGGCGCTCCGGGCCGGAGTGATCGCCCTGCAGCTCGTCGCGCTGGTGACCTTCGGCGGCCGGTCGGCCACGGTGACGACCCTCGCGCTCGGCGGGGCGGTCGGCCTCTTCGCCCTGAACCGAACGCTGCGGAGCAACCGCATCCCCCTGATCGGGGCGGCCTGCGCGTGTTTCGTGCTGACGGCGCTGCCGGTGATGGTCGCGGTGCTGGCAGCAGTGGGGTTCTTCGACACGCTGCTCAGCCGTTTCGTCTCGGACGGCGGCAGCGCCCAGGCCCGGGTCGACATGCTGGCGATCTTCGATGCCGTCCCGTTCCGGCAGCTGCTGCTGGCGCCCGACCTCCTGCAGGTCAGCACCCTGCGGCGGATCTACGGCCTGGAATGGGGCATCGAGAACTCGATCGTTTCCGACGTGCTGTACCACGGCATCCTGGTGACGACGCTGCTGGTCGTGGCAGTGAGTCTTTATCTCACGGAGATCGCGCGCAACTGCCGACGCGGCGTCTGGCTGCCGATCCTTACCTTCGTGATCCTGGTCAACACCTTCGAGGGTCTGGCCGGCAAGACCACCATGCTGGCGAAGTTCGCCCTGATGCTGATCGTGCTGTTTCCGCCCAATTCCCTGCGCGCGCGGGCCTGACGGCCGCTCACGGCCGCGGCGTGAGACCCAGCGCGGCCACAAGGGCGGGATCGATCCTATGCGCGTCGTCCATCAGGCCGAGCCCGTCGAACAGGTTCCAGAACGACCAGCCGAAGCCCGCCTGCTCCGCCGCCCGCCGCACGTCGCCGAGATAGGCCGCGCGGTCGGGCGCCCGGGATGCGGTGTACCGGGCATCGGTGCGCAAAGCCCCGAACTCGCCCATCAGGATCTGCCGCGCCGGGATCCCGTAGAGGTCGGCCCAGGCCGCGACCGGGGCCAGCTCCTTCGCCAGGTAGGCCGGTCCCGGTTCGGCCGCGAAGTAGTCGCGCAGCTTCGCCTCGATCACCGCGCGGTCCCGGGCCTTCTCGGCCTCCGGGACCGCGCGGTCGGCAGCCATGCGCGCCCGGACCGCCGCCAGGGTTTCGGGCTGGCGCCCCGGGGTGCCGGGCCAGGGCACGGCGTTCAGCCAGCGATAGAACGGCTCTTCGGTGAGCCATGTCGCGCCCTGGTGGGAGAACAGGTACGGCTCGTAGAAGTGGAAGGTGTAGAGCAGCGGCGTGAACCGGGCGAGGGCTTCCGGGTCGAGGACCGTCAGCCCGGAGACGAGGCTGCCGCAGGCGCCGGTCGCCACCAGGGTCAGGCCCGGCGCGGCGCCCCGCGCTGCGGTGAGGAGCCCGGCCTGGACCCGGTTCCAGGCCTCGGCCCCACAGCCCTGCGGCGGCTCATTGACCGGCTCCAGCGCCACCCGCCCGATACCCTTCCGGACGCAGAGCCGGGCGAGGTCCGCGATGAGATCGCGATAGGCGGGGAACAGCGGCGCCCGGTCCGATCCGTAGAACGCGTCGGGCGTGTAATGATGCGTGGCGGCATTCGCCTGCACGTTGACGAGGACGCGCATCCCGGCGGCCAGCACGTCGTCGATCGCGGCCGAGAGCATGGCCATGAGGTCGGCCCGGCGCCCGCCCGTGAACGCCACGAACGGTCCGGGATCCAGGGGAAGCCGCGCGAAATCGAAGCCCAGCACGGCCAGCCGGCGCAGGTCGTCGCGGGTCGGGGTCGGACGGTCAGCCTGGAACGGCGGCCAGGCGTAATCGATGCGCGGCGCCGGAAACTCCGTGGTCAGCGAGAACCAGGGCCACAGGGCGATGCCGCGGCGCAGCGGAAGCGGTTCGGCCACGGCCGCAGCCGGGAGCGGACCGGCGCCGGCGAGCGCGAGGCCGCCGGCCAGCACCGAGCGCCGGTTCGCGCTCACATGTCGGTCCCGACCGTCGCGCGAGCCGGGCTGGCGTCGATCCGGATCGGCGATGCGGCGAGCGCCGGGTAGCCGCCGACCCGGCGCAGCTCGCCTTCGTAGGCTGCCAACACGTCGTCCCAGCGGAAGCTTTCGGCACGCGCCCGCGCCGCCGCACCGGCCGCAGCGACCGCATCGTCGTCGGCGATCACGCGCTCGATGGCGGCGGCGCAGCTGTCCCCGTCCGTGAAGTAGAACTGACCATCGCCCGCGGTGTGGCGGTTGAAAGGATTGTCGTGGGCGATCACCGCGTTGCCGGCCCACAGCGCCTCGACCAGCGACGGGTTGGTGCCGCCGACCGTGTGGCCGTGAAGATAGGCGCGGGCGTGGACCCGGAGGCTCTGGACCAGTTCCGGCTCGTAGATCGCTCCCGGCATCAGCACCTCCAGTCCCGCGGCGTCCTCGACCGCACGGTGATAGGCATTGCCGACCTTCAACGTTCCGAGCACCACGAGCCGCATGCCCCGCGGCTTGCGTGAGAACGCCTCGACGAGCGTCAGGATGTTGTTGTCGGGCTCGATGCGGGCGATCGACACGAGGTAGCGACCCGCCGTGAGACCGAGCGGAGGCGGCCCGAGATCCGCCGGCGGCGGGTCGCCCCCGTAGGGAATCGTCGCGATGGCGCGCCGTGGGCGGCGATGGGCGAGATGGTCCGCAATCGCCGGATGGTCGGCCACGAGGCGCTGCGACGCCCAGGCGGCGATCCACTCGCTCAGGTAGAAGAACGTCCGGACCGGCAGCGACCATTTCGGCCGACGCCACTCGATCCCGTCCATGTTAGTCAGGACCCGGCCGCCGCGCACCCGCAGATAGGGCAGGAACGCCGCGCCGTTGTAGCCGAGCACGAGGCAGACGCCGCCCCGCGACGCCGCGTCCTTCACGCAGAACGCATCGAAGGCCAGCGTCGCGGCCGGGCCGCGCAGGGCGACCTCCACGGTGATCAGTTCGATGCCGTTCCAGGTTCGGGTCGAGATTCGGTCCCCCACCCGGTCGACCTCTGCCTGGCAATACACGCCCACGCGCCATCCGCGACCCGCCAGATAGAGCGCGAGTCGTTCCGCGAAAGTCTCGAAGCCGCCATGGGCGGCCGGAATCCCGCGTGTCCCAAGAATAAGTAGTGTGGGCACATCAACGGGCACGGCTCTTCCTTTCTTGTCAGCGATTCATATTGTACGGAGACAGGAATAACGGTCGCCTAAACAGGCGATACAACTCACGGTTGTTATAGACTGATAAGTATTCATCTTATGGTAGATTTCTCGATACTCACGACATCTTCTAGCCCAGTCGGTGCTCACGGGGCATCGCATCCGTTCGCGTTTGGGCCGGAGACGGCACAGACTCTTCAGCGTGACGCATTCGCCGAGCCGGGCTCCGCCGGGACGACGCGCCGGTTCATATTCAGCCGCGCCCGCGGCGATGCACCGGTCACCCGAATCACCTGCGTGCATCAGGGTTTCGAGCTCTACGGCTCGGATCGCTGCTTCATTGAGACAGTACGGACAATCCGGGCCGCCCATCCGAGCGCGCGGATCGACGTGGTTCTGCCCCGTAGCGGCCCGATCGTGGCGGCGCTCGAGCCCTATGCCAGCGCCATCGTGATCGAGCCCCTGTGGATTCTGCGGCGCAAGAACCTCGCCCGGCTCGCGACGCTCGGGATGATGGCGCTGCCCTTCGCGGTGGCCCGGGCGCTTCGGCGCATCCGCGACAGCGACCTCGTCTACGTCAACACGACCGTGGTGGCCGATTACCTGCTGGCCGCCCGCCTGCTGCCGGGGCGCAGCATCGTGCATGTGCACGAGATCCCGGAAGGCGCCGTGCTGAAGGTCCTGCGCGGGCTGATCCGCTGGAGCGGGGCCAACGTGGTCTTCAATTCGCGCGCCACCGAGCGCGCCTACACGCTGCCCCCGGAAGCCACGGCCCGGGTCGTCTATAACGGCATCGCGGGCCCGGCCGAGCCGAACGACCGGGATTACGACGGCACGCGTCCGCTGCGCGTGCTGATGCTCGGCCGGATCAGCCGGATCAAGGGCCAGGACGTCCTGGTCGAGGCGCTCGCCTCCCTGCCGAAAGCCGTTCGCAACCGGATCGACTTGCGGATCGTCGGAAGCGCCTTCGAGGATGCCGCGCGCGAGGAAGCCCTCGCCGCACGGATCGCCGAGACGGGTCTGTCGAAGCAGGTCACGCTCCAGCCGTTCGTGGACGATCCGTCCGCGCTCTACCGCTGGGCCGACGTGGTGACGATGCCGTCGCAGCGGCCCGAATCCCTGGGACGGGTCGCGATCGAGGCGATGTCCTACGGGGTGCCGCCGCTGGTGACCGACATCGGCGGACTTCCCGAGGTGGTCGCCGACGGCAAGACCGGCTGGATCGTGCCGCCGGGCGGTCCGCAGCCGATCGCCGATCTGCTGGCCCGCATCGCCACCGATCCAGCCAGCTGGCGCGGCTTCGGCGCCGCGGCGCGGGCGCGCTACGAGACCCTGTTCTCGGAAGCCTCGGCGGCCGAAGGGATCAACGGCATGGTTCGCGCGACCCTGCGGGGCGCGTTCAGTGCCGACAAGGCGGTGACGGCGGAACAGGCCCCGCGCCCGACGGCGTGAGCGGAGCCCGCGGGCTCAAGCGCTCGTCGGCGGACACCCGAGCCGGGCCAGCGATCATCCGTCGCGACCGATCTCCGGTGGACAATCGACGCCTCAGTCAGATTCGGTAAGTACCAGTCGTCGATAAAGCTCGACGGCCAGAACGTACGCGTTTTGGCGAATCTCGAAGCGTCGGATCGGGAGCGGTCATCCGCACCGTTCAAGCGTCGGACATTGCACGGTAGGGTCGGCGGTCCCCGCCGGCGAGCGGACCGGACCGGCGGAGGAACACCTCGTCATGGATGTCGTCGGCTTCGTCGCCCGGATCATCGACAGGGTCTCGGCAGAGAACCTCGTCGCCGCCGGCCTGCTGTTCGCGACCGCGTTCGGCTGTGCGCTGATCGCCTACTTGCGGACGGCCGAACGCTATTCGTTCACCGAGTTCTTCGAATTCGTGCTGCCGCACGAAGTGATGACGCACCCCTCCGCGCGGGCCGACCTGCTGTTCTACGTCACCCGCAAGGCGATCATGCCGTTCCTGCTGATCCCGGCCGGCGTGACCTTCGTGGTGGCGGTCGGCTACGCGACCAACCGGGTACTCGGCACCGTCTTCGGGATCGACCAGCCAGTCTTCGGTGATCCCGGACCCGTGACCGTGGTGCTGTTCACCCTCACGATGCTGCTGGCCTACGACCTGTCCTACTACCTCTACCACACGGCCCAGCACCGCTATCCGTTCCTGTGGGAGCTTCATAAGGTTCACCACTCCGCCGAGGTGATGGTCGGCATCACCAAGGACCGGGTCCACCCGCTCGACGAGCTGATGAATCGCGCCTGGGACGGGGTGATCCCCGGGATCTGCTTCGGGATCTGGAGCCTGCTCGCGCTCGACCCCGTCGAGCTGACGGTGTTCGGGATCAACGTCTACATCATGCGCAACATCCTGATGATGGACTTCGTGCGGCACACGCATTTCAAGATCTCGTTCGGCCGGCTCAACGCAGTCATCCTCTGCCCGCACTGGCACCAGCTTCACCACTCGACCGCGCCCCAGCATTACGACAAGAATTTCGGGCTGCTGTTCTCGTTCTGGGACCGTCTGTTCGGGACCCTTCACGTCCCGGATCCGAACGAGGATTTCACCTTCGGCCTCGTCGACCGCGACGTCGCCGACTATCAATCGCTGTCGGGGCTCTACGTGCTTCCGTTGAAAAAGATGGGCCGGCGGATCGTGCGGCAGGTCAGGCGCCTGCGCGGTATTCCGACCCAGCCTCGCTCGGGCGCTTGACCATGTCTCCTGAACGTTTCGAGATCGTCCGCTCCACCGACCGACTCGCGGCCGTCGGACCGGCCTGGACAGACCTGTGGACCCGCAGCAATGCCCTGGTGTTCCAGAGCCATGCCTGGATCTCGGCCTGGTGGGCGAGCGCCCCCGACCGCGATCGCCGGGCGCTGGCGATCGTGCTGGCGTGGCGGGGCGAGACCTTGGTTGGCGTGCTGCCGCTCGCAACGGTGCGGCGGAAGGGTTTTCGCGTGCTCGAATGGGCCGCCAAGGATTGCTCCGATTTCGGCGACGCCGTGCTGGCCGACCGCACGAATGCCGGGCTGGTGCGCCGGATGTGGCAGCAGGCCAGCCGGGACGGCGGATTCGATCTGGCCTATCTCAACCGCCTTCTGCCCGACGCTGCCGCGCGGGTGCTGCTCGCCCCCGCCACCGGGGGCGTCCGGCTGCGCCTGAACCACCGCGACGAGGCGAACTGGCGGGTGCGCGGCCCCTGGCCGACCGGGCAAGCCTGGTTCGACGCACAGTCGAAGAAGACCCGCCAGAACTACCGCCGCGGCCAGAAGACCATGGGCGAGCACGGGCCACTCACGTTCCGGCTGCTCGGCCCCGAGGAACCGCTCGGGCCGGTTCTCGACAGGCTGACCCAGTTCAAGCGGGCCTGGCTGGCAACCCACGACCTGCCCTCCACGGCGTTCTACGACGAGGGCTCGCAGGCCTTGCCCGCGATGGTCCAGGTGCTGGCCGCGACCGGGCTGCTGCACGCTTTCGTGCTCGAATGCGGCGGCGCCGTCGTCGCCGTCTCGATCAACTTCGTCCAGGCCGGCACGATGATGGCGTTCGTTACCACCTACGATCCGGCCTTCGAGCGAGGCTCGCCCGGCATGGTCCTGATGATGGATTACATCATGTGGTCGATCGACCGCGGGCTGCACACGGTCGACTTCCTGTGCGGCGACGAGGGCTTCAAGGGCCGCTTCGGCACGCAGTCCCTGACCCTGACCTCAATGATGGGCGGGCGCACCCCCCAGGGCGCGGCCGCACATCTTGTCGACCGCACACGGCACGCGTGGCAGCGGCGCTTCGGCAAGGACGGCGCCGCGGAAGGGGCGCCGACCGAGGCCGCGGCGTAACGGACTGACGCTTTCCGGGCGGACTGGAAGACACGACCTCCGAGACCCGTCAGGGCATCGCCGCCGCCACCCGCTGCCCCCGCGACAAGCTTCGGAACGCACCCATCGACCAGGCCAAAGTCGCGATCTCGGAGGCGAGGAGTCCAAGGAGCGCCGTGGCGGGGGGCAGCAGCAGGAGAAGCGGCACCATGAGGGCGAAGCCGAGGGTGGCGCTCGCCACGGCTCCCGCCGTGATCGTCCGGAAGGCCGCGGAGGCCTCTAGGTAGGCACGGGGGATCGCGTAGAGCAGCGACACGGCCACCACGCTCCAGATGCCGAGGCCGATCCAACCCATGGGCTCACCGGTGAAGCGGCCCTTGAAGAGCACCTGCTCGATCAGCGGCAGGGTCGCGGCCATCACCAGCCCGTAGACCAGGCAGGCGCCGGCGATCAGCAGGACGTAGCGCGTGACGAGCCGGCGGGCGGCCTGAACCTGCCCGGCGGCTAGAAGGCCGCTGATCTCCGGCAGGACCATGTTCATCAGAGCGGCCGTGGGGATGCGCAGCGGCGCATAGAGCACCAGCGTCGCGGCGATCGGCGCATAGGCGGCCGGGCCGGCCAGCAGGGCGAACAGGAGCGTCAGGCCCTGTCCCTGGACGGTGAGGCTGGTCACCCCGGCCAGCGACCACGCCAGGGTCCGCCAGATCGCCCGGTAACGCGCCCGGGCCCGTGCATGGAGCGAGAGTCTCAGACGCTCGCGCAGCGCTCCGTACGCCACCGCGATCGCGATGGCATGGGCCAGCGCGATAGCCAGGAAGGCCCGGTCCAGCAGCGCCGTACCCTCCTCGCCGCTGAGCCCTTGCCAGATGAACGCGCCGCCGCAAACAGCGTAGACGAGGTCGCTCAAGCCTGCGATCCGCGGCTTTCCACGGGCAAGCAGCACGATCCGTAGATAGCTGCGGAAGCCATAGAGACCCACGAACGCCCCCGCGGCCAGCGCGCCGAGACCGATCGCGGGGAGCAGCGCCACGCCGGTGGCGAACGCCATCAGCACGGAGACCAGGGCTGCGCCGGAGCCGAACATCACATCGTAGCCCAGCACCGCCGGCCGGCCGAGACTTCGGGTGAGGTGGAGCGTGGCCGGCACCGTCACCAAGGCGCGGATATAGGTGATGCCGACTGCGCCGACCGTGAATACGATCGCGAACAGCCCGTAATCGTGGGCGCCGAGTTCGCGCACCAGCAGGATGTTCAGCGCAAAGTGGAACAGGCTCTGGATCAGCTCGCCGGACAGGATCACGGCGAACCGTCCCGACAGGGCTGCGCGCACAGAGGCAGTCAGGCGTCGTCCGCGGGCCGGCATGGAAAGGGTGTCACCGGAGCGCGGCATAGGTCTCGACTGATGGTGGGGGCGCCTTCGTCCCGGGGGGCGATGGCCACGTCTCGGCTCCGGGGACACGGGGCAGCGGTCCGCACGTCATCCGCGCGCCCGACGGAGGCACGGATTCTATCGGCCGGTCCAGTCCGTATTGTTCCGGGTCCCGTGCCCGAGCGCATCCGGAAGTGCGGCGAGACAGCGCGCGATATCGTCCGGGTCGGTCCAGACATGCGGGCTGAGGCGCAATGCGCCCGAGCGCTCGCTCGCGTAGATCCGTGCCGTCTGCAGGCGATCCAGAAGCCCATCGGGCAGGCCGCCGGGGGCGCGAACGCCGAGGATGTGATCTGCGCGCAGATGCGGGGGCGCAACGGTGAGGCCGAGCGCCGTCACGCCCTCGGCGAGTCGACCGGTCAGGTCCCGAAGCTGCGCCGCGATGGCCGGGACGCCCCACCCGGCGGTGAGCTCGAGACCGGTCGCGGCCATGGAGAGGGCTACGGGATCGTTCAACTCGCCGCGGTCGTAGCGCCGGGCTCCGGTCGCCGACGTGCGATTTCCGATGTTGTCCTCGATCGGCCGGCCCTCCTGCCGATGGGGGGCCGCGTACAGGAACGCGACGCCGTAGGGGCCGAGCGCCCATTTGTAGGTCGGGAAGGCGAGGAAATCCGGCCGCCAGCGGCCCACGTCGACGGGCGTTGCGGCCACCGCCTGCGTCGCATCGATCACCAGGGCCGCCCCCGCCGCATGCACCGCCGGTGCGAGCCGGTCGAGGTCGATCAGGCTGCCGTCGGTCCAGTGCAGGGGTGTGAGGGTGGCGATCGCGAGCGGCTTGGCTGACGGCTTGTGGATCGCCGCCAGCAGGGCGGCGGTCCAGTCGCCGTCCGGCGGCCGGGGGACTTCCTCGACGGCCAGATCGTGCGCGGCCGCCAGCCGGTCGAAGGCGTAGCGCAGGGACGGGAACTCGTCGGCGACCCGCAGCAGGCGCCCGCCCCGCGCGGGAGCGAGGTTGCACGCGGCGGTCGCCATGGCGTGGCTCACCGAGCCGACGATCGCCACATCGTCCGCCCCCGCACCGATCAGGTGCGCCGCGGCTTCGCGGGCCCGCTCGGCGAGGGCCGGAAACGCCGTCCTGGGATGATCCCAAGGCCGGCTCTTGGTCAGGATGCCCGCCTCGCCGGCGGCCCGGACGACCCGCGGCAGCGGCGACCAGGCTGCGGCATCCAGGTAGCTGACGTCCGCCGGCACCTCGAACAGGTGGCGCAGACTGGCAATCGCTTCGATACGCGGCATGATGCAAGCGAGCGTAGAGGATCGGACGGGCAGCCGCCATCGTCCGGGCTTGATCGCTCAGCCCCGATGCCGCAAGCCGGCGGACCACAGCCCCGCGAGGCACCCGTGCCGATCCGCTTCCTGCCAACGACCGACATCGCGTCACGATGGGACGCCTGAGTCGCGACTGCTTCGACGCTGCCCCCGCGCCCATGCGGGTCGCCGACGCGGTGACGCTGCTGCGCGCGCGCCTGCCGATCCTGTCGGGCGTCGAATCGCTCCCCGTCGACCGGTCCGACGGGCGCGTCCTCGCCGAGGATTTGATCGCTCCGATCGATCTGCCGCCGTTCGATAACGCGGCCGTCGACGGCTACGCCGTGCGTGCCGGGGACGTCGCGACTGCGGGCGAGACATCCCTGCCCCTGGGCGGCCGTGTCCCGGCCGGGCACGCGCCGGTGGATCCCGGGCCGGGCTTCGCGGTGCGGATCTTCACAGGAGCGCCGATGCCGCCGGGGACCGACGCGGTGGCGATGCAGGAGAATGTGCGGATCGACGGCGACGCCGTAATCCTGCCGGCGGGCCTCGCCTCGGGGTCCAATCGTCGCCGGGCGGGAGAGGATATCGCGCACGGCAGCCTCGCGATTCCGGCCGGCACCCGACTGGGACCGCGCCACCTCGCGCTGGCCGCCGCGCTCGGCCTGCCTGCCCTGCGCCTGCGCGTGCCGCTCCGGGTGGCGTTGTTCTCGACCGGTGACGAACTGACACCGCCCGGCCGGCCCCTCCCGGCCGCCGGCATCCACGATGCCAACCGCCCTATGCTCGCCGCCCTGCTGCGCAGGCTCGGTGCCGAGCCCGCCGATCTCGGCATCTTGCGCGACGCGCCCGGCCCGTTGCGGCAGCGCCTCGAAGCCGCGGCCGCCGACCACGACCTGATCCTCACCACCGGGGGCGTCTCGGTCGGCGAGGAGGATCACGTCCGAGCCGCCGTTGAGGCGTCCGGTGCGCTGACCTTCTGGCGGCTAGCCATCAAGCCCGGTCGGCCCGTGGCCCTGGGCACCGTCGCGGGCACGCCCTTCTCGGGGCTCCCCGGCAACCCGGCCGCGGCCTACGTGACCGCCCTGGTCGTCCTCCGCCCGCTCGTCCTGCACCTGTCGGGCGCACGCGACGAAGCGCCGACGCTGACGGTGCGCAGCGGCTTCGCCCAGGAGAAACGCCCGGGCCGGCGCGAGTACCTGCGCGTCCACGTCCGCATCGGAGCGGACGGCGTCGCGGAGGCGGTTCCGTGTGCGGGGGGCGCCCTGTCCGGCCTGTCGGCCAGCGACGGGCTGGTGGAACTCGCCGAGGATCTGAGCGCGATCCGTGTGGGCGATCCCTTGCCATACCGGCCGCACGGGGACTTTGGGTGAGCTGTTGTTCGCGCCCACGAGGCTGTAGAGCGTCAACCCCGTTCTTGCCCGACCCGTTCGAGATCCCGTGCCCGTGCTCGCCGACCGCGCCCCCGCCAAAGTCAATCTGACGCTCCACGTACTCGGGCGCCGGGCCGGAGACGGCTACCACGAGTTGGAGAGCCTGGTGGCCTTCGCGGGAACCGCCGACCGCCTCACCCTCGACCCCGACACCGCGCTCGGCCTCACCGTCAGCGGTCCGACCGCCGGTCCGGCCGGTCCGACGGACGACAACCTCGTCCTGCGCGCCGCTCGCGGGCTGGCGGCACGGGTGCCGAACCTGCGAATGGGGTCGTTCCATCTGGTCAAGCGCCTGCCGGTCGCGGCCGGCATCGGCGGCGGTTCGTCGGATGCCGCCGCGGCCCTGCGGTTGCTGGCGCGCCTCAACCACCTCCCGCTCGATCACGCGACCGTGATCGCCGCCGCACGCGGGACCGGGGCCGACGTGCCGGTCTGCCTCGACCCGCGAGCCCGCATGATGCGTGGCGCCGGGGAGGAGATCGGCCCGGTGCTGGGGCTCGCGCCGCTGCCGGCCGTGCTGCTCAATCCCGGCGTGCCGGTTCCGACCGCTCCGGTGTTCAAGGCCTTGGGCCTCGCTGTCGGGCAGACGCTCGACGGCGCGGCCCATCCCGGCATCGCCGGGGGGCTCGGCGCGGACGCCCTCTTGGCAGCGCTCACCCCGGCCCGGAACGACCTGGAGGCGCCGGCGCTGACCGTTGCCCCGGTGATCGGCGAGGCCCTGGCGGCCCTGCGTGAACGGGAGGGATGCCGCCTGGCACGGATGTCCGGTTCCGGTGCGACGGTGTTCGCGCTGTTCACCGACCGCCGCGCGGCGGTGCGGGCCGCCGCCGGCCTGAGGGCCGCACATCCGGATTGGTGGGTGGCGCCGACCTTCCTGCGCTGAACGGCGCGTCGCACCTGCCCTCAGGCCCCTTCCCCCTGCCCTCAGCCCCCGCTTGCCCCCGCGCGGATGCGGTTCCGGCGGAAATACGCTCGGCGCTCGGCCTCAGCGCGGACCGTCGAGGCGCGCACCTGCAACAGGTCCTTGCGGGTGAGGAGCCCGACCAGCGCACCGCTCTGCGGATCGGTGACCGGCAGGCGGCCTTGGCCGGCCGACAGCATCACGTCGAGGGCGTGCGAGACCACATCGCCCGGATGGACCAATGCTAAGCCGGCATCCGAGACGCGTTCGGCGAGGGTCTCGTCGGCCGCGTCGTCCGCCCGCGTCTCGATCGTCCAGCGGAGCGCGTCGTCGCGCGTGACCAAGCCCACGGGCCGGCGGGTGGCGTCGAGCACCGGATAGGCGTGGTGGGGACCGGCGGTGATCGCCGCCACGGCCTCGGCCACCGGGAGATCCCCCGCGAGGGTGGCGACCTCACGGGTCATCACGGCCTCGACCCGGGCCAGGTCGTAGGGATCGATGCCGTATTCCCGGGTCACGTGCTGTCCGCGCCGGGCGATCTTCTCGGTGAGGATCGACCGCTTGAGCAGCAGCACGGTCACCGCGTAGGCCGCCATTGTGGCGGCCAGCAGGGGCGCCAGGGCGGCGACGTCGCCGGTCACCTCGACGGCGAACACCACTCCGGTCAGCGGCGCCGGCAGGGTCCCACCGAGCATCGCCGCCATGCCGAGCAACGCCCAGAACCCATGCGCGCCGGGGAGGACGAGGCCGATCAGCCAGCCGATCGCGCCACCCAGGATCAGCAGCGGCGCGAGCACGCCCCCGGACGTGCCCGACGACAGCGCCACGAGCCAGATCACCGCTTTCACGACGAGGATCGTCAGCACGGCTGCGGCCAACATGTGCCCGGACAGCAGATCGCGGATCACGTCGTAGCCGACACCGAGCGCCCGGGGCTCCACCAGGCCGCCGAGGCCGACCACGAGGGCACCAAAAGCGGGCCACCACATCCAGTGGATCGGCAGCCGGCCGAACCCGTCCTCAAGGGCGTAGAGCGCGCGCGTAAGCACACCGGAGATCAGCCCGCAGGCTAGCCCGAGTGCCGCACAGGCCGGCAATCCCCACCACGGCAGCGCCGGATTGTCGGTGAAGGGGAAGAGCGGGCCGGCCTCGAACAGGGCGGGCCGCCAGCATGCCGCCGTCACCGCACCGACCGTGACCGGAACGAGGCTGCGCGGGCGCCACTCGAACAGCAGCACCTCGACGGCGAGCAGCACGGCCGCCACGGGCGTGCCGAAGATCGCGGTCATGCCGGCCGCGGCGCCGGCCACCAGCAGGGTCTTCCGCTCGGCCGCGCTCAGATGGAAGAACTGCGCGAACAGCGAGCCCACCGCACCGCCCGTGACGATGATCGGCCCTTCCGCACCGAACGGCCCGCCGGTGCCGATCGCCACCGCCGAGGAGAGCGGCTTCAGCACGGCTACCTTGGGCGACATCCGGCTGCCGCCGATCAGGATCGCCTCCATGGCCTCCGGGATGCCATGGCCGCGGATCTTCTCAGAGCCGTAACGTGCCATCGCGCCCACGATCAGGGCACCGATTACGGGAATCGCGATCATCCAAGGGCTAGGCGTCGCGCTGGCGAGTGACGTCAGGGCGGTGTCGAACCGGCCGTACCAGGCGAGATTGGTCACCAGCCCGATCAGCGTGAGCAGGATCCAGGCGGTTGCGGTGGCGGCCGTCCCAGTGATCACCGCGAGCCCGGCCAGTGCCAGCACGCGCCGATCCGTGCTGAAATCGCCAAGCGTCCGACGCAGCGGCCTTTCGGCGCCGCGCGCGATATCCTGTCCGCCGTCCATACAGCCCTCCGTCCTACGAGGCCTAATTACATCGTGATACGATATATTCAACCGCGTCGCGTTCGGAGCGGGGTGCAGCGAGCCGGCGGAACCCGTATGGATCCGGACGGTGTGCTGCCGAAGACCTGAGCCCGGCACCAGGGAGATCATCGTGGCGTCCGAGGATCCTCAGACCGCGCCGCTGTCTCAGGAACAGTACGCTGCGCTGGCGGAGTTCCGGTACCGGCTGCGGCGCTTCCTGGCCTTCAGCGAGGCGGCGGCAGGCCGGGCCGGCATCCCGCCCCAGCAGCATCAGGCGCTTCTGGCCCTGGCTGGGCATGTCGGGCGCGCGCCACCGACCGTCGGATTGCTGGCCGAGCAACTCCTGATCGCTCCGCATACGGCGGCCGAACTCGTCGCCCGGATGGTCGATGGCGGCCTGCTCACGAAGGGACGCGCCGCCGAGGATCGACGCCGGAGCGAGCTGGCGCTCACGCCCCGGGCCGAAAACCTGCTGCGCGATCTGACCGCTGCGCATCTCGATGAGCTACGCGGCCTAGCGCCGGCGCTCTCGGGCGCACTCGCACCTGCGGCGACTTGACGCATAGGGGACTGGATGGTCTGTTTCCGCGGGGGGAACGGAGATGCCGGATCCTTACAGTTCGGCGGTGCTCAGCGCCAAGCTTCACGGGTTCTACGCGTCGCTGGTGGCCAATCCGAATGCGGCCGACCCGCGCGTCACGGCGGCCTTCGCGGCAGTTCTCCGGGAGCCGTTCGCCGGCCCGGTGCCCTGGTCGATCCTCACCGCGCATGTCTGGCGATCTCAGGATCGCGGCCCACTCTACGTGACCACCCCGGTCGACGACCCCGCCTTCCTGTATCAGGATGTGCTGGTCGCCCTCGACGCAGCACGCGGCATCAATATCGGCCAGCCTAGCCTGCACGCCCTCTGCCTCGATGCGCTCGCGCCCCGGCCCGGGGAGACCGTGGTCCGGGTCGGGACCGGCAGTGGGTATTATACGGCGCTCCTCGCCCATCTCGTGGGGCCGGACGGCCTCAATGCCGGGGCGCCGCGCCCGGCCCGTGCCTGGCTCGACGCACTGCGGCCGGCGGGCCGACTTCTGTTCCCGCTCCAGGCCGCAAACCGCCGGGGCGGCATGCTTTTTCTGCGCCGGGCCACGGGTGAGGCAGCTTGGCCGGCCCGTTTCGTCTCCATGGCGAGCTTCATTCCCCTCAAGGGCATGCCGGAGGCGGGCGAAGTAGGCTTGTCCAATGCTTTCGCCCAGGGTCCCCTCGCGGCGGTTCGTTCAATCCACTTCGACGCGCCGCCCGATGCAAGCTGCTGGCACGATGGCGGCGATTGGTGCCTCTCGACCCATGACGCGTCCCGCGGCTGGTGCCTCGTGCTCCATATCGGAACTGGCACAACGTGCAGGCTTTTAGGATGACGCTCTCATTAGGCGAGCACGGCTAACTGGCCAGAAACGCGGCCGGTCCCGATCTTTGCCTCCGCGTGGCGCGAATGGCTCTCAGCGCGCAGATCTCCGACACGGATGCAGACCGCTTGGCGCCTCTCGCTCACCGGAACGACGTCCAAGCTCAGTTCGTGCAGAGCCCAGTAAAGACGCACGCCAGCGTCATGGTCAGCGTCCTGCTCGATAGTAGGCGAAAGCCCCGGGGCACGCGGATCGAAAGGGGCGCCCTTCAGCGCGCCCGGGCCACGCAGAAATCCACGGCTCCGTTGAGGGCGGCCTTGACCGGACCGTCCGGGAAGACGTCGAGGGCGGCGCGGGCTTGGGCGCCATACTCGTGGGCGCGGGCCACCGTCTCCTCCAGGGCGCCGTGCCGCTGCAGCAGGTCGAGGGCGGTGCCGAGGTCATCCTCGCCGATCTCACCCTGCTGCAGGGTCCGCCGCCAGAAGCCGCGCTCGCCCTCGCTGGCCCGGCGGTGGGCCAGCACGATCGGCAGGGTGATCTTGCCCTCGCGAAAATCGTCGCCGACATTCTTGCCGAGGGCAGCCGAGGTGCCGCCGTAATCGAGCACGTCGTCGATCAGCTGGAAGGCGATGCCGAGGTTCATCCCGTAGGCGCGGGCCGCGACCTGCTCGGCCTCCGGCCGGCCGGCGAGCACCGGCCCGACCTCGCAGGCGGCGGCAAACAGCTCGGCGGTCTTGCCGCGGATCACCGCCAAGTAGGCGGCTTCGTCGGTTTCGAGGTTCTTGGCGTTGGTGAGCTGCATCACCTCGCCCTCGGCGATCACCGTGGCGGCGGCGGACAGGATGTCGAGCGCCCGCAGGGAGCCGACCTCGACCATCATCCGGAAGGCCTGGCCGAGCAGGAAGTCGCCGACCAGCACCGAGGCCTCGTTGCCCCACTTGATCCGGGCGGCGACGCGGCCGCGACGCATGTCGCTCTCATCGACCACGTCGTCGTGAAGCAGGGTCGCGGTGTGCATGAACTCGACGCTGGCGGCGAGCTTCACGTCGCCGTCCGACGGGTCGGCGTAACCGCAGAGCTGCGCGCAGGCGAGCGTCAGGATCGGGCGCAGCCGCTTGCCGCCGCTGGCGATCAGGTGGTTGGCCACCTCCGGGATCATCGCCACGTCGGATCCGGTGCGCGACAGGATCGTGGTGTTGACCCGCGCCATGCCGTCCGCCACCAGCGCGACGAGGTCGTTCAACCCCGCCTCGGTCTCGGGCTTCGGATTCTCGATGGAGAGGGCCATACCCAAGATCCGCGACCTCCAGTCCGGTTCCCCCGCAGGGGGCGGGCGATCCCTTCGCACGCGCCTCGCGGCGCCGCAACATCGGCGCAGAGAGGATATGGTGCGAAGGGAATGCGCAGCGAACGCGACGAATGCGCCGGACGACCGGCATCCTTCGAAGAATTGCGATGATCGTGCTGATTTCCGCGAATGATCCCGTGCTGATCGGCTTTGCCCGCACGGTGCTCGAGGCGGCCGAGATCCCGGTCCTGGTGGCCGACACCCATATGAGCGTGATGGAAGGCTCGATCGGGGCGTTCGGTCAGCGCCTGATGGTTCCGGGCGATTGGGCGCCCCAGGCCCGCCGGTTGCTCAAGGATGCCGGGCTCGCGCACGAGTTGCGTGACCCGTGAGCCCGGAGCCCGATGCCTTCCTGGGCGGGATTTTGCGCCTGCACCAGCCGCCCCGCGGAGCGCACCGGGCCGGGACCGATGCGGTGCTGCTCGCCCGGCTGCTGGTCCCGGCGCCGGGGGAGCGGTTGTGCGATGTCGGCGCCGGGACCGGCGCGGTGGGTCTGGCCTGCGCGGCGCTTCATCCCGGAACCTGCCCGACCCTGGTGGAGCGCGACCCCGAACTGGCCGGGCTGGCCCGGGCCAACGCCGTCCTCAACGGCATCGCGGCTTCGGTGATCGAGGCCGACGTTCTGGCGCCGGCGGCCGAGCGCCGCGCCGCCGGGCTGGAGCCCGACAGCGTCGACCTCGTCCTGACCAACCCGCCGTTCTTCACCGCGGGCCGCCACCGCCCCTCCCCGCATCCCGGCAAGGCGACGGCACACACGTTTCCCGAGAGCGGCCTGGACCTCTGGATCCGCGCCTGCACGGCGGTCCTGCGACCGGGGGGCCGGCTCGGGCTGATCCACCGGGCAGACGCCCTACCGGCCTGCCTCGACGCCATGAAGGGCCGCTACGGCGGGATCGCGATCCGCCCGGTCCACGCCCGGGCCGAGGCGCCGGCGATCCGGGTGCTGATCGCCGGCATCCGGGGCAGCCGCGCGGCTCCGAGCCTGCTGCCGCCGCTGGTGCTGCACGGCCCCCAAGGCTTCACGCCCGAGGCCGAGGCGCTCCACCGGGGCGCGCCCTGGCCTCGGGCGTGAAAGGCCGTCCGGTCAGGCCGCGAGGGCCGTCGGCACCGCGTCGTCGATGCCGAGAAACCGCTCGACGGCCGGCAGATCCGAGAATCCCAGAAACTCTGGGCGCAGCGGCTCGGGCAGCCCGTCGAAGTTGAGCCCCGGGAACGTGTCGGGATGCGGGTAGAGCTGCCACTCAGCCCCGGGCTCGACCGGCGGGAACAGGATCGCGACTTTCTCGTCGCCCAGGCGCACGATCCGGGTCGGGCTGTACGACAGGGTCTCGATGCTCCAGCCCAGATGATGGTCCCGGCGGGCCTTCAGGGTACGGCGGCGCGTCGTGCGATGCATGGCGGTCTCCTGCGGGTTTGAGCGTTCGAAACTTCAGGCGGCGCTGCGGCGGCCGGTGCGCTTGGGCCAGCCGAGCGCCACGAGGCGCGCCTTGGCGTAGTCGCGGACCTCGTCGCGGGTGCCGGGCGGCATCGCCGCCAGGATCGCTTGGGTGGCCCCGTCGAGCATCAGGTCGGTCACGTCGTTGATCGTCTCGGCACCGTCGATGCGGCGCTTGAGGTCGCCCTCGGCCTCGGTGACCTCGTCGAAGGGCTGGGCCTCCTCGAAATCCTCGTCCACGGCCCGGACCGTGGGCAGGTGGGCGCGGAACTCGTCGGCCTCCTCCTCCGAGTAGACCAGGCCGTGCAGTTCGATCAGCTTGAGGATGACGCGGTCCTTCCCGCGCTTCTCCGCCATGGCGTAGACGTAGGCCGCCTGCTTGCCCGAGACGCGGTAGTTCACGTTGACCAGCGCCTCGCCCATCGACCACTCGACCCGGTCGGCGGCTGGCTTCGCACCGGATTTGGCACCGGGCAGGCGCCCGGTGACCAGCAGCACGGCCTCGTCGCGCTCGGCGCGGATGATCGTCGGCGGCTCGAACACGATCCCGGCCTGGGCGGCGATCCGCTCCAACGTCTTGTGGTAGATGACCGCCGTGCCCTGCACGCGCCAGACGTTGCCCCCGAAGGGCTCCCCGTAACGCACCAGGATGTCGGCGATCTGCTTGTCGGCGGTTCGCATGCGGGGCTCGTTCCGGTGAGAGGCAACCGCGTCATCCACAGCTTTCTACGGCGACGCTCTTTTGTTCCTGTTTTGTTTCATCGTATATGCGGGATCGCGGCGGCGTGCGCAAGGGTCGGGGTCTGCTGTCCGCGGAAATCAGACGGGGCTGCGTCAGTGCGTGCGGGGGCGTCGCAGGACGCATCCAGGGGCTCGGTTTGCCGCGGAGGCGGTGATGGCGCGGGCGTTTCGGATTTCGTTTCGCGGCTCAGGATGGCGACGGGTCCGGGCTCCATCACCCTGTGCCAATCCAACCGCCTCATCTCGGAGCGCCCGCGTCAGGATGCGGGGTTAGGCGGGAGAACGTTCGGGTTCGCGATGATCCTCGCCATCATCGCAAGACCAGCCTAGCAAGTACGGGCCCGGATCTGATCCGATCATGCATGGGACCAATGCTTTCGACCCGTGCCGGCCTTTGGATGGCTGCCGGCCCTTCTGGTCAGCGGCCCTCTTCTGGCCGCCCGGCAACTCGAGTTCAGGGTGAGGACCAGACTGTCGTAGCCCGACCAGATTTTTTTCTTGACTTAGAGTGCGCTCAAACCCGCAGCATTCTTAGCGTCGTGATGAGAAGATATTCGTGAAGATCGGAGAACTCGCGAGGCGTTCGGGATTGTCTGCCCATACGATTCGTTACTATGAGCGGATCGGGCTACTCCCCTATGCTGACCGAGATCAGTCAAACCAGCGTGATTACGACGCGTCTATCCTAGCGTGGATCGCATTCTTAGATCGTCTCAAGACGACCGGTATGCCGATCCGGGACATGCTGCGATACGCAGCATTGCGCGAGCGTGGCGTCATCACTGAGGCTGAGCGCTGTGATTTGCTGTGGGAGCACCGCGAGTGCGTCCGCGCGCATGTGGCCGATCTGCAAGCCTGCCTTCTCGTCCTCGACACCAAGATCGCCGGCTACGCCGGCTCTGACGGGAGGACGCAGGCGTATGACACGACAACACCGCAACGGCGACGAAAGCCGGCTAGAGCGCGGGCAGCGAGCACTCGCTGAGATCGACGGCCAAGCAGGAGAGAAGGTCGTCGCCTCGCTCGCAGAGATCGCCCCTGACTTTGCGACCTACCTTATCGAGTTCCCTTTCGGCGATATTTACAGCCGCCCCGGCCTAGAACTACGTTCCCGCGAGATAGCCACTATCGCGGCACTAACGGCGATGGGCAATGCAGCACCACAACTTAAGGTACACATAGAGGTAGGCTTGAATGTCGGCCTCTCGTGTGAAGAGATCACTGAAGTCATCATGCAGATGGCCGTTTATGCAGGCTTTCCAGCAGCATTAAACGGATTATTCTCAGCCAAAGAAGTGTTCGCGGCGCGTTCGACAGCCGAGCCTTGTGACCCAGGGGCCTGACGCCGCCTTCGTCATCGACAACGGCGCATCGTCGGTCAGGCGGGTCGACCTGACCGGCCATTCGACAAACGTTGCACAGGGCTTCGATGGCGCACCAGTCGCGCGTGGCCGGGCTCGGGACGGCAACCTACCGGTAGACGTATGGGGATCGGCCAGCAACTACAGGGTAGTCATCGATCCAAGACGGTAAGTGTAGCGATCGGGTCGCATCGCTTGACTCTCACGGCCGCTTGCAAGGGGCGAGGAGGGAGCGCCTCGGTGATATCCACTTCGACGCCTCTTTGGTCCAAAAGCAGACAGGCGGAAATCCGCTCAGCCACGCCGTATTGGCGGGTCGATGCCGGCCCCTGATGGCCATCCATCGAGCGGCAGGTTCGGCGGCTCTACGCCTTTCGAGGTCACTCAACGGCCGTCGTGAGGACTTGGGGCGGGACAGCCGGTTCCGGCGCGGGCTGGGCCACGAACATCTTGCCCGTGGCAAAAGCAGCCGCGTTGACGATGCCCATGGTGAAGAGCCCAGCCGCGAGGGCAACAAACATCCACGCGGGGCCGAGCCCGAGGATAGCCGCGATCCAGGCGCCCCCCAGCGCCACCCCCATTCGGAAGACGCTGGCTGTGAGCGGCCAGCCGACACGGCCTGCACCTTGGGCCGCGAAGTAGAGAGCAAGGCCGGCCCCGAAGAACCCGTAGAACGGTCCGACGATGCGTAGATAGGAGGAGCCCGTAGCCAACATGGCCGGATCACCCCCGAACAGACCGAGCCAAGCTTCAGGATACAGGGCGGCCGCAACGCCGATGGCCTCCGTCAGAAGACCGGCCACGATGGCGCCGGTGAGCGCAGCCTGACGGGCGCGGGCCTGCAGTCCGGCGCCGAGGGCGGTGCCGACGATGGCGGCAATGGGCGAACCGAGCCCGAACACGAGGGGGACCAGCAGGTATTCCAGCCGGGCGCCGGTTCCATACCCGGCAACCGCGGCCGGCCCCGCCGTCCCCACGAAGCCCGTCGCGGCGATGACCGTGACGTTCGACGTGATACTGGCGATGCCGGAGAGCAGGCCGACGCGCAGGATCTCGCGGGACGGCGCCCAGGTAAGCCTCGGGAGGCGCCGGCTCGGGTGCAGAACGCCGCGGCCAGACCAAATCGAGGCGGCGAAGACGGCGGTGCCGGCGGCGTAGTAGGCCGCGAAAGCGACTCCGCCGCCCACGACCCCGAGCTTCGGGAACGGCCCCCAGCCGAAGATCAGCGCCGGCGAGAGAGGGATCAGCACGATGGCTCCGGCGCAGGTGACGCCGGCCGGGAGGGCCATGTTGCCGGTACCGCGGATCACGGCCGCCAGCGCGTTGAACAGCCAGATCAGGACCGCTCCGCCGAGCACGACGTTCGCGTAGGCCGTCGCAGCCCGGAGCGATTCCCCCGTGCCGCCCATCGCGGCGTAGAGGCGCGGTCCCAGCGGCAGCGCGAGCAGACTGGTCACGAGACCAAGTCCGAGGCCGATGGCGACAGCGTGCCAAGCGACGAGGCTGGCCTCCGCCTTCCGGCCGGCGCCCAGGGTACGCGAGACCGCCGACTGGATGCCGCCGCCCATGCCGCCGGCCGACAGCATCTGGACGAGCATGACGACCGGGAAGACGAGGGCCATGCCGGCCAGGGCGTCGGTGCCGAGCTTCGCGACGAAGTAGGTCTCGATCAGGCCGATGGAGGTCTGGACGACCATCACCACGACGTTCGGCCCGGCCATCCGAGCCAGGGTCGGCACGAGCGGCGCTTCGAGCAGGCGACGCGTTCGGATGTCCATGGCAGAACCCTCACGGCCTCACGGATTTCAGCGCGGGCACGATGGCCGATACGCCACCGGCCGGCGGATCGCCGTCGAGAACGGCGCGGTCGCTTGACCGGCGGCGGGTGGCATCCCGGCACCGGACCGATCGAACGGAAGGCCGGTCGTGCGTGCGGTCGCGACGAGGTAGCCTGCCGCGTCGCGGGTGCGGTCCTCGGACCCGGAGTGCCGACCTCCGGCATGGAAGACCAGACCGAAGGCGGTCAGCGGCCCAGGCGTTTCTTCGGCCATCGATGGACCTCTTGGAGTGGCCGACCGCCCGGCATGCGGACACGTGCCGTGCCAGCGCCAAAGCCGATCAACGCGACCGCCTATTCATGCTGACCGTAATTTATACTGCGGCTTCGTGCAAGCTTGAACCCGTTTGGGAGTCCGGTGGATGGCCATCGTCGGCTCGCCAGCTGTCTTCCTCGCCGCCACCGTCCGTCAGCGTTTGTGAGTTCGGAGACCGAGAGTCGAGCACCGTTTCGGACCTCGGCACGGTCAAGCGGATCGCATGCCGGTGGTCGTGCGGTAAGTGCTTTCCAAACCGTGGCGTGGTCACCCCGGAACCTGCGATGACGCGCGAGCGGACGGCGGGACGACCGTACCACTCAGATGACCGCGGTCTTGTTCAGGGCGACGGCCCCGGGATGCCGGACGCTCCATGCTGCAGCGTCCGCGAATCCGGCGCGGGCGTGCGGTTCGCGTTATGGATCCGCTCTCCGACGTTCTTGGGTTGCTCAGGCCCCGAACCGCCCTCAGTGCGGGCCTTGATGCCGGCGGCGCCTGGGCGATCCGCTTTCCCGCCCATGACGGGATCAAGTTCAACGTCGTGATGCGAGGCGCTTGCTGGGTTACGGTCGAAGGCGAGCCCGAGCCCATCCGGATGGCAGCCGGCGACTGCTTCCTGCTGACCCGGGGCCGCCCGTTCCACCTCGCGACCGACCTGGCCCTCCCGGCGATCGAGTCCGCCGCTATCTACGACCACGCGGCCGACGCGGTCGCGACCTGCAATGGCGGCGGCGACTTCTTCCTGGTCGGCGGGCGGTTCTTCTTCGCAGGCGACGCGGCCGGGCTGCTGCTCGACGCGCTGCCGGCGATCGTGCCGGTCCGGGATGCCTCGAACCAAGCCGCGATCCTGCGCTGGGCACTGGACCAGCTGGCCGCGGAACTGCGCCAGGGCGCGCCTGGCGGCGCCCTGATGGCCGACCACCTCGCGCAGATCATGCTGCTCCAGGTGCTGCGGCTCTGGCTCGCGTCGGGGCGGCCGACCGGCTGGCTCGGGGCGCTGGCCGATCCGCGGCTGGCGCGGGCGCTGACGGCCCTGCACGCGGAGCCGGCGCGGCGCTGGACCCTGGCGGACCTCGCGGCGTGCGCAGGCATGTCGCGCACGACCTTCGCAGACACGTTCCGCGCCGTGGTCGGCCGGCCGCCGCTTGCTTACCTCGCCAGCTGGCGGATGCAGTGCGCCGCCGACCGGCTGCGACGCTCCGGCGATTGCGTCGCCGCGATCGCGTATTCCGTCGGCTACGAGTCGGAGACGGCGTTCCGCACCGCCTTCCGGCGGCACATGGCCTGCACGCCGATGCAGTATCGACGGACAAAGGCCGCATTGTTGCTGCACCGCACCCTGGGCTAGACCGCCGGAACGATGTCCGAGACAGACGCCATGACGCCCTCCCTCTGGACCCGCCTGTCGAACCCGAGCCACTTCATGCGGTGGTCGGGCGCGCTGGTGCCGTGGCTCACCGCCCTGTCGCTCGGCGTGCTGGCGGTCGGCCTGTACCTGACGTTCTTCGCCGTGCCGCCGGACTATCAACAGGGCGAGACCGTGCGGATCATGTACATCCACGTCCCGGCGGCCTGGCTCGGGGTGTTCTTCTACGGCGCCATGAGCGTGTCGGCGATCGGGACCCTGGTCTGGCGCCATCCGCTGGCCGACGTGGCGCAGCGCGCCGCCGCGCCGATCGGGGCGGCGTTCACGCTGATCTGCCTGGTCACCGGCTCGCTCTGGGGCAAGCCGATGTGGGGGACCTACTGGGTGTGGGACGCGCGGCTGACCTCGATGCTGGTCCTGCTGCTCATCTATTGCGGCATCATCGCCCTGTGGCGCACCCTCGAGGAGCCGAACCGGGCCGCCCGCGCGGTGGCGATCATGACCCTCGTCGGCGCGGTGAACCTGCCGATCATCAAGTTCTCGGTGAACTGGTGGTCGACCCTGCACCAGCCGGCCTCGATCCTGCGCATGGGCGGCTCATCCATCGATCCGTCGATGCTCTACCCGCTGCTGATCATGATCGGCGCCGCGACTTTGGGCGGGATCACCCTCCACCTCTACGCGATGCGCACCGAGATCATGCGCCGCCGGGTGCGGACGCTGACGATCCGCGAGGCCGAGCGCCTGGACCGTGCGCAGCCGCGCCTCACGCCGAAGCCCGCCGGGATGCCGGTCGGGCAGCCGGTCTAGGACCTTATCGATGGATCTCGGGTCTCACGGCGGCTTCATCGTCGCCGCCTACGCCTTCACGGCCCTGGTCATGGCCGGGCTGATCGGCAACGCCCTGCGCGACCGGCGGGCGCAGCTGCGCGCCCTGAAGGGCTTCGGGGAGGAGCGGCGGTGAGCGTCGACGAACCCCTGGATCGGCCGCCCCCGGTCCGCCGCTCTCTGCTGCTGGTCCTGCCGGTCCTGGCGTTTGCCGCGCTGGCGGCGGTGCTGTTCCTGCGCCTGCGCTCGGGCGCCGACCCGGCCGCCCTCCCCTCCGCGATGATCGGCAAGCCGGTGCCGAGCTTCAGCCTGCCGGCGGTGCCGGGCCTCAAGGCCGGCGACGCCCCGGTGCCGGGCCTCTCCAGCGCCGACCTGAAGGGCCAGGTCACGGTGATCAACGTGTTCGCCTCGTGGTGCGCACCCTGCCAGGTCGAGCACCCGATGCTGATGCGGCTCGCCCGGGAGCCCGGGATCCAGCTGGTCGGCATCGACTACAAGGAGCCGACTCCCGCCGCCGGCCAGCGCTTCCTGGCCCGGCACGGCGTGCCGTTCCGGGCGGTCGGGGCGGATGCCGACGGGCGCGCGGCGATCGATTTCGGCGTCTACGGCGTACCCGAGACCTTCGTGGTCGGGCCCGACGGGGTGATCCGCGACAAGCTCGTCGGCATCCTCACGCCGGAGAACTACACCAGCGTGCTGGCGCGGATCCGGGCGGCCGGGAAGGTCGCGGAGGCGCGCTAACGTATCATCCCGAAAGGTCGCCGCCGGCTTTCGGAACAGGATGATACGCCTTCAAGAGGCTTATTCGCCCGGTTGAGGCTCCTTGCGCTCGTAGCGGGTCAGCAGCGGCGTCTGTGCCAGGGCGAACAGCACGGTGATCGGCATGATGCCGAACACCTTGAAGTTGACCCAGAAATCCTCGGTCTGGGTGCGCCACACGATCTCGTTGAGCGCGGCCAGGACGAAGAAGAAGAGACCCCAGCGGAAGGTGAGCTTGCGCCAGCCCTCCTCGGTGAGGCTGAACATCGAATCGAGCACCACCGACAGGAGCGAGCGACCGAACACCAGGCCGCCGAGCAGCACGGTGCCGAACAGCGCGTTCACGATGGTCGGCTTGACCATGATGAAGGTCTTGTCCTGCAGCGCCAGCGTCAGACCGCCGAACACCACCACGACCACGCCGGACACGAGCGGCATGATCGGCAGCCGCCGCACCAGCGCGAAATGAACCGCCAGCGCCACCACGGTCGCCGCGATGAACACCCCGGTGGCCACGAACAGCTTCTGGTCCGGCGCGACGCCGAGTCTTTCCGAATAAGCATTGCCCAGGAAGAAAATGACGAGCGGTCCAAGCTCCAGCGCCAGCTTCACGAGCGGCGGCAGGTGACGACGGGGAGGAACGGATTCGATCTGCATGCGCGTCAGTTGGCTCGGATGCGGCACCCGCACTAGGCTGGAAGCCGGGTTGGCGGATTCGGGGCTGTGTGGAACGGGGGGCTTGCGATGTCCATCACGATCGACAACGCCGAAGTCGCGGCGCTCCTCGCCGACCTCGCGGCAACGACCCATCGCGCAGCGCCGGATTTGCTCTTGGAGCTGCTCCGGCGGGAGCGCGCGCGGGTGGCCGAGGATCGGGAGACCGACTGCGCCGACGCCATTGCGTCTGGACGGTTGCTGCACGAGCGAACCTACGCGAGCCCGCTCATTGCTTCCCGACCGATCGACGAGATCCTGGCGTACGACGAGAACGGTTTGCCGGTTTAACCGCCGTTGTCGTCGACAGCTCCGTACTTCATCGCGATCCTCGACCAAGAGCCGGATGCGAGCCGCTTCAGCGTAGCGATTCGCAACTACCGCTACCGCTCCCTGGCGGCAGCGTCTTATCTCGAACGTGCGATCGTGATGTCGGGCTGGGTGGTCGGTCGGGTCGAACTCGACGACTGGCTGTTGCGCGAGCCGAGCAAAGTCATTCCCGTCGACCACGCCCTCGCAGGTCGCGGCCGACGCCTTCGCGCCCTATGTCAAGGGCCGGCATCCGGGCGGGCTCAACTTCGGCGATTGCTTCGCCTACGCCCAGGCCCGGACCCTGAATGCGCCGGTCCTGTTCAAGGGCGACGACGTAGCCAGGACTGATGTCCTACGTATCGCCGCCTGGAGCCGTTCCCGATCACGTTGCAATCTCGAACGGCTCTCAATCCTTGATACAACGCGCTCGCTGACGCCGAGCCGGTATCCCCTTCGGCGGCGCGCGCTCTAATCCTTCTCCAATCCGGCGATCGCACGGGCGAAATCCCGGGCCGCGAACGGCTCCAGATCCTCCACGCCCTCGCCGACGCCGATGAAGTGCACGGGCATGCCGAACTTGGCCGCCAGCGCGACCAGGATGCCGCCGCGCGCCGTGCCGTCGAGCTTGGTCATGACCAGGCCCGAAACCGGCGCCGCCTGGGAGAACAACTCCACCTGCGAGATCGCGTTCTGGCCGACGGTAGCGTCCAGGACGAGGATCGTGGCGTGCGGCGCCTCCGGGTCCTGCTTGCGCAGCACGCGCACGATCTTCTCCAGCTCGGCCATCAGCCCGGCCTTGTTCTGGAGCCGGCCGGCGGTGTCGATCAGCAGCACGTCGGTCCCGGCGGCGGTTGCCTGCTTCAGCGCATCGAAGGCGAGGCCGGCCGCGTCGGCACCCTCGCCGCCGCTCACCACCGGGGTGCCGGTGCGCGCCCCCCAGACCTTGAGCTGCTCCACCGCCGCCGCCCGGAACGTGTCGCCGGCCGCCAGCATCACGGTCCGGCCCTCCGCGCGCAGCTTCGAGGCGAGCTTACCCAGCGTTGTCGTCTTGCCGGCGCCGTTGACGCCGACGGTGAGGATCACGAACGGCTTCTTCGTCGCGTCGATGGACAGCGGCACCGCCACGGGCTCCAGCGCCCGTTCGACCTCGGTGGCCAGGATCGCCCGGACCTCGTCGGGCGAGATGCCCTTCTCGTAGCGGCCCTTGCCGACCGCGTCCGAGATCCGCGTCGCGGTCTCCAGGCCGAAATCGGCCTGGATCAGGGCGTCCTCTAGATCCTCCAAGGTGTTGGCGTCGAGCTTGCGCTTGGTGAACAGGCCGGTGACCCGGTCGGTCAGGGCCGACGAGGTCCGCTTCATTCCGGAGGTGAGCCGGGTCCACCAGCCCTTGGCCTCGGGCTCCCGGTCGGGTCCCGCGCCGGCATCGTGGGCGAGCGCGGCGGCAGCATCGACCGGCTGGATGTCGGGCGCCGGCTCGACCACCGGGTCCCGGTTCACGTCTCCGGTATCGACCGGGGCGGCGCCGTGCGCGGGATCGTCGCCGGCCGTGCCGGCGGGCGGCCGCTCGGGCTCCCCCTCGATCGGAAGCAGATCCGCCCCTTCGACCACGTCGGCGACGGGCGCGTCCGTCTCCTCGGGCGGCAGCGGGATGTGGGCGACGTCCTCGGCCCCGCTCGCATAGTCGGGCTGACCCTCGGCGGGCGAGGCCGGGGCATCCGCGGGCAGCTCCGTCTCCGCAATGTCCTCGGCCGTGCCGTCGCCAGAGCCCTGGCCCTTGCGCCCGAACAGGCGCCCGAACCAGCCGGGCTTATCCTCGCTCGCCATGAAACCTCGTCCTCGCCCCAGCTTGCCGACCCGATGCCGAACCCCTAGAGCCGATGTCGACCGCGTTGCAAACGGCAACGACTCCAAGCCCTTCGTTTCAAGTCCTCGGTTCGCTGCGCACGCCTGCACCGGACCGGCCGCCGCTCCGGCGGCGCGCGCCCTGGCCCGACCGAATGTCCCTGACCGTCGATATAGGTGCCCGCCTCCTCTACCGGGATGCCCTGCTGCTCGTCATCGACAAGCCGCCGGGCCTTCCGGTCCATCCCGGTCCGCGCGGCGGCGAGACCCTGACCGACCATCTCGACGGCCTCCGCTTCGGCCTGCCGCGCCGCCCCGAGGCGGCCCACCGGCTGGACCGCGACACCTCCGGCTGCCTGGCGCTCGGCCGACACGCCAAGGCGCTGGCCCGGCTCGGAAAGCTGTTCTCCGGCAGCGCCGTGGACAAGACCTACTGGGCGGTGGTGGAGGGCGGCCCTGACACGGATTCCGGCCGGATCGACCTGCCGCTGGCGCGCCGCTCCGACGATCCGCGCTCCTGGTGGATGAAGGCCGACCCGGCGGGCGACCCGGCCCTCACCCACTGGCGGGTGCTCGGCCGGGCCGGCGGCCGGACCTGGCTGGAGCTGAAGCCGGTCACCGGCCGCACGCACCAGCTCCGGGTCCATTGCGCCGCCTCAGGCTGGCCGATTTTGGGCGACTCGATCTACGGCATCGGCCCGCGCGGCGGCAGCCTGTACCTGCACGCGCGGACGCTCACGATCCCGCTCTATCCGAAGCGGGAGGCGATCACCGTCGAGGCGCCGCCGCCGAGGCATATCGCGGACGCCGTGGCGGGAATGGGCACGTAAGGCAGCCGATCGGTTTCGGCCGAGCGCGATCCGTCATTGCGGGTGGGAAGAGCGGTTTTTACGCTTCAGGCAGCGATTAGCCGCGCTCCGTCATGTCCCGCGATTGAGACCGTGTGAAACGTCCCCGCCTCGACCTCCCCACCCAACCGCACGACCGTGAAATCCGCGCTCCGGCCCGTCCCGCCGCGCTCGGCTAGCACCGTCAGCGCGCGTCCGACCTGCCCGTCGAGATGCCGGCGCAGCGCGTGGGCGCCGGCTTCGCGCAGGCGGGCGGCCCGGTCGCGGATCACGTCGGCCGCCACCGGGGGCATGCGGGCGGCGGGCGTGCCCGGGCGGGGCGAGTACGGGAAGACGTGCAGGTGCGTCAGCCCGCATTCCATCACGAGGTCCAGCGAGCGGGTGAACTGATCCTCTGTCTCGGTGGGGAAACCGGCGATCAGGTCGGCGCCGAACACCACGTCGGGACGCAGGTCGCGGACGGTCTCGCAGAAGCGGATGGCGTCGGCGCGGCTGTGCCGGCGCTTCATCCGCTTGAGGATCAGGTCGTCGCCGGCCTGTAGCGAGAGGTGCAGGTGCGGCATCAGCCGCTCCTCCTCGGCGAGCACCGCCAGCAGCGCGTCGTCCACCTCCACGGAGTCGATCGAGGAGATACGCAGGCGCGCCAAGTCCGGCACCGCCCGCAGGATCGCCCGCGCCAGCGTCCCGAGGGAGACCGACGGTCCGGGCAGGTCGCGGCCATAGGCGGTGAGGTCGACGCCGGTGAGCACGACTTCGCGGCCGCCATGGGCCACGATCGTCTGGACCTGCGCGACCACGTCGGGCACCGGCACCGAGCGCGAGGCGCCCCGGCCGAACGGGATGATGCAGAAGGTGCAGCGGTGGTCGCAGCCGTTCTGCACCGGCATGAACGCCCGCGTGTGGCCGGTGACGGAGTCGATCCGCGTCGGCGCGATCATGCGGGCTGCCATCACGGCACCGGGGCCGGTGCCGGTGGGCGACCAGCCGGCGGGACTCAGCTTCTCGGCGTTGCCGACGAGGCGCGACACCTCGGGCATCGCCGCGTAAGCTTCGGTCTCGACCTCGGCGCCGCAGCCGGTGACCACGATCTCGGTCCCGGGCCGCTCGCGGGCGATCCGGCGGATCGCCTTGCGGGCCTGCCGGCCGGCTTCCTGGGTGACCGCGCAGGTGTTGACCACCACCCGGTCGCGCCCGTCCGCCGCCGCGTGGACGCGCAGGGCCTCCGACTCCACCGTGTTGAGCCGGCAGCCGAAGGTGAGGGTCTCGACGGTCATCAAGCGGTGCCGAAAAACAGCTCCGGCGCCAGATTGCCCTCGGCGACGAGCGCGACCGGGCCGGTCATCAGGACATGGTCGTCGGCGCGCCATTCCACGAACAACTCGCCCCCGGGGAGACGGACATTGGCTTGCCGGCCGATCATGCGCAGGCGCGAGGCCGCCACCACGGTGGCGCAGGCGGCGGTGCCGCAGGCCAGCGTCAGCCCGGCGCCGCGCTCCCAGACCCGCAGGGTGATCGCCTCGCGCTCGGTCACCTGCGCCACCGAGATGTTGGCGCGCTCCGGAAACAGCGGGTGGTTCTCCAGCATCGGTCCGATCCGGGCGAGGTCGTAGGCGGCCGGATCCCGGTCGACGAAGAACACCGCGTGCGGGTTGCCCATGTTCACGACCCCCGGCGAATGCAGGATCGGATCGTCGATCGGGCCGATCTGCAATTCGATCCGCCGCGTGTCGGGGAACGGCTCGGAAAGCGGAATCTCGTCCCAGGCGAGCTTGGGCCTGCCCATGTCCACCGTGAAGGCGCGCTCCGAGATCCGGCGCACGCCGACGCGCCCGGCCGCGGTCTCCAGGACCAGGCGGCCGCCCTCGGCGGGGCGGGCCATGGCCGGGTCGTCGAGCATCGCGTAGGCGACGCAGCGGGTGCCGTTGCCGCAGGCGCCGGATTCCGAGCCGTCGGTGTTGTAGATCCGCATGAACGCGTCGGTGCCGGCGCTCACGGGATCGTGCAGGACCATCAGCTGGTCGAAGCGCGAGCCGGGATCCTGCGCGATCGCCCGGGCCTCCTCCGGGCGGACCTGGGTCGCCGAGCCGCGCAGGTCCAGCACCACGATCGCGTTGCCGGCGCCGTGCATCTTCAGGAAGCGTCTATGGGCGAGTGCGCTCATGCGGCCAGAGGGTTTGAGGGGATCGGCCAGCTATATGGCAAAACGCTCTGCCCGACGCGAGGGGCGCGCGCGGCGTGGCAGATGCGCCGCACCCGCGACTCTCGTGACCCATGCCCTCGCGGGCGGGCCGGATCGCCATTAGGTTAGCCGGCGGGAGCCCACGCGACGATCCGCCGGGACCCGACCGGAGCGCCCCCGTGATCCGCCTTCGTTCCCTCGTCGCCGTCTCGACCGCCCTGGTCTTCGCCACCGGACCGGTCGCGGCGCAGCAGCAGCCCGCGCCCCCGCCCTCCACCGCGCCGTCCCCTGCCCAGACCAGCCCGCTGCCGACCACGACGGCGCCCAACCCGGTCGCCGACCCGACCAAGAGCGCCGCCCCGGCGCCGCAGCAGGCGATCGCTCCGCCCCCCGCCGGCCAGGCGGCCGTCGGCACGCCGGGGCGCCCGACCCTCATCGAGAAGCCCGGCGAGCCGGGCGACGTCGATGAGGTGACCCTGCCGGCCAAGCCCGCCGCGATCCTCTCGGGCAAGACCAAGTGGGAGGAGGCCATCGTCAACCTGAGGCAGGCCTTCGCGCGGATCGAGGCGGATCTCGCCAAGGCCGGCATCGCCCCCGCGGGCCGGCCGCTGGCGGTGTTCACCCGCACCGACGACGACGGCTTCGAGTACGAGGCGATGATCCCGGTGGCCGCGCCCCCGAGCCCGGCACCCGCGGAGGCCGACGGCCTGCGTTTCGGCACGACCCCATCCGGCAAGGCCCTGCGCTTCCCGCACAAGGGCTCCTACGAGTCGATCGACGGCACCTACGAGACCCTGACGGCCTATCTCGACGCCAAGGACATCGTCGTCCAAGACCGCTTCATCGAGGAATACGCCACCGACCTCAAGGACGGCACCGACGACAACCTCGATGTGAATATTTTTGCATTGGTGAAGTAGGTTTCGAGAGGCGGTCACAACAAGAATTTTTGTTTCTTTCGGCGAGCGCGATCTGGCCGGGACTCTCTCAGCAGCCCTGTCATCCCGGGGCCGCGAAGCGGAACCCGGGATCGATGACCGCTGACCGTTCAAGATCTCGCGCCGTCGGCGGCTCGGGGTTCCGGGCTCGCCTGCGGCGTCCCGGAATGACAATGCGCCTTATCCGGTCATCGAAAAATCGCCGAAGGACGAATGGGCTTCGGCGATGCCGCGATCTGTCAGAAATCGCTTCCTTGGCACGATGACCCAGTAACCGCCTACGAATATCTCGCAGCCTTGGTCGATGGACAGATCGCCGCTGTATTTGGCACCCCGGAACAGTGGTGGCGGCTTGGGGATTCCCCGTGCATGCCGACCTCCCTCTTCCCGACCGCCACTGCGTCCGCGCCGCGTCGTAAGTCCGTCGCCGCGCCGGCCGACCCGGCGGTCACCGACAAGGCGCGCGCGGTCCATGCCAGACTCTGCCCGGTCTACGGCTGCCCGATCCCGTACTTCCACAGCCTCGATCCAGCGAGCGAGCTGATCTCGTCGCTGCTCTCGCACCGGACCCGCAACGCCGAATCCGGGCGGGCCTTCAAGGCCTTGCGCGCCCGGTTCCCGGACTGGGAGGCGGTGATCGACGCCGATGTGGCGGAGATCCAGGCTGCTATCGCCGGCGTGACCTGGCCGGAGCTGAAGGCGCCCCGGATCCGCGACGTGCTGGTGGCGGTGCGCGATCGCTGCGGCAGCCTCGATCTGGCGTTCCTGGCGGGTATGGACGTCGCGGCGGCCCGGGCCTGGCTGGAGGCGATCCCGGGAATCGGCCCGAAGACCAGCGCGGCGGTACTGTCGTTCTCGACCCTGCGGATGCCGGCCCTGCCGGTGGACAGCCACCACCACCGCGTCGCCCAGCGCCTCGGGCTGATCGGTCCGCGGATCGATGTCGGACCCTCGCATGCCATCCTTCGGGCGCAACTGCCCGCGGACTGGAGCGCGCAGGACCTCTACGACAATCACGAGATCCTGATGCTGCACGGCCAGCAGGTCTGCCATCATCGCCGTCCGGCCTGCGGGCGCTGCGTCCTGGTCGATCTATGCCCGAGTGCGGCGCTGGCGGCCCGGGAGCCGTGAGCGCATCCTTGACCGGTCCCGGCCGCGGGTGCGAGTAACCCCGCGCCCGGCAGGCGCGCAGCCCCGGCTATGTACTGCTCAGGATCGGCGCCGATGGCCGCGTTCACCGAATTGGTCTTCTCGGGCGTCCAGCCCACCGGCAACCTGCATCTCGGGAACTACCTCGGGGCGGTGAAACGCTTCGTGGAGATGCAGGCGCGCGACGCGCAGTGCCTGTACTGCGTTGTGGATATGCACGCGATCACCGTCTGGCAGGACCCCGAGGCCCTGCGCGGCCAGATCCGCGAAGTCACGGCCGCGTTCCTGGCCGCCGGCATCGATCCCAAGCGCGCGATCGTGTTCAACCAAAGCCAAGTGCCTCAGCACGCCGAACTCGCCTGGGTGTTCAACTGCGTCGCGCGGCTGGGTTGGCTGAACCGCATGACCCAGTTCAAGGAGAAGGCCGGCAAGGACCGGGAGAACGCCTCAATCGGGCTCTACGATTACCCGGTGCTGATGGCGGCCGACATCCTGGCCTACCGTGCCACCCACGTGCCCGTGGGCGAGGACCAGAAGCAGCACTTGGAGCTGACCCGGGACATCGCCCAGAAGTTCAACACCGATTTTTCGGGCTCGATCGCAGCGCATGGCCACGGTGAGGCGTTCTTCCCGCTGACCGAGCCGTTGATCGGCGGGCCAGCCGCGCGGGTGATGTCGCTGCGGGATGGGTCCAAAAAAATGTCCAAGTCGGACCCGTCCGACAACGCGCGGATCAACCTCACCGACGAGGCCGACACCATCGCCCAGAAAATCCGCCGGGCAAAAACGGATTCCGATCCGCTGCCTTCTGAAATCGCGGGGCTCAAGGAGCGGCCGGAGGCGGACAACCTCGTGGGGATCTACGCCGCACTCGCCGGCATCACCCGCGAGGAGGTGCTGCGCGATTTCGGCGGGGCGCAGTTCTCGACCTTCAAGCCGGCTCTGGCCGACCTCGCGGTGACGAACCTCGCGCCGATCGCCGGCGAGATGCGCCGGCTGACCGCCGATCCGGGCCATATCGACGCCGTGCTGGCCGACGGCGCCGGGCGGGCCGAAACGATCGCGGCGCAAACGCTGGACGCGGTCAAGGACATCGTCGGCTTCGTACGCCGGAGCCCGAACCTTCAGGCGGTGCGATGACGGTCCGGGCGCTCGTCTTCGACGTCTTCGGGACGCTCGTCGACTGGCGCTCCGGGGTCGCCCGGGAGGCCGGGCGCCTGCTCAACGCTCAAGCGCCGGCGCTCGATGCCGGCGCCTTCGCCGATGCCTGGCGCGGATGTTACGGCCCGTCGATGGAGACCGTGCGCTCCGGCGCGCGTGCTTACGTCGATCTCGATACCCTGCAGGCGGAATCGCTCCCCGGCGTGCTGGCGCAGTTCGGCATCGCGGGTGTGCCGGACGACGTGCAGCGGGAGCTGGTCCAGGCCTGGCACCGGCTCGACGCTTGGCCCGAGGTGCCGGACGCGATGCGCCGGCTGCGGGAGCGTTACCTCCTGGCGCCCAACTCCAACGGCCATGTCCGGCTCATGGCCGACCTCGCCCGGCGCAACGGCCTGATCTTCGACGCGATCCTGGGCGCCGGCTATTCCCGCGACTACAAGCCCAAGCCCGCGCTCTACCGCGACGCGGTGGCGGCGTTCGGCTTCGCGCCGGGCGAGACCCTGATGGTCGCTGCCCATTCGAACGACCTCGCGGCGGCGGCCAGCTACGGCCTATCCACCGCCCACATCGCCCGGCCCCACGAGCACGGGCCGGCCAGCGGCGAGACCGCGCCGACTGTCCCGGTCACGTACGCGGCCCGGGACCTCGCGGACCTAGCCAATCAACTCGGCTGCTGACGGCGGAACACGAGGGGGAGCAGGATGGCCGATTGGAACCCCGCCCTCTACACCCGCTTCGAGGACGAGCGCACCCGGCCGGCGGCCGAGTTGCTGGCCCGGGTGCCCCTCGACCGGCCGCGCCTCGCCTACGATCTCGGCTGCGGCCCGGGTAATTCCACCGCGTTGATCGCGGCGCGCTTTCCCGATGCGGAGGTCGTCGGGCTCGATACATCTCCGGCGATGCTGGAGAGCGCCCGGGCCCGCCTGCCCGGCCTCGGCTTCGCGCTCGCCGACGCCGCCACCTGGACACCGGAGCGGGCGCCGGACCTGATCTACGCCAACGCGGTGCTGCAATGGCTGCCCGACCATCCGGCGCTGCTGCCCCGGCTGTTCGGTCTCCTGGCGCCCGGCGGCGTGCTGGCGGTGCAGATGCCCGACAACCTCGCCGAACCCTCGCACCGCCTGATGCGTGAGACCGCCTCCGCCGGCCCCTGGGCAGCGGCGATCGGCGATCCGGCTGTGGCCGGGCGCCTCGGCCGGATGCTGGACCCGGCCGGCTACTACGACCTGCTGGCGCCGCTGGCATCCGACGTGGATGTCTGGCGCTCCGCCTATCACCACCCGATGGCGGATGCAGTCGCCATCGTGGACTGGGTCCGCGCCACCGGGCTGCGGCCGTTCCTCGATCCGCTGGACCCGGATCAGGCGGCCGGGTTCCTGGCGGCCTACGAGACCGCCATCGACACCGGCTACCCGCGCCGCAGCGACGGGCGACGCCTGCTGGCCTTTCCGCGGGTGTTCATCGTGGCCCGCAAAGGCGGGTAGCGGCTCCGGCTTCGGCGGGCACGGCTGACATCGCGCGCGCCATCGGATCGTCCCGCACCGTCATTGCGCGCCTTGCCCAGCGATACACCCCTTCCGGCGATCGTGCGTTGCCCTGGGTCGCTTCGCTCACGCTCGCAATGACGGTGAGCCGTGCGTGGGGTGTTCGTTCAGGCCTCGCCGCGGGCGACGAGCGCCTCGTACTCGGCGACTTCAAGTTTGCCCTCTTGAGCGACCCGGGCCTTGTCCGCATCGCTGATCACGTCACCGGCGAGGTCAAGGCGCTTCCAGGAGGCCAGCGGGGTCTCGCGGCCGGGGGTCGGGACGTACTTGTTCTGCTCGAGCTTCTGGTACTTGTGGATGTAGCGCGGGCAGTTGACCCAGATCTTCTTCACCGCGACCTTCACCAGGTACTTGGCCTCGGTGTACTCGGCCATCAGGGCGTCGTCGCGCAGCAGCGTGGCGTGGCCCTGGACGCGGATCCGGTGCGGCGTCTCGAAGTCGATGAACAGCAGGCCGACCTTGGCCTGACCCTCGATGTTGCCCATCGAGTAGAACATGCCGTTGCCGTCGAAGCCCGGGAAGGCAAGCGTGTTCTCATCGAGCACCTTCACCACACCCGGGGGTCCGCCCTTGTACGAGACAGTCGGCATCCCGTCGGGATCGACCGTGGACAGGAAGAACATATCCCGGGAGGCGATGAAGGCGCCCTCGTCCGGCTGGATGCTCTCGTGGACCCAATCCTCGTCGAGGCGCACGGCGAGCTTGGTGGTGCCGAACTCGGTCTGCAGCGCCCGGTGGGCGTCCGAATAGAGCGATGCCATGGCGTGTCCTCTCCAACCCTGTCCGGTCCTCATGCAGCCGGGACCGCTGGAGCGGTTATTGTCGGGAAGGGTCGCGTTCGGCAACCGCCAATAGAAAAGGCCGGCCTCGCTTTCGCGTGACCGGCCCCCGAGATGCGGCCGGGCAATGCCCGGCCGCCAAATCCCAAATCAATTGCGGGTCTTGTCGACCAGCGCCTTCTCGGAGATCCACGGCATCATGGCGCGGAGCTTGGTGCCGACCTCCTCGATCGGGTGGGTGGCGAGCTTGGCGCGGGTCGCCTTGAACGAGGTCTGGTTGACCTTGTTCTCCAGCATCCAGTTGCGGGTGAAGGTGCCCGACTGGATGTCGTTGAGCACGCGCTTCATCTCGGCCTTGGTCTCAGGCGTGACGATGCGCGGGCCGGTGACGTACTCGCCGTACTCGGCCGTGTTGGAGATCGAGTAGTTCATGTTGGCGATGCCGCCCTCGTAGATGAGGTCGACGATCAGCTTCACCTCGTGCAGGCACTCGAAATAGGCCATCTCGGGGGCGTAGCCCGCCTCGACCAGGGTCTCGAAGCCGGCCTTGATCAACTCGACAAGGCCACCGCAGAGCACGGCCTGCTCGCCGAACAGGTCGGTCTCGCACTCTTCCTTGAAGGTGGTCTCGATGATGCCGGCGCGGCCGCCGCCGTTGGCCGAGGCGTAGGACAGGCCGAGATCGTGGGCGTTGCCGGAAGCGTCCTGGGCGATGGCAATCAAGGTCGGCACGCCGCCGCCGCGCAGGTACTCGGAGCGGACGGTGTGGCCGGGGCCCTTCGGGGCGACCATCAGGACGTCGAGGTCCTTGCGCGGCTCGATCAGGTTGAAGTGGACGTTGAGGCCGTGGGCGAACAGGAGGGCGGCGCCCTGCTTCATGTTGCCTTCGAGGGACTCGCGGTAGATGTCGCCCTGCAACTCGTCGGGGGTGAGCATCATCACGACGTCGGCCCACTTGGCGGCCTCGGCGACCGACAGGACCTTGAAGCCCTCGTGCTCGGCCTTCTTGGCCGTGGCGGAGCCCTCGCGCAACGCGATGACGATGTCCTTCACGCCGGAATCGCGCAGGTTGAGCGCGTGGGCGTGGCCCTGGCTGCCGTAGCCGACGATGGCGACCTTCTTGCCCTTGATCAGGTTCAGGTCGGCGTCGCGATCGTAATAAACCCGCATGTCGGTTTCCTCTTCAGGTGCTGGTTTCGGGTGAGGTTAGGCTTTGGCCTGACCGTACAGGGCCAGGAACTGCTCCACGGCGCGCTCCGCATCGCGCCGGATCTCATCTGCATCGAGGTCGAGCGCCTCGCCGAGCAGAAGTCGGATCTGAATATCGCGGCCGACGAGGCCGAAGAAGGTCCGGAACGCCGCCTCGCTGTCGGCGAAAGCGAGGAGCCCGGCGGTGCGCCCGGCCTCCAGCACCGGCTTCACCCGCTCACCGATGGCGAAGCGACCGTTCGCCAGTACGATGCCGCCGAGGTTGCTCTTGCGCGAGCCGGCATGGGCGACGGCGATCCGGTTCAGCGCCACCGAGGTGCGGCTCGCGATCACCGTCAACCAGGAGACCGCGAAGTCCTGAAGATGCTCCCGCAGGGTCGTCCCGTCGAGGGCTTGCACGGCCTCGCGGCCGGCATGGACCCGGGACGCCTGCCACCGCACGGTGGCGGTGAGCAGGCCGTCGCGGTCGCCGAACCATTTGTACAGTGTCTCCTTGGAGCAGCTGGCCCGGCGCGCGACGGCGTCCATGGTGAGTTGGTCCCCGTCCTCGACCATGAGGGCGAGCACGGCATCGAGCACGGCCTGCTGGCGCACGGATGGCGGCTCGTGCGCCTGGGCGCCCGCCTCCATCGTCTCCTGCCGCTCTGCGAGGCTCGACCGCATCGTTCCCAGTACCGTACCGTACGGTACGCTCGATAGAGCGATTCGTCCTACGCCGCAAGGGGCCGGACCACGCTGGATCTACGCTGGCAGGGACAGCCCCTCGCGCCCGAACACCGCCTGCACCGCCGGCCGCTCGGCGACCCGTCGAGCGTGTGCGTGCCATGCCGGAAAGCGCTCTGCCATATCGAACTTGATCGACGACCCGGACGCCCAGACCCAGAACACCATCAGGTAGGCATCGACCACGCCGTAGCGATCGCCCACCGCCCAGCCGCCGTTCGAGAGCCGGACCTCGGTCATGGTGCAGAGGTCGCCGTAGGTGTCCGCAGCCTTGGCACGGATGCCGGCGAAGGCGTCCTCGTCGGCGGTGTAGCGCTCGGGGCGACGGACATGCGCGTAGGCGACGTGGTGGTTGGCGGCGAGCCAGCCCAACCACTCGTCGGCCACGGCCTGCGCGCGCAGGTCGGTCGGCCAAAAGCCCTTCTCGGGCACGGAGCGGGCGACGTGGCGCAGGATCGCGGCGCACTCGGTCAGCACCCAGCCGTCCTCGACCAGAGCTGGCACACGGCCGCGCTCGTTGATCGCGAGGTATTCCGGTGCCCTCTGGTCCCCCGCCGCGAGGTTGAGCTTCACGCCCTCGAACGGCAGCCCTGATTCTTCGAGGATGATGTGGGCGGCCAGTGAGCAGGCGCCGGGGGCGTAGTAGAGGGTGCGGGTTGTCATGCGGGCCCTTTGCGGTCTTGGAATCAATAGCAGGCAACCCGGGATTACCGTCTCGGATCCGCGAACCGGGAGGCCTGCAGGCCGATCAGCGTCGCGACCCGGTGGCGAGCCTCGGCGAGAACCGCAGCGGGTGCCGTGCCAAGGCGTCTCAAGATGCGGGTACGCTGATCGATCGCGCGGACCTGATCCGTCGAAGCCGCGCCCGCACCGACGGAGCCGGGCGGCAGCATGATTTCCGCGGCCAGGGCTCGCTATTGCGCCTGGTGCGCACGGCTCAGCCGCGCGGCGAGATCATCGCCCCAACGGGTGACCTCGGCTTCCATGGCTCCGCATCCCACGAGGACGGCGGAGCATAGCAGATCCGAGCCTTTGGCCCCTACAGCGGCTCCGACCCGCGCCCCATGGCGCTGATGCCGGTGCGGCAGATCTCGACCAGGCCGATCACGCTCATCAGGCGCACGAACCGGTCGATCTCCTCGGTCGCGCCTGTCAGCTCGAACACGAAGGAGTTGAGCGTGGCGTCGAGCGTCTTGGCGCCGAAGGCGGCGGCCAGGCGCAGGGCCTCGCTGCGGTGCTCGCCTTCGCCCTTGACCTTCACGAGGCAGATCTCGCGCTCCAGCGCGTTGCCCTGGAGCGTCAGGTCCACGACCCGGTGGACCGGCACCAGCCGGTCGAGCTGCGCCTTGATCTGCTCGATCACGGCGTTGGTGCCGGCGGTCACGATGGTGATGCGCGAGATGTGGCGCGCCTCCTCGGTCTCGGAAACGGTCAGGCTCTCGATGTTATAGCCGCGGCCGGAGAACATGCCGGAGATGCGGGCGAGCACGCCGGGCTCGTTGTCCACGATCACGGCGAGCGTGTGCCGGTTCACCGGCTCGACGCGGACGGCGTCGGGATAGTGGGTGTTCATCGCGTTCATCGCCGGCTTCGTCCTCGTCCAGTCCTGCTCATGGCGGCGATCCGAGCGCGTCTCGCGCAAGGCAAGCGCGACCGCGCACCGCCGCCCATGCGGCGGGCAGCGGCCCCGAAGGGCCGCCACCCTGAAAACCTCACACCAGCATCTTGCCTTCCTCGGAGATCACGTCGCCGAGTTCGACGCCGGTCTCACCGAGGTAATCGGACAGGAGCATCTCGTTATGCGCCTTGCCCGACGGGATCATCGGGAAGCAGTTCTCGGTCTTGTCGACGATGCAATCGAACAGCACCGGCCCGTCATAGGCCAGCATCTCCGCGATCGCGCCGTCGAGGTCGCCCGGCTTCTCGCAGCGCATGCCCTTGGCGCCGTAGGCCTCCGCCAGCTTGACGAAGTCCGGAAGGCTCTCGGAGTAGCTCTGCGAGTAGCGCGAACCGTGCAGCAGCTCCTGCCACTGCCGGACCATGCCCATGTACTCGTTGTTCAGGATGAACACCTTGACCGGCAGCCGGTACTGAACCGCGGTCGAGAGTTCCTGCATGTTCATCAGGATCGAGGCCTCGCCGGCGATGTCGATCACCAGCCCCTTCGGGTGGGCGAGCTGCGTGCCGATGGCCGCCGGCAGGCCGTACCCCATGGTGCCGAGGCCGCCGCTCGTCATCCAGCGGTTCGGCTCGTCGTACTTGAAGTACTGCGCCGCCCACATCTGATGCTGGCCGACCTCGGTGGTGATGTAGGTCTCGCGATCCTTGCAGGCTTCGTAGAGGCGCTGCACGGCGTATTGCGGCTTGATGATCGTCCCCGACGGCCAGTAGGCGAGGCAGTCCCGCGCCTTCCAAGCGCCGATCTTCTGGAACCACGGGTCGAGGTTGGATTTCTCCGGCCGCGACGGCAGGGCGCGCCAAGCCTCAAGCATGTCGGCCAGCACCGAGGCGCAGTCGCCCACGATCCCGACATCGACCTTGACCACCTTGTTGATCGAGGAGGCGTCGACGTCGATGTGGATCTTCTTGGAGAACGGCGAGAACGCGTCGAGCCGGCCGGTGATCCGGTCATCGAACCGGGCGCCGACGCAGATCATCACGTCGCACTCGTGCATCGCGAGGTTGGCCTCGTAGGTCCCGTGCATGCCGAGCATGCCCAGGAACTTCGGGTCCGTGCCCGGATAGGCGCCGAGCCCCATCAGGGTCGAGGTGACCGGGAAACCGGTCTCGGCAACCAGCTCGCGCAAGAGCCGCGAGGCTTCCGGGCCGGAATTGATCACGCCGCCGCCGGTGTAGAAGACCGGGCGGCGCGCGGTCGCCATCATCTCGACCGCCGCGCGGATCCGGTCGCCGTCGCCCTTGACGGCGGGGCGGTAGGTCTTGTGGCTCGAGATCTCCGGGCGCTCGTAGAGGCCGGAGGCGAACTGGATGTCCTTGGGCAGGTCGACCACGACCGGACCGGGCCGGCCGTTCGCCGCGACGTAGAACGCCTCGTGCAGGATCCGCGGAAGGTCCTCGATCGATTTGACCAGGTAATTGTGCTTCGTGCAGTGGCGCGTGATGCCGACCGTGTCGCACTCCTGGAAGGCGTCGGTGCCGATGAGGTGCGTCGGAACCTGCCCGGTGATGCAGACGAGCGGGATCGAATCGAGCAGCGCGTCGGTGAGGCCGGTGACGATGTTGGTGGCACCGGGCCCCGACGTGACCAGCACGCAGCCGACCTTGCCGGACGAGCGCGCATAGCCCTCGGCCGCGTGCACCGCGCCCTGCTCGTGCCGGACGAGCACGTGCTTCACCGCGTCCTGGTGGAACAGAGCGTCGTAGATCGGAAGTACGGCACCGCCCGGATAGCCGAACAGCGTGTCCACGCCCTGATCCCGGAATGCCCGGATGACCATCTCGGCCCCGGTCATGACCTCGCCGCCCATGCTCTCCTCCTCCGCTCCCCGGATCGTCAACGGCGGTCGTGCGCCGCCGGACGGGCCGGTTCTTCTCGTCCTGCACCTTCGTCACGCGAGGCGGCATCCGCCTCGCTCGAAAGTCCTGTCTCCGTCGGTATCTCGAACGCGTGGATCTCGTTGGTCGTGATGCGTCACCGGGCAGCGGGCAATAAAAAAGGGCCCCTAGGGACCCTGCATGCGCCACCGCTCGGATTGCAGCCCTGGTTTAGGGCCGCCCCGTCGGTGACGCTTCCGCTACAATAAGAACCGCGTTCATCGGATATCCGAGCCTGCCTCGCGGCGATCGATGAATCCAGGATCGGATTCAGGTCAATCGCGCGTGAAGTGTTGGGCCTCATACCGGAGACCTGACAACCGGTCAACGCGTAAGCTGAGGATCGACCGCGCTCAGTGCAGGGGCGGCGGCCGGCGGCGCACCCAGTTGCTCGCCGCGTCGTAGGCCGCGCCGAGCTGGAGGCAGGCGAGCTCGCCGTGGTTCCGGGCGACGATCTGGAGACCGGTCGGCAAACCGGTCTCGCCGAAGCCTGCCGGGACGTCGAGGGCCGGGAGGCCCGAGAGGGTCACCGGGATCACGGTCTGCATCCACCGGTGGTAGGTGTCCATCGTGCGGCCGCCGACCTCCCGGGGCCAGCGCAGGTTCTTGTCGAACGGGAAGACCTGCGCGCTCGGCATGACCAGGTAGTCGTAGCGCTCCATGAAGCGACGCAGGGTCTCGTACCAGCGGGTGCGCGCCTCCAGGGCGGCGACCACCTGGTCGGCGGTGAGCGCCAAGCCGCGTTCGACTTCCCAGACGGCCTCCGGCTTGAGTTGTGCCCGGTGGGCGGGCTCGTCGTAGAACGGCCGGAGCGAGGCCGAGACCGCCAGCGCCCGCAGGGTCAGCCAGTCGCGCCACTGCGCCTCCATGTCGAACCGGGGCGCGACCTCCTCGACCACGCATCCGATCTCCGTGAAGGTGGCAAGAGCGGCGCGGCCGAGTTCGAGCACCCCGGGATCGAACGGGATCTGGCCGTCGAAATCCCCGAGCCAGGCGATCCGCGTTCCGCGGAAATCCCGGGCCAGCGGGCTCGCGAAGGCCGAGGGGTCCTGGCGGATCGTGTTCGGGCAGCGAGGATCGTAGCCGGCCTGGACCGACAGCATCAGGCCGATATCGGCGGGGCTGCGTCCGATCGCACCGAGCACGGACAGGCCCGGGCTGAACACGTCCTTGGTCTCGACCGGGATCCGGCCCCAGCTCGGGCGCAGCCCGAAGCAGTTGTTGAAGGCCGGAGGGTTGCGCAGCGACCCGCCGAAGTCGCTGCCGTCGGCCACCGGTTGCAGCTTGAGCGCAACCGCCACAGCGGCCCCGCCGCTCGACCCGCCGGCGCTCTTCTCCGGGTCGTAGGCATTCCCGGTCACGCCGTAGACCGGGTTGAAGCTGTGCGACCCAAGGCCGAACTCAGGGATGTTGGTCTTGCCGATGAAGATCGCCCCGGCCGCGCGCAGCCGGGCGACCATGATCGTGTCCACCTCGGCAATCCGGCCGGCGAAGATCGGCGAACCTTGAGTGAACGGCAGCCCCCGCACCGCATCGAGATCCTTCACGCCGAGCGGGAAGCCGTGCAGCGGCCCGACGTCCTCGCCGCGCCCGAGGGCGGCATCCCGCGCCTCGGCCTCTCGAACAAGCACCGCGTCGTCCTGAAGCCCGACGATGGCGTTGACCTGCGGATTGAGCCGGTGGATCCGCTCCAGGTACGCGCGCATGACCTCGACGCAGGAGACGACCCGGCCGCGGATGGCAGCCGCGAGATCCACGGCACCGAGCGCCGTGATGCCGTCCTGTCGCTCATCCTGCATGGTCGGGTCTCCGGATCGGTAGGCGGCTTACAGAATGTCGGCGCGAGGGAAAACCGTCTGTCTTCGCCGACATGACCTGTCACCCTCGAGGCGCACGCGCTTCGTGCCGAATCTGTTAGATTCCGCGTCTCTGCGCCTGAAGGGTTGCAAGGACCGTGCGCGCTTCCGTGCTGAGGGGCTGAGACCCATTCAGATCTCGGCTCCCGACGTCCGGACATCGGCGTTCGAAGCCGAGGCGCATCGCCAGTCGCTCTCAGTGGCCGACACCGCAGGCGATGCCGAGGACCAAGCCCGTTCCCGCCGCTACGCCACCACCGCCCAAGGCAGCGTCTCATCCCCGCGGAACACCACCACGGTGGTGGCCTCCACCGCGACCGCCTCGATGGCGCGGCTCTCCCGGCGCTCCAAGGTGACGGTGGCCGCGTTGGGCGCGAGTCCGTGGAAGCGCGCGCCGTTCAGTGACGCGAAGGCCTCGAACCGGTCCAGCGCCCCCTCCTCGTCGAACACCTGCACGTAGGTCTGCAAGGCGGTCGGGCCGCAGAACACGCCGGCGCAGCCACAGGACGCCTCCTTGGCGCCGCGGATATGCGGGGCGGTGTCGGTGCCAAGGAAGAAGCACGCCTCGCCGGAGGTGGCGGCCGCCCGCAGCGCCAGGCGGTGCCGCTCACGCTTGGCCACCGGCAGGCAATAGAGGTGCGGGCGCAGACCGCCCTGGAAGATGTGGGTGCGGTTGATGACGAGGTGGTGCGGCGTGATCGTCGCCGCCACGCGAGTCCGGTTGGCCCGGACCACGTCGAGGATCTCGGCCGTGGTCGCGTGCTCGACGGTGACCTTCAGGCCCTGGTGGCGGGCGAGCAGCGGGATCAGGCTGCCCTCCATGAACGCCGCCTCGCGGTCGAAGATGTCGATCTCCGGATCGGTGGCCTCGCCGTGGATCAGGAGCGGCATGCCGATCCGCTCCATCCGCTCCAGCACGGGCGCGAGCCCGATCAGGTCGGTGACGCCAGCATGGGAGTTCGTCGTCGCGCCGGCCGGGTAGAGCTTGGCGGCGATCCAGACCTTCTCGGCGAAGCCGCGCTCGATCTCGTCCGGGTCGGTGTCGTCCCGCAGGTAGCAGGTCATCAACGGGGTGAAATCGAGGCCGGCGGGCAGCGCGGCCAGGATCCGCTCGCGATAGGCGCGCGCCGCCGCCACCGTGGTCACCGGCGGGACCAAGTTCGGCATGATGATGCCCCGGGCGAACTGGGCCGCCGTGTAGGGCAGCACCGCCTTCAGCATCGCGCCGTCGCGCAGGTGGATGTGCCAGTCGTCCGGCCGGCGGATGGTGATCCGGTCGACCGCCGTGGAAGCGGGCGGCTGCGCGGCGGGGAACAGGTCGGCGACGCTCATCGCGGCGGACTCCTCAGGCCTGCCCGAACGCGGAAATGCCGCCGTGGGCGGCGGACCAGTCGGCCGGCGCGTTCAGGAAGCTCTCGACCTCGGCCAGCGTCTTCGGGTCGAAGGTGCCCATCTCCTTGGCCACCGCCAGCACGTCCCACCACGTGGTGAGGTAGTGCAGCTTGATCCCGATCTCCTGCATCAGCGCGGCGCTGCCGGGGAAGATGTCGTAGTAGAACAGCACGAAGCAGTGATCGACCTGGGCCCCGGCGTCCCGCAGCGCCTGGCAGAAGTTCACCTTGCTGCGCCCGTCGGTGGCGAGATCCTCCACCAGCAGGGTCCGGGCGCCCTCCACAACCTCGCCCTCGATCTGGGCGTTGCGGCCGAAGCCCTTGGGCTTCTTGCGCACGTACTGCATCGGCAGCATCAGCCGGTCGGCGATCCAGGCGGCGAACGGGATGCCGGCGGTCTCGCCACCCGCGATGTGGGTCAGCGTCTCGTAGCCGATCTCGCGCACGATCGTCGAGGCGGCGAAGTCGATCAGTGTCGAGCGCAGGCGCGGGAACGAGATGATCTTGCGGCAATCGATATAGACCGGGCTGGCCCAGCCGGAGGTGAACTTGAACGGCTCGTCCTTGTAGAAATGGACCGCCTGGATCTCGAGGAACATCTTGGCCGCCTCGCGGGCGATCAGCGTCCGGTCGATGGGCAGGAACGACGTGGTCATGCGGCGTGCGCGCTCCGCTGGGGGCACTCTCCGCCGGCGACCGGTCTCGAGTGCGAGGATGGGGAAGGCCTGACCGGTCTCCTCCGCCCTGTCTCCGCCAGCGTCAACCCTGAACCGGCCGCTATCCGCCGCTCAGGCCGTGCCGGCCTGGGCCCGCAGCTGCGCCAGATGCCGGATCGCTAGGGCGTAGCCGTGCGTCCCGAAACCGGCCAGCACGGCTGTCGCGGCGAGCGAGACGTAGGAATGATGGCGAAACGACTCGCGCCGGTGGACGTTCGAGATGTGGCACTCGATCACCGGCACCTCGCAGGTGTTGAGCGCGTCGAGGATCGCCACCGAGGTGTGGGTGTAGGCGCCGGCATTGATCACGATGCCGGCCGAACCGACCCGGAAGGCCTGGATCGCGTCGATCAGCGCGTGCTCTGCGTTGCTCTGACGGAAATCCACCGTGAGCCCGAAGCCGCCGGCGGTCTCGCGGCACAGGGCCTCGACATCGGCCAGCGTCTCGCGCCCGTAGATCTCCGGCTGCCGCTTGCCGAGCAGGTTCAGGTTCGGCCCGTTCAGGACCAGGATGGTGTCGTTCATCGTGTTCCTCGCCGCTCGAATGGCGGCTCGCCTCGACTGCGCCCAGGCCCTGTGACACCCCTTCTCCGATCCACGCCCGCATCCGCGATGTGTGGGCGCAGCGAGCCTCAGGGCGAGGGCGTGGGCCGGCTCGCCCCGTTGTGGCCGCGCGTGGTGCGAGGGTCAAACGAGCCGCCGGGTTCACCCTGTCACCGGCGCCGAGATGTCCCGCCCGGGCGGTTCAGTTTCCCGGTGCGCGACGTTATCCCGGACCGGAACCAGACGGACGATCAGGGAGAAGACGCGATGGCAGGATCCCCGAGCGAGGCGCCCGTGGTGATCGCGGTGGCGATCACCGGCTCGGTGCCGCGCAAGAAGGACAACCCGGCCGTGCCGGTCACCGTGGCCGAGCAGGTGGAATCGACGCAACAGGCCTTCGAGGCCGGCGCGACGCTGGCCCATATCCACGTGCGCAACGACGACGAATCGCCCTCTTCCGACCCCGACAAGTTCGCCGTCGTGCAGGAGGGGCTGCGCAAGCACTGTCCCGGGATGATCGTACAGTTCTCCACCGGCGGGCGCGGGCGCGATCCGGCCGCCCGGGGACTCTCGCTGAAGCACCGTCCCGACATGGCCTCGCTCTCCACCGGCTCGGTGAACTTCCCGACCATCGTGTACGAGAACGGCGCCGGCCTCGTGACCGATCTCGCGAGTCAGATGAAGCAGCACGGGGTGCGGCCGGAGATCGAGATCTTCGACCTGTCGCACCTTCACGGCGCCAGGAGGCTGGTCGAGGCGGGCCTGATCGACGCGCGCCCGCACGTGCAGTTCGTGATGGGCATCCAGAACGCGATGCCGGCCGAGGAGCACCTGCTCGACATCCTGCTCGCCGAGACGCGGCGGATCCTGCCCGAAGCCACCTGGACCGCCGCCGGGATCGGCCGCAACCAGGCGGTCGTGATGGACTGGGCGCTCGCGCGCGGCGCCGACGCGGTCCGCACCGGCCTGGAGGACAACATCCGGGTGACGAAGGACCGGCTGGCGGCGAGCAACGCCGAGTTGGTCGGCCTCGCTGCGGAAGCGGTCCGCCGCCACGGCCGCAACGTCGCCAGCCCCGCCGAGGCGCGGGCCGCGCTCGGCCTGGCCTGAGACCGTCTTCTCACGGGCCGGACGGCGTGCTAACGATCCGCCCGCGCGGGTGTAGCTCAATGGTAGAGCAGCAGCCTTCCAAGCTGAATACCCGGGTTCGATTCCCGGTACCCGCTCCACGCCGTCTCACCGTCGGAAGCCGATGGCAGCGGCAGCATATCGGATTGGTCTGCGCGCCTCCCGGCCGCGAACGCTCTCAAAGATCCATCGCGCGATCACGCCCGCGAACGTGACCGTGGTCGATGGTCCCGCTCGACCGTCGGACCTGTGACGGTGTGAGACCGAAGCGCTTGCGGAACGTGCGGTTGAAGTAGGACAGGTCGCCGAATCCGACATCGAAGGCGATCGCGCTGACCGGACGGGCATCCTCGGCATCCGTCAGGCGCTGCATCGCCCGGTCGAGGCGGCGGGCGAGGACGAAGCCCGAGAAGGTCTCGCCCTCCGCCTGGAACATCGCCTGGACCTGCCGGCTGGAGATCTGCTGGGCCTGCGCCACCGCCTCCAGGCTCAGGTCCGGCCGGCCGAGGCGCTGCTCCACTTCGGCCTTAAGCGCCTGGATCCGCAGGTCTCGCCGGCTCGGGCCGGGCGCGGAGATTGCGACGCCGGGCTCGCGCACGATGTAGGCCAGCAACTGGGCGAGGTGCTCGCGGACGAGGTCCGCGATGCCCGCGGCCCCCACGGGGATCAGGCCCCGCAGAAGGCTCGCGCCGTAGACGGTCAGCGTCTGCAGCCCCGGATGGTCCCGCCCGATCCGCCGGATGTGACCGGTCTCCAGCGCGGCGAGCGGACCGGTCAGACGCTGCCGGTCGATCGCCAGGAGGTCGATCCGGTCGACCCCCAGTGCGTCGAAGACGGCGTCCCGGCTCGTGGCGACCAGCAGCGCGTCCCTGGAGCAGCAGGCGACCGTGCTCCCGCCCTGGGTCACCTGGAGGCGCCCGATCGCAGGCCGCACCAGCAGCAGGCGCTCGCCCGGGCCCTCGTCGCGCCAGGAACGGGACGGCTCGAACACCGAGGCGATGCCGAGGTCCGGAACGATGCGAATCGCCGTCCGGCCCCGGAACGGAAGGGAATCGGGGTCCGCGCGCGACTCCGGGACGACGCCAGCCGCCGCCCCGCGGGTCACGGCCTGCACCGTGGCGCTCATCGCGGTGGCCAAACCGGGTTTCCCGGCGACGTGGCGGCCAAGCAAAGTCGTTTCGTCATCGGGCCCTCCCTCACCCTGCAGCTGCGCAGCAGTCCATACTCTTGCGCGCCCGAGTCCAAGCGGGTTCGAAATCACCATGCTAGAGCCGCCTAGACATGTCGAGACTTTAGGCATCTTCAACCGAACGTGTCGGCGCCCAAAGTCGCGATGATCCTAAATTAGACAAGTTTTAAACTGGCCGGCCGTCGATTTCTGGCGTTCTTTACACGTCGGACCCGGCCCGACGGTCGTGGAAGGCGTTCCGACGCGGAATCGCAGGGGTGGGTCTGACAATCATGCGTACCATTCGTCTCGTCGCGATCCTCGGTGCGGGGACCGCCCTGGCCGGGCCGGCCCGGGCCGAGACCGCCGCACCCGTGGTCGCCCTCGACGAAATCTCCGTGACGGCCACCCGCGCGCCGCGCCGGATCGAGGACGTGCCGCAGAGCGTCCAGGTCGTCGATCGCGACCAGATCCGCCAGCAGCTCGCCCTGACCTCGAGCCCCTCGGCGGTGCTTTCGAAGCTGGTGCCGGGCTTCTCCGTGCCGAACGGCACGATCTCCAGCGCCTCCGAGAGCTTCCGGGGCCGCAACCTCCTGGTGCTGATCGACGGCGTGCCCGTGAACACGCCGCTGCGCGACGTCTCGCGCATCCTCAACCTGATCGACCTTAATTCGGTGGACCGGATCGAGGTGGTGGCCGGCGCCTCCAGCCTCTACAGCGCGGGCGCGACCGGCGGCACCGTCAACTTCATCACCCGGCGCCCGACGGACGGGGCTCCGGTCGTCACCATGAACACGGCGATCCGGACCTTCACGGCCGACCCGGTTCACGGCGTCGCGCCCGAGACCTCGATCAGCGTGACCGGCAAGGTGCCGGACGGCGTCGATTACGCGTTCACCGGCTCCGGTCGGTTCGCCACCCGCACCTTCGACGGAAAGGGCCGGGAATTGCCCTCCGACGGTCAGCTCGGCCAGGGCGGTGCCGACCGCTTCCAGCTCGGTAACATCAACCTGCGGCTCGGATACGACCTCGATCTCACCAAGCGCGTCGAGTTCGGCCTCACTCAGATCCTGCTCAACCAGGATCCGCGCTACCTGACGGATTACAGCGGTTCCTTCGCCCGGCCCGACTACGCGCGAAGCTATATCGGCCTGCCGGTCGCCGAGGATACGCGCTCACTCTATTTGCGCTATACGGATCGGGATACGCCTCTTGGCAGTTTCTCGATCCTCGGTTTCTATAACGACATTAACAAGCGCTTCAATTATTCGCAATTCGCCTATCCAGCAAACCCGTTCGTCACCTACTCGTTCATCCCCACCGCGCCCACCAGCCTGGCCAACCAGACTGCGCTCGCGACCGAGCGCGGCGGCATCAACCTCACCCTCGATACAGACCTGAGCGCCCTCTTGCCCGGGCTGAAGCTGACCTGGGGCTCCGACATAATCTCGGAATCGACCCGACAGCGGGCGCGGGACGGCAGCGACGTGTTCACGCCCCTGCAGCAGAACAGCTACGCCGGCTTCGCCCTGCTCCAGCTGCCCATCGGCGAGCGGCTGACCGTGCGTGCCGGCATGCGCTACGAGCACTTCGACCTCGACGTCGCAGGCTTCACCCGGCCGACGACCTTCGCGGCCAGCGCGGCGCGCAACGCGCTGGGCTACTCGACCTTCGTGCTGCCGGCCCTCAACGTCACCGGCGGCACGTTCTCCTACTCGGCCCCGACCTTCAACGCCGGCGCGACCTTCAACCTGCTGCCGGGCATCGACCTCTACGGCGGCTTCAGCCAGGGCTACGCGCTCGCCGATATCGGTGCGTTCACGCGCCGGGCCGGGCTGTCCCTCGCCTATGCCTGCCCGATCACCCGTCCGTTCTGCCTGCCGGCGGGCACCACCATCGCGTATTCCAGCATCGCCCCGCAGGCGCAGATCGTGAACTCCTACGATTTCGGCGTCCGCGGCCGGAGCGGGATCTTCTCCGGAAGCCTGGGCGGGTTCGTGTCGACCTCCGACGACGGCACGACGTTCGACCCGCTCACCAACAAGCTGAGCCAGCAGAAGGAGATGATCTACGGGGTCGAGTTCACCGGGAACGCGCAGGTCACGGAGCAACTGAATCTTGGCACCGTGCTCGGCTACCGCGAGGGCCGCTACGACACCAACAAGGACGGGCGCCTCGACAGCTACCTGCCGAACAACCGCATCGGCGCCCCCTTCCACGGCACGCTCTCGGGGACCTACCTGTTCGCGAACGGCGTCTCGCTCCGGGTCGAGGGTGAGGGCTTCAGCGGCCGCGACGCCCGCATCGACCTCATCGGCACCCGCTTCCGCTTGAAGGACGCCTTCACGGTGAACGCCGCGGTCGGCGCGCCCCTGGCCGGAGGCGAGCTCTACGCCTCCGTCGACAACCTGTTCGACCGCGCCTACTGGAATCCGACCGCGACCTCGGTGCGCAACCTGACCGTCTTCGGGCTCGGGCGCACCGTCACCGTCGGCTACCGCAGGACCTTCTGAGGGATGGTCGCCCTCGAAGAGACCGACGACCTCCTGGTCCTGCGCTATCTCGGCCCGACCGAGCCGGGCGACGAGACCGCCTACCTCGAGGCCCTGGAGCAGGTGGGCGCACGGACCGAACCGTTCGCCCTGATCCTGCTGCTCGGCGGCGTCGGCAAGCTTTCGGCGGCCTCCGAGAAGGCGCAGGCCCTCTGGTTCAAGCGGACGCGCGCCGACCTCGAGCGGCACTGCCGCGGCCTCGTGATCGTGCGGCCGGGCTTCGAGGAGGCGGGCGCCGATGTGTTCCGCCGGCTCTGGAACTTCCCGATCGCGATCGCCCCGGACGAGCCCGCCGCCCGAGCCTCCGCGCGGGCCTACCTGACATGAGCGCAGCCTCCTCGGCCCCCGCCGCCGTGACCGTTCCGCCCGACGGGCGGCGCGAGCGGTTCTCGCTCTTCGCGGTGCTCGCCGCCCTCTACATGGCGCAGGCGATCCCCTCCTACCTGATCGCCGCCGCACTCCCGCCGATCATGCGCGAGGCCGGCGTGTCCCGGGCGGCGATCGGCTATCTGAGCCTCCTGTTCCTGCCCCTCGTGCTGAAGTTCCTCTGGGCGCCGCTGATCGACCGGGTACGGCCCTTCGCGCGGGCGCACCGGGCGGGGTGGGTGGTGATGACCCAGGTCGGCGTGATCGGCTGCATCCTCGCGATGCTGCCGCTCGGGCCCACCAACGTGCCCGGGATCATCGGCGTCGGCTTCCTCGCCGCGCTGCTGATCGCGACGCAGGACATCGCCACGGACGGCTACGCCGTGAAGCGGCTGCGGCCGGAGGATCGCGCCATCGGCAACGCCATACAGGGCGGCTCGGTCGCCCTCGGGGTTGTGGTCGGCGGGACGCTGAGCCTCGTCCTCTACCATCATGTCGGCTGGACCGGGATGCTGCTGAGCGCGGCGGCCTTCTCCGTGCCGCCGCTGCTGGCCGCCTTCGCCATGCGCGAGGGTGCGCCCGAGACCGGCGCCACCGCGCCACGGCCCTCGATCCGGGCCTTCCTGCGGCGGCCGGAGGTGCACACCATCCTGTGGGTCGCGCTCACCTACCGGGTGAGCGAGGGGCTCGTGAAGGCCATGGAGGGCGCCTACCTGGTCGATGCGGGCGTTCCCCTCGACAAGATCGGCTACCTGTCCGGCGTCTCGGCGATGACCGCGGGGCTCGCCGGCTCCGGCGTCGCGGCGCTGCTGGTCCGCCGCTACGGCACGGCCGCGACCCTCGGGCTGCTGGGCGGGCTGCGGACCGTCTGCTTCGCCCTGTTCACGGCGCACGCCTTCGGGGCCGTGGTCGGCCTGTGGCCGCTGTTCGGCGCGGCGGGGTTCCAGACCCTGATCCGCTACATGGAGATCGTGGCGCTCTACAGCCTGTTCATGGCGGTGTCCTCGGCGGAACAGCCGGGCACGGACTTCACGATCCTCGCCTGCGCTCAGCTCGTGGTCTACCTCGTCGGCTCGCTGATCTCGGGCAAGCTCGCCGACCTCCTCGGCTACGGCGCCCTGTTCGGGCTCGCGATGCTCCTGTCCGGCCTCGCCACGGTGGCGACCGTCCGGCTGCTCGGGACGGGCCGCGCCAGTCAGGCCACCGGATGACGGGGATCGTCCGGGCGCAGCCGCGCGGCGGCAACGATCAGGGCAAGGCCCAAGGCCGCGCAGGTCCAGAACGGCAGCGCGGGCGCGATCCGGAACGCCGCGCCGCCGCACAGGGCTCCAATCCCCTGGCCGAGCACATGGACGCTCGCGAGCCAGCCGGCAGCCGCGGCCTGGGCGTACCCGGGCACCCGGGCGACCAGGGCGGCGGTGTAATGCGGGGTCGCCAGGGCAATGCCGGCGCCCACCACGACCGTCCCGAGCACGGCGACCCAGGCGGCGGGAGCACAGGCGATCACGCCTGCACCCGCGGCGAAGCCCGCAAGCCCGACGCCGAGATTGCTCCGCAGGTTCGGGCCGAGGCGCGGCACCAGGACGAGTTGCGTCAGGATCATCGTCACCGCGACGAGCGCGAAGGTCGCGCCCGCAAGACCCGCAGCGCCCGCCGCGTCGAGGCCGTAGCGCTGCTGCAGGAACAAGCCGAGCACGATCTGGATCTGGCCGAGGCCAAGGGTCAGGGCGAAGCCGATCCCCATGAGCGGCGCGGCCGCGCGCAGAACGCGGCCGCGATGCGCTCCCGCCGGCCTGGCGCCAGGGCTGACGCCCGGGAGGTCGGGCGCCGCCAGCAGGAGCAGCGGGCTCGCCGCCAGAGCCACCAGGGGCACGGCCGTCCCGAACACCCCGACGCCCATCGCCAGCGAGCCGAGGATGCGCCCTGCCGACAGACCGGCACCGAGCCGACCGAGCGCCGCCGGGCGCGCCGTTTCCGCCACCGACCCCAGCACGGCGGCCTGGGCATGCGGCATCACCCCGGCGGCCCCCGCCCCATAGGCGATCCGCGAGGCGACGAGCAGCACCAGGGCTCCAGCGACGGGCAGAGCCGGCACCGTCAGGGCCAGCGCGAACAGGCCGTGGCCGAGCGCCATCAGGGCGGCGAGGGCCGCGAACAGCCGGCGCAGACGCCAACCGATCCCCGCATTCCCCCAGGCCGGCGCGCAGACCAGGAATGCGACCGCCCCGGCGAAGGCGACGCCCCCCATCGCGACCGCGTCGAGCCCGGTGCGCTCGGCCGCCACGGGGACAAGGGCGAGCACGGCCGATTGTCCGAACCCCACCGAGGCTGCGGCGAGGGATAGCCGCCCGGTTGCTCCAGCCCCGGGAGGGCGCGCATCGATCCGAACCATGACACCTCCGTCCGCGCACGGATCTTATTGACTCGATAACCGGCGTGGCAATCGCCAAATCGTATTTTTAAAACAATTCCATAGTATTGATTGCCCATTGCATCTCGTTTTGCTTTTGCATATTGCCAATTTCGCGAGATGAAGAGGGTCGTATGGTCGAAGCCGACATCTCATGTGCCGACGTTGCTTCTCAGGTATCGGCGCGCAGCTTCCTGAACTGCCTGATGCGGGAATGGGCCGGCTGGACTCTGGCGATCGCCGAGCCGCGCGAGGACGATCCGACGCGTCGCACGGTGCGCATTCCGCTGCCGAGCCGGGCTTCAGTGATCGAGATCGCGGTCACCCATGTCTCGTCCGTCGGCCAGCACATGTTCAGGCTGCCGTTTCGCGAGCTGCGCACGGGCGAGCCGCACCGCATCATGGCCTTCGCAGCGTTCGCGGCAGCGGTCGCGAACGAACCGGCCATCGTCGGAACGGCCGCCCCGCAGGCCGCGCCGACCTTCCTGCGACGCCTTTTTCAGAGCCTCGCCACCATCGAGGACATCCTCGTCCGCGCCCCGGCACCGGGCATCTTCCTGAGCCGCGACCCGAGCTTCCGCGAAGCCGAGCGCGCGCTCCGGTTCGGCCATTCCGTGCACCCGACCCCGCGCAGCCGGGACGAGTTCACGCTGGCCGATTCCCGCGCCTTCGCGCCGGAATACGGTCGGGGCTTTCCCTTGCGCTGGTGGTCGGCCGCGCCGGAGGCGGTCGTCCAGGGTTCCTCGCGGGCTATGAGCGCGGCGGACCTCTGCGCGGGCCTCGCCGCGGAGGATCCCGGCTTCGATCCGACGATCCTTGCCGCGTGCGAGGGCCGCGTGCTCCTGCCGGTCCATCCCTGGCAGGCCGCCCGGCTCGCGCTCGATCCCGAGATCGACGCCCTGTTCCGCGCAGGCCGCCTGCGCGACCACGGCCATGCCGGCGGGCCCTGGTACGCGACCACATCGCTGCGCAGCCTCTACGCACCCGGTGCGCGCTTCATGCTCAAGCATTCGCTGAGCCTCAGGCTCACCAACTCGCTGCGCCTCATCAAGAGCGTCGAGTGCGCGCGCGGCCTCGTCGTGGATGGGGTGCTGAACGGCCCGGTCGGCGCCGAGATCGCCGCGCGCTGGCCGTGCTTCCACGTCCTCGGCGAGCCGGCCTATCTCGCGCTGCGTGGCGCCGATGGAGGCGTGCTGCCGCAAACGCTCGTGGCGCTGCGCGATAACCCGTTCCGCGGGGCGGACGAGCGGCCGGCCGCAGTGCTGGCCGCTCTCTGCGAGATCTATCCCGACGGGCGGGGCAGCGGGCTAGCCGACACGATCCTGCGCATCGCCGGCCGCGAGAGCGCAGAGGGAGCCGGCGCGGTCGAGACCGCCGCCCTACGCTGGTTCGAGCGCTTCCTCGCCGTCACGGTTGGGCCGATCCTCGAGATCCAGTGCGCGCTCGGCCTGCTGTTCGGCGCGCACCAGCAGAACCTGGTCCTCGAACTCGCGGATGGCTGGCCGGTCAGAACCTACTTCCGCGACTGCCAAGGTACGGGTTTCGTGCGTGAATTCCTTCCGGCCCTCCGCGAGGCCGCCCCTGGGCTCGACCTCGAGGCCGGGCACCTCCTGACCTCCGCGGAGGCTGCGCGGATCATGGCCTACTACCTCGTGGTCAACAGCGTCTTCGCCGTCATCGGAGCCATCGGCATTGCCGGACTAGCGCCGGAGGACGCCCTCACCGGGGCCATGCGCCGCTTCATCGAAGCGCTCGCCGGGAAGGACCTCCGGGACAAGACCTGCCTGCGCCTGCTGCTCGATGCCCCGGCCCTGGGCAGCAAGGGCAACTTCCAGATCTGCTTCCGCAACCTCAATGAGAACACCGACGTGACCGACCCTCTGGCGAGCTACGTGGACCTTCCGAACCCGCTCGCGGCTCCGTCCGCCCGGGCAGGCGCCAAGCCATGACGGTGCGTGCCCGCATCGAAGCCGCAACCGGGACGGCGCTGAACGGCTGGACCGGGACGAGCCGCCACTGGGCCGCCACCGTCGACGATCTCGTGATCGAAAGCCTGCCGTCCGATGCCGGCACGGCACGGCTGCTCGTATCGCGCGGCGACAACCGGATCGCGGAGGCTGAACTGCGCGACCATGCGGACGAAGCCTTCCTGGCGCTCAACGGCTCGGTCGGCCGTCATCCCGCCGACGCTGCGGTGGTGGCGGCCCTGGTCGAGGCCGCGTTCCAGCGGTGCCCGGAGGCCGGGCGGCTGCGCGTTCCCGGCCTCGGCAACGCGGCGTCCCTGCGCGCCCTGGCGGCGAAGACTGAGGGTGATCCGGCCGCGCCCGACGCGGTCGTGGAGCGAGCGTCCTTCTACCAGCTCCCCCTGCTCTGGCTGACGGCCGGAACGCGGGCGGCCTACCCGCTGATCCGCTCTCAGATCGGGCCGCAGGATCGGCTACCACCGTTGCGACCGCCGCAGCCGAACGGCTCGTTCTACCGGCGCTGGCTGCCGCATCTCGGCACGACCCTGTCGTTTCGCGCCATCGACCGGCGGCACGATCTCGGCCTGTTCCATGGCTGGATGAACCAGAAGCGCGTCGCCTATTACTGGGAGCTCGCGCAGAGCGAGGCGGAGCTGGACCGCTACCTCGCCGACCAGGAGGACGACCCGCACCTGTTCGGGGTGATCGGCAGCTTCGACGACGTGCCGGTCGGCTATTTCGAGTTCTATTGGGCCAAGGAGGATCGGCTCGGGCCCTATTACGACGCCGAGGATTTCGACCGCGGCTGGCACGGGCTGATCGGCAATGTCGCGCACCTGGGAAGGCCGAAGACCCTCGCCTGGTTCAGGGCCATCACGCACTACCTCTTCCTCGACGAGCCCCGTACCGGGCGGATCATGGGCGAGCCGCGGGCCACGCATCGCAAGATGCTGAGCTATTGCGGGGATGCGGCCTACGAGACGCTGAAGGAGTTCGACTTCCCCCACAAGCGCGCGGCCCTGGTCTGCTGCGAGCGCGAGCGCTTCTTCCGCGAGGTTCCCCTGTGAGCGTCGGACCGTTGCCGAGCGGCGCGGCCGTGACGGCGCCGTTCTGGCTCGATCTCAATCGTGCGCTCATCGCGAAGACGATCTCCGAACTGGCGTTCGAGGAGGCGTTCACACCCGAGCCGACGGACCGGGCCGGAACGCAGTGGCTGCTGCGCCTCGACGGCGGGATCGCCTACCGCTTCGCGGCCGAACGCCGGATCTGGGGCAACCTCGCGATCGATCCGGCCAGCCTGTTCCGCATCGCGGGCACCCGGGTGAACCCGGCCGACGACGCGGCCGGGTTCCTGGTGGATGCGAGCCGGACGCTGGAGATCGAGCCCGCCACCCTCTGCGCCTATGCGGCGGAAGTGCTGAGCACCCTCACGGCCGATGCCCGCATCGCGGCGATCGGCCGGGACATGACCGGGCCGGATCTCCTCGCTCTGAGCGACCGGGTCCTGCAGGCCTATCTCGACGGCCACCCGAAGGCCCCCGCCAGCAAGGGGCGGATCGGCTGGGGTCTGGCCGACTACGAGGCCTACGCGCCGGAATTCCAACCCGAGATCCAGTTGTTCTGGGTCGCGGCGGACCGGACCGCCTGCCGCCTCAGCCTGGAACCCGGCCTCGCCGAGGCGGACCTCGTGGCCGACGCCCTCGACGGGCCGGAACGGGCGCGCCTGGCGGCGGCCTGCACCGCACGCGGGGTCGATCCCGCGACCCATCTGCTCGTGCCGGTCCATCCCTGGCAGTGGGACAACAAGATCGCCCTGCATTTCGCAGGCGAGATCGCGGCCGGGCGCCTCGTCCCCCTGGGGACCTTCGGCCGCGGCTACCGGCCCCAGCAATCGCTGCGGACGCTCGCCTGCGCGGATGCAGACGGCCGCCTGGACGTGAAACTGGCGCTCACGATCCTCAACACCTCCGCCTGGCGGGGCGTGCCGGGCAAGTACATGGATATCGGGCCGGCCTTCTCGGGCTGGCTGGCGGACAAGGCCGCGCGCGATCCGGCGCTCGCCGGCACCGTGATCCTGCGGGAACGCGCAGGCGCCTTCTATCCGCACCCCGTCTACGAGCGGATCGCGGATGCGCCCTACCAGTACCGTGAGATGCTGGGCGTGATCTGGCGGGAGGGCATTGCCGGCCGCCTCGGACCCGGCCGATCCGCCCTCATGATGGGCGCGCTGCTGAAGGCGGATGCCGCGGGCCGCCCGCTCGTGTCCAGCCTGATCGCCCGCTCCGGCCTCGCCCCGGAGGCGTGGCTGGAGCGGCTGTTCGATCACGTGGCCGTCCCGCTCCACCACTTCCTCTGCCGCTACGGCGTCGGCTTCATCGCCCACGGCCAGAACGTGACGCTGATCCTGGAGGGCGGCGTGCCCTGTGGCGTCGCCCTGAAGGACTTCCAGGGCGACGCCGATCTCGTGGACCAGGACTTCCCCGAGGCCGCAGACCTGCCGGAAGGCGTGCGCGAGACCCTTCTGCGGCGGCCGGCCGCGCACCTGCTGCAGCACCTGCAGACCGGCCATTTCGCCAGTCTGCTGCGCTTCGTCTCGGATGCGCTTCTGCGCAGCGACGGCCTTCCCGAGGCCGCCTTCTACGGGGCGCTCGCGCGGGTTTTGCGCCGCTACCACGCACGGCACCCCGACCTCGCCGACCGGTTCCGCCAGTTCGAGCTGTTCGCGCCGACCGTGCCGCGGATCTGCATCAACCGCGTCCGGCTCAGCCTCGGCTACGGCGATTCCAATCTGCGACCGGTGCCGCGGCTCGGCAGTCCGCTGATCAACCCGCTCCATCGCGCGGAGGCCTCCATCCCCCGGGAGGCCGGTACCGGGCACGACGACAGGGCAGGCATACAGGCAGGAGCCCGCGCATCATGAGCGACCACCCCCTCGACCTCGCCGGCATCGGAATCGGCCCGTTCAATCTGAGCCTCGCGGCGCAGCTCGACGCGGTCGGCGACCTCGACGCGCAGTTCTTCGACCGCGCGCCGGCCTTCGACTGGCACCCGGGCATGATGCTTCCGGACGTCGCGCTGCAGACGTCCTTCCTCAAGGACCTCGTCACGGCGGTGAACCCGACGAGTCCCTGGAGCTTCCTGGCCTACCTCGTGGCGCAGAAACGCTTCTACGAGTTCCTCAACGCCGAGTTCGAGGCGGTGCCGCGCCGGGAATTCGCGCAGTACCTCGCCTGGGTCGCGGCCCGGCTGCCGAGCCTGAGCTTCGGCACCGCGATCCGTGAGGTCCGCTTCGAAGGACGCGACTTTCGCCTCGACGGCGACCGGGGGACCGTGCGGGCGCGTAACCTGGCCCTCGGCGTCGGGCTTCAGCCGAGCCTTCCCGGCTTCGCGGAGAAGTTCGACCCGTGCGACCACGTCCATAGCTCTCAGGTCGCCTTCGCCCTCGATCGGTTCGCAGGCCGGCGGGTGGCGGTGATCGGCGGCGGGCAGAGCGGCGCCGAGATCGTGCTGAACCTGTTGAACCGGGGATCGGACGCGCCGGCTGCCGTTACCTGGATCAGCCGCCGCCCGAATTTCCAGCCGATCGACGCAACCCCGTTCACGAACGAGCTGTTCACGCCCGGCTACGTCGAGAGCTTCCACACCCTGCCGGATGCCCGCCGCCGCTCCACGGTGGCACGCCAGAAGCTCGCCGGCGACGGCATCTCGGGCGCGACCCTGCAGGCGATCTATCGGCGCCTCTACAACCTGCGGCACCTCGCCGAGGCCCCCCTCGCCACGAGACTGCTGCCGCACCGCACCGTGCTCGATGTCGACCGGGTCGGCGGCTACCGCCTCATCATGCGCAACGGCTTCGACGGAGGCATCGAGGTTGCGCATGCCGATTTCGTCATCCTGGCCACCGGCTACCGATACGCGCTGCCAGCCTGCCTCGATCCGCTGCGGGACCGTCTCGTCCTCGACGCGGACGGCCGGCCCGAGATCGGTTCCGACTTCGCCGCGACTTGGGACGGTCCGGCGGGCCACCGGCTCTTCGTCCTCAACGGCGGCCTCGTGAGCCACGGCATCGCGGAGCCGCAGCTCAGCCTCATGGCCTGGCGCAGCGGTGTCATCGTCAACGCCTTGGCAGGACGCACGATCTTCGAGACCAACCCGCCGTCGCCGCCCCTGGCTTGGTCGACGCCCCACCCCAAGCAGATGTCTCACGAACGCGACGGCCGCCCTTAGAGCTGCTCCCGATCGCGGTGCAATCGGGGACGGCTCTCAGTCCTTCATGCAACGCGCTCGCTTACGCCGCCCCGGGATACGGCGTGGCGGCCTGGCCGCATCGTCCGCCCGAGCGAGCGCCGTCTTCGTGATATCGTACGCGCCCGCCACCCGGCCGCGTCCCGCGATCCGGAGCGCTCCGACCTTTGGAAAGCATCGCCATGAAGGTATCCGCCGACCTGTGCATCGTGCCGATGGGCGTCGGTCCGTCGGTCTCGCCTTACGTGCGTGAGATCAAGGCGATCATCGAGGCGAGCGGCCTGACCGCCACGATGCACCCCAACGGCACCAATATCGAAGCCGAGCTATCGGAGGTCTGCGCGCTGGCGGAACGCTGCGAGGCCAGGCTCGCCGAACTCGGCGTCGAGCGGACCTTCTTCACGCTGATCTTCTCGACCCGCCGGGACAAGGAGCAGTCCATGGCCGACAAGCTCGCGGCCGTTTCCTGACGGGGTGGATCTCTGTCCGCCGGAGCGGATACCGGTTCGGCGGACAGCGGGCGCATCGGATTAGGGACCGCGCCCCGAAGCGTTGCGCGGCGGTGGTCCCGTCCGCGCGGAGGCGAGCGGCTCAGCCGTGGCAGGCGCAGCCGGCATGCTCGCAGCCGGCGTGATCCTTGTGGCCGTCGGCGCACTCGTCACAGCAATAGGCCTTGCCGTCCCGCGACACCGCCTTGGTCAATTGGACCACGCACACGCAGTCCTGACAGGCGCATTTCACCATCTCAACGTCGACGCTGGCCATCAAATTCTCCTGGGACGAGTCTTTCGCCGGCCCAGGGTAGCGCCGCGGGACCCGGGACGGAAGCCAATCGACGCCGCGGTGACGCGCCCGTGATCCGACCCGCATCCTCGCGCGTTCCCCTCGGTCCGGACGCTGTCGTGCCGGGAGGAGGACGGCATGACCGACCAGAACACCGGCGACGTACGGATCGAACCCTACGACGGCCCGGCAGGCGGCTGGGGCTCCGCCCGCTCCCTCGTGGAGATCCTGACCCGCGAGGGCGTACCGGTCACCGGCTCGGCGATGCTGCTCAAGCACAACAAGCCGGACGGCTACATGTGCACGTCCTGCGCCTGGGCGAAGCCGGCCAAGCCCCTGGCCTTCGAGTATTGCGAGAACGGCGCCAAGGCGACGGCTTGGGAACAGACCCGTCGCCGGGCGACCCCGGACTTTTTCGCCGCCCACACCGTCACCGAGCTGCTCGGCTGGAGCGACTATGCCCTGGAGGAGCAGGGCCGCCTCACCCATCCGATGCGCTACGATCCCGAGACCGACCGGTACCGGCCCGTCCCGTGGACGGAGGCCTTCGCGGAGATCGGACGGGAGCTGAAGGCGCTGCGCGACGAGGATCCGACATCGGCGGTGTTCTACGCCTCCGGGCGGGCCTCGCTCGAAACGAGCTACATGTGGGCGCTGTTCGCCCGGCTCTACGGCAACAACAACCTGCCCGACTCGTCCAACATGTGCCACGAGCCGACCTCGGTGGCGCTACCGCAATCGATCGGCGCGCCAGTCGGCACGGTGCTGCTGGAGGATTTCGAGACCACCGACCTGATCTTCTTCTTCGGCCAGAATGTCGGCTCGAACGCGCCCCGGATGCTCCACCCGCTCCAGGAAGCCCGGCGTCGGGGCGCGCAGATCATCACCTTCAACCCGCTGCGCGAGCGCGGGCTCGAGCGCTTCACCAACCCGCAATCGCCGGTGGAGATGCTGACGCGCTCGGCGACCAAGATCTCGACGCAGTATCACCAGGTGAAGGCCGGGGGCGACCTCGCGGCGCTGACCGGCCTGTGCAAGTCCCTGCTCGCGATGGACCGGGAGGCCACCGCATCGGGCCGACCCGCCATTCTCGACCACGCCTTCATCGCCGAGCACACCCACGGCTTCGCGGAGTTCGTGGCGTTCTGCGATCGGGAGGATTGGACCGCGATCGAGCGTCGCTCCGGCCTCACGCGCCCGGCCCTCGAAGCCGCGGCCGGAGCCTACGCTCGCGCCAAGGCGGTGATCGGCATCTACGGGATGGGGCTGACTCAGCACCGCAAGGGCACCGAGACGGTGCGGATGCTGGTGAACCTTCTGCTCCTGCGCGGCAATATCGGCAAGCCCGGGGCCGGGATCTGCCCGGTGCGCGGCCACTCGAACGTGCAGGGCCAGCGCACGGTCGGCATCACCGAGAAGCCGGAGCTGGCGCCGCTCGACAAGCTCAAGGAGCTGTACGACTTCGAGCCGCCGCGGGAGAAGGGCCTGAACACGGTCGAGACCTGCGAGGGCATCCTGGACGGCAGCGTCCGAGCCTTCGTCAGCCTCGGCGGCAACTTCCTGCGGGCGATCCCCGATACCGGGCGGATGGAGCCTGCTTGGCGCCGACAGCGCCTCACCGTTCAGATCTCGACCAAGCTGAACCGCTCGCACCTGGTGAACGGGGACGTGGCCTACATCCTCCCGTGCCTAGGCCGCATCGAGATCGACCAGCAGGCGACCGGCCCACAGGCGGTCTCGATGGAGGATTCGACCGCGCGCTTCCACGGCTCCCGGGGCGTGTCTGACCCGGTCGGCCCGGAGGTGCGCTCCGAGCCCTGGATCGTCGCCGAGATCGCCAAGGCGACGGTGCCGCCGAACCCGCGGATCGACTGGGATGCGTGGGTCGCCGATTACGGCCGGGTGCGCGACGCCATCGAGGCGACCTACCCCAAGGTGTTCCACGACTTGAACGGGCAGATGTTCCGGCCCGGCGGGATCACCAAGCCGCTGGGCGCCCGCGACCGGAAGTGGGAGACCGAGACCGGCAAGGCGAATTTCGCCGTCCCCGCGGGGCTGGAGGCCGATCCCGACCTGCCGAAGCATGGGCCCGACGTGCTCGACCTGATCACGTTGCGCTCGAACGACCAGTTCAACACCACGGTCTACGGGTACGACGACCGCTTCCGCGGCGTGAAGGGCACCCGCGACATCCTGTTCATGAACCGGGCCGACATCGCCCGGCTCGGGCTGAAGGATGGCGGCTCCGTCGATGTCGAAGCGGTGGCCGGCGACCAGGTCGAGCGCCGCGTCGGCGGCCTGCGGGTTATCGCCTACGATATCCCCCAGGGGAATTGCGGCGGCTATTATCCGGAACTGAACGTGCTGTTGCCCCTATGGCATCACGACGAGCAGTCCAAGACGCCGGCCGCCAAGGCCATCACGGTGCGGGTCAGCGCCGCGATGCTGACGACCTGAGCCCGCGGGGATCTGGCGCGCCGCCGTTCTCTCCGGCAAAGAGCCGGGATGGATCAGGTCACGCCCCGAAACGTGGAGCCGCGCCTGCGCGGTCTCCTGGACCTGATCGCCTCCGGCACGCCCGTGCGCGAGCCGGGCCTCGATCTCGCGCATGTCGACGCCGGCGCGCGGGCGCTGACCGAACTGGATGCGGCAAGGGCCGACCCTGAATCCGGCGGCCTGTCCTTGGCGGGATCGGATTTGTCCCGCGCCCGGATGGAGGAGGCCGACCTGTCCGGCGCGAACCTGCGCCGGGCGAGCCTCACCGGGGCGGTCGGGCGGTCGACCCGCTTCGTTGGGGCGATCCTGGAGGAGGCCGACCTGTCCGAGGCCGACCTCTCGGGCGCGGATTTCGCCGGCATCGTGGCGGGCCAGGTCAAGCTGTCCGCCGCCATGCTGGAGGATGCCCGCTTCGGACAGGCGGCGATGCGCTTCGCGGACCTGTCGGGGGCACTCCTCGACGGGGCCAACTTCACGGATGCCGACCTCTGGGGCGCCGACTTTTCCGGCGCCGACGCGGACGACACGGTGTTCCGCAACGCGCGGCTCGACGAGGCCAAGCTCGCCGACGCCAACCTCACCCACGCGGATTTCGAGGGCGCCAGCCTGGCCAAGGCGACGCTGGCGGGATCGCGCCTGCGCGGCGCCAAGTTCACCGGGGCGAAGCTGGACGGCGCAGACCTATCCGGCGCCGACCTTTCGGACACCGATCTCGTCCGGCTCAACCTCGCCACCTGCCGGCTGCGGCACGCACGCTTCGCGGGCGCTTGGCTCAACGGCACCCGGATGAGCGTCGAGCAGCTCGGCGGTGCCGTCGGCGAGGAGGTGGCGGGCGCCTACGAGCTGGCGCAGGCGAGCTACCTCGCCCTGGAGCAGAACTGGAAGAGCATCGGCAGCCACGATGCGGCCAGCTGGGCCTACAAGCGCGGTCGCCGCATGGGCCGTGTCCATGCCGGGCAACAGGCACGCGCCGCCTGGGCCGAGCGGGACGGGGCTGGCATCCTGCGCCACGGCTACCGCTGGACCGCCGACCGCTTCGTCGAGTGGCTGTGCGATTACGGCGAGAGCCTGTCGCGCATCGCCCGGGCCTTCGCGCTCCTGATCGTCGTATTTGCGGGCCTCTATGGCCTGACCGGCGGCCTGATCGTGCTGGAGGGTCCCGAGGCGGGACCGACCTACAACCCGATCGATCTGATGAGCTACAGCGCGCTCAACATGATGACGGCCAACCCGCCGGAGATCGGCCTGAAGCCGACCGGACGGGTGACCAACCTGCTCGTCGGCCTCGAAGGCGCGGCCGGGATCATCCTGATGGGTCTCTACGGCTTCGTGCTGGGCAACCGCCTCCGCCGGTGAGCGCGTCAGTCGTTGACGCTCAGACGCTCGATCAGGGCGCCGAGATCCCTGCGCAAGGCGCGGATCTCGGGCTCGCTGAGGTCCAGCTGACACATCACGCTCTCGCGCACCGTGACCGCCTCCGAACGGAGCGCAGCGCCCCGGGGCGTCAGGGCGATCTCGACCTCGCGCTCGTCGGATTGGCGCCGCGTCCGGGCCAGGAAGCCCGCGCTCTCCAGGCGTTTCAGAACCGGCGTCAGCGTGCCGGAATCGAGCCGCAGCCGCCGGCCGATCTCCGAGACCGTCACGCCGTCCTGCTCCCACAGAACCAGCAGCACGAGATATTGCGGATAGGTCAGGCCGAGCCGCTCCAGAAGCGGCCGGTAAGACTTCGTCATCCGGTGCGCGGCCGCGTAGAGCGCGTAGCAAAGCTGGTTATCGAGCAGGAGCGGATCTGTTGCCTGCTCCGCCTCGATCGTGTCCACAGAATACGACATGTTGCTCGCCCATCGCGGTCCGGGTGCCGCTTGTCTCGCACCGCGACCGCGGGTTGGCCCTTCTAGCATAACACGCTCAGCGTGCGTGCAAGCTCCCGCTCCACGCCCGGTTTCTCAACAACTCCGGACGCCCAACGCTCCGTCACCTGACGATGACATGTTCGATAGGCTGTTCAGCAGCCCGGCCTCGTCCTCGAGGGTCCGCAGGTCGAGCACGACGGCATCGCCGCTGATGCGGCCGATCACCGGCACCGGCAAGGCGCGCAGGCGCTCGGCGAGGCGCTTGCAGCGCCCTCCGGCGCCGCGGCGCCCGCCCGCACCATCCGGCACCAGCACCAGGGCGGCGCTGGGCAAGGTCTCCACCGGCAGCGCTCCGGACCCGATCTGGCTGATGCACGCATCGACCGAGACCGTGGCCCAGCCGGACAGCCGCTCAGCAACCGCCGGCGCGAGGGCCCGGGCCTGCGCGTCGATCGCCGCGCGCGGTCGGGTGAGCAGCCGCAGGGTCGGCAGTTCCTCGGCCAGCCGCTCGGGATGCAGGTAGAGCCGCAGGACCGCCTCCAGGGCGGCATAGGTCATCTTGTCCACCCGCAGCGCCCGCTTCAGCGGGCTCTTGCGCACCCGGGCGATCAGGTCCTTCCGTCCGGCCACGATCCCGCATTGGACGGCGCCGAGCAGCTTGTCGCCGCTGAAGGTCACGACGTCGGCGCGCGCCAACGCGGCCCGGACGGTGGGCTCGGGGGGCAGGCCGTAGGCCGCGAGGTCGACGAGGCTGCCGCTGCCGAGATCCTCCGCCAGCGGCACGCCCTGTTCCCGGCAGAGGGCGTGGAGCGCGACCGGATCCGCCTCGGCGGTGAAGCCGGTGATCGCGTAGTTGCTCGGATGCACCTTCATGACCAAGCCGGTGCGCGGGCCCAGGGCTTCGGCGAAGTCGCTCAGATGGGTCCGGTTGGTGGTGCCGACCTCGCGCAGGCGGCACCCGGCACGGACCATCACGTCGGGCACCCGGAACGAGCCGCCGATCTCCACCAGCTCGCCACGCGAGACCACCACCTCCTTGCGCATCGCCAAGGCGTTCAGCACCAGCAGGACCGCGGCGGCGTTGTTGTTGACGACCACAGCGGCCTCGGCCCCGGTCAAGCGGCAGATCAGATCCTCGACGTGGTCGTCGCGCTCGCCCCGGACCCCGGTGGCGAGATCGAATTCGAGGTTGCTCGCCTGTACCATCACGGCGGCCACGGCCTCGGCGGCGGAGCGCGGCAGGAGCGCCCGGCCGAGATTGGTGTGCAGAACCGTGCCGGTGAGGTTGAAGACCGGCCGCAGGGAAGCGCGCCGCTCGGCCGCAAGATTTCGCGCGACCGCCTCACGGATCGCCGCCTCGTCCGGCACGGCGCCTCCCTCCGCGCGGATCCCGGCGAGGACGACCCGCACGCCCGCCGTGACGGCCGTGCGCCCGTAGGCGGCGAGCAGCTCCTCCGAGGCGCCGCCGACCAGACGTTCCACCGAGGGGATCCGGCGCGGAGTCGGCTGCGCGTCGTCGGGGGTCGGGCAGGCTGTCGCTGAGGATGTCATGGTCCGGAGAGAGATAAGGATGCCCGCGCCGAGGACTACCCCGGAGCGCCGCACGCGATCCCTGCAGGATCGGCACCAAATCGACCGGGCGACGGCGAGGCCTGCGACGCGATCACCTCCGGCCAAGCCGGAACCGTACGCACCGCCGGGCGACTAACCTCATGCGCGTGACCGCGCCGGCGCTACATGGCCGGTCGCGCGGATCGCAGATGTGGGGAAGAGCGATGAAGCACAAGCCGCTCAGCGAGCAGGTCGTGGTGATCACCGGCGCATCGTCCGGCATCGGCCTCGCGACCGCCCGGATGGCGGCCGAGCGCGGTGCCCGGGTCGTGCTGGCCGCCCGCAGCGGCGAGGCCTTGGCCCGGATCCAGGCGGAGATCGAGGGGGTCGGCGGCAAGGCGCTCCACGTCGTCGCCGATGTCGGCAACCGGGCCGAAGTCCAGGCGATCGCCGATCAGGCGATCGCGACGTTCGGCGGCTTCGACACCTGGGTGAACGTCGCGGGCGGGTCGATCTACGGCCGCCTTCGCGAGATCAGCGACGAAGACCATCAACGCCTGATCCAGACCAATCTCTGGGGCACCGTCTACGGGTCCCTGGTCGCCGTGGAGCACCTGAACAAGCAGGGCGGCGCACTGATCAACGTCGGCAGCATCGCGTCGGATCTCGCCTTCCCGTTCCAGGGCATGTACGCGGCCTCCAAGCATGCCGTGAAGGGCTTCACCGACGCCCTGCGCATGGAGCTCATGGTCGAGGACGCGCCGATCTCGGTGACGCTGATCAAGCCGGCCTCGATCGACACCCCCCTGCCCCAGCGCGCGCGCAACTACATGGACCGGGAGCCGAGCCTGCCGCCGCCAATCTACCCGCCCAAGGAGGTCGCGAACGCGATCCTGCACGCGGCCGTGCACCCGCAGCGCGACATCTTCGTCGGCGGTGCCGGCAAGGCGTTCGTGGCCGGCAAGGAATTCGCCCCGGGCGCCTACGATTACATGGCCCCGACGATCGTCGCGATGCAGAAGCGCAGCATCCCGCCCCGTGACCCGTCCGGCGCCCTGCACGCGCCGGTCTCGGCCGGCCTCACGCGCGGCGACCCACCGGTCTACGTGATGCGCACGAGCGCCTACACGCGAGCGAGCCTGCACCCGCTGGCCACGGCGGCCGGTCTGCTCGGGGTCGGCACGGTAGCGGCGCTGGCCCTGCTCGGATCGGCCCCCAGCCGCAGGAAGCGCCTGTAATTGGCTCCGGCTGCGGTCCCCCTCCCCGGCCCGGCCCTACCGTCGCCGGACGAGCGGGCTGATCCCCGGATCGTTCCACGCCGGTTCGTGCGCCTCCCGGACGACCGAACCATCGCGTATGCCGAAATCGGCAGCGGCCCCGACCTCGTGGCGATCCACGGCACGCTGATGTGCCTGGAAGACCAGTGGCTCGGCCCGGTGCCGGCACTCGCCCAGCATTTCCGTGTGGTCGCCGTCGACCGCCCCGGCCATGGGTTCAGCCTGCGCCCGCGCGGATCCGGCGCCGACATCTGGGATCAGGCCAGGCAGATCCGGGACGCGATGCAGCGGCTGGGCCTGAAGCGGCCGGTGATCCTGGGCCACTCGTTCGGTGGCGCAATCGCCCTCGCCTACGGGATGCTCTACCCGGACGAGATCGCCGGCATCGTCTCCCTGGCCCCAATCTGCTTCCCGGAGGTGCGCCTCGAACAGATTCTGTTCGGACCGCGGGCGCTGCCGTTCGGCGGGGATTTCGTCACCCGGGCCCTGAGCGCCTCGAGCGATCCGGCCCTGCTGCCGCTGCTGTGGCACGCGATGTTCCTGCCCCAGGCGATGCCACAGCGGTTCCGCACCGACTTCCCGTTCGCGCTGGCCAGTCGGGCCGCTCAGATCACCGCCGAGGGCGAGGATGCCGGCTGGCTCTGGCCGGCCCTGACACGCAGCGTGATGCGCTACCCAAGTCTGCGGGTTCCCACCCGCATCCTCTGCGGCGGCGCCGACATCGTGGTGAACCCATACCTGCACGGGGCCACCGCCGCCCGGATGATCCCGGGGGCGACCTTCGAGTTGCTGCCCGGTCTGGGTCATATGTTCCCGCACATCGACGCTGCCGCGGTCGTCCGAGCGGCTCGGTCGATCGGGGGTGGGGGCCTCAGCCGGGGCCGCGATCACTCAGGAGCCCGGTGACGCTGGTGGGCGGTGAGGGACTCGAACCCCCGACCCTCTCCGTGTAAAGGAGACGCTCTACCAACTGAGCTAACCGCCCGGCGGCCGACCGTTACGGCATGGGGTCGGTACGGCGCAAGGGGCTGGCGTCACGGTGCCGCCAGCCGGCGTGCCAGGGCGGTCGTCAGGCCTGTGCTGTCCATCGGCACGGGGCGCATCGCCGGAACGGCGGGCGCCGTCGCGGCGGCCAGGACTGCCCGGGTGCCGGCTTCGACGGAGCAGATCAGCGGGCACGGGACCTGCCACGCGAGGCGCCGCGCCAGCCCCGCGAGGCCGGCGCCCCCGAGGATCACCGTGTTCGCTCCCGCCGCTTGGCATTTGGCGCAGGCCTGCGACAGGATGCCGAGGGCGCGGTTTGGATCCTGGGCGATGTCGCCTCCGGTCGGCGCCACCGTGGTGATGGCCGCGAGCCGGTCCGACAGGCCGAGGGTGCCGACGAACTCCCGAAGCATCGGGTCCCAAGCCGTCCCGCCGGTGACGATACCGAACGCCCCCGTGGCGGCGGCCTCGCGACAGGCCGCCTCCGCCATGCCGACGACCGGCACGGGTGATAATTCGCGCAGGGCGGACAAGCCCGGATCGCCGAAGCAGGCGAGATAGACCGCGTCACAGGAATCCCCGTGCTCGGCCAGGGCATCGAGGGCGGCGTGGCCCGCGATGGCCGCGGCTGCACGGCTCGCGATGTAACGGGCCCCGAACCGACCCGTGACGGCCCGCAGGTCCGCGCGGTCGCCGATCTGGCGGCGCACGTGATCCGCCACGAGGTCGGTGACGGCCTGACTGGTATTGGGGTTGATCAGCAGAATGCGCATGCCGGGCCGGTCCCACGAAAAAGCCCCCGGAGCAGGCTCCGGGGGCTATCGCATCGGTTGAGTGATCGATCCTCAGTGGGCGATGAACGCCGCACCGTCCTCTTCCGTCCGGGCGGGCTTGGCCACGGGCAGCGGCTCCTCCCACTCGATGGCGACGGGGACCCGGACCAGCGCCCGCTCCAGCACCTGATCCATCCGGGAGACCGGGATGATCTCCAACCCGTTCTTCACGCTGTCGGGCACCTCGGCGATGTCCTTGGCGTTCTCCTCGGGGATCAGCACGGTCTTGATGCCGCCGCGCAGCGCCGCGAGCAGCTTCTCCTTCAAGCCGCCGATCGGCAGGACCCGACCGCGGAGCGTCACCTCGCCGGTCATCGCGATATCGCGACGAACCGCGATGCCGGTCAGCGTCGAGACGATGGCAGTGGCCATCGCGATGCCGGCGGACGGGCCGTCCTTCGGGGTCGCCCCCTCCGGCACGTGGACGTGGATGTCGCGACGCTCGAACAGCGGCGGCTCGATCCCGAAGTCAATCGCCCGCGAGCGCACGTAAGATGCGGCTGCCGAGATCGACTCCTTCATCACGTCCTTCAGGTTGCCCGTGACGGTCATCTTGCCCTTACCGGGCATCATGACGCCCTCGATCGTCAGCAACTCGCCGCCAACTTCGGTCCAGGCCAGACCCGTCACCACGCCGACCTGATCGTCCGCATCGATCTCGCCGTAGCGGAACTTCGGCGGACCGAGGAAGACCGGAAGGGTATCCGCGTTGACCACGACCGACTTGGTCTTGGTGATCAGGATCTCCTTCACCGCCTTGCGGATCAGGTTGGACAGCTCGCGCTCCAGGTTACGGACGCCGGCTTCCCGCGTATAGCGGCGAACCAGCATCATCAGGCTGTCGTCGTCGATCGACCACTCGTGCGTCCCGAGGCCGTGCTTCTTCAAGGCATTCGGGATCAGATGCTTGCGCGCGATCTCGACCTTCTCCTCCTCGGTGTACCCGGCGATGCGGATCACCTCCATGCGGTCCATGAGCGGACCGGGGATGTTGAGGGTGTTGGCCGTGGTCACGAACATCACGTTCGAGAGATCGTAGTCCACCTCCAGATAGTGGTCGTTGAAGGTGCTGTTCTGCTCTGGGTCCAGAACCTCGAGGAGCGCCGCCGACGGATCGCCGCGGAAATCCATGCCCATCTTGTCGATCTCATCGAGCAGAATGAGCGGATTCGAGGTCTTGGCCTTGCGCATCGACTGCACGATCTTGCCGGGCATCGAACCGATATAGGTCCGGCGGTGACCCCGGATCTCGGCCTCGTCCCGCACGCCGCCGAGCGACATGCGCACGAACTCGCGACCCGTCGCCTTCGCGATGGACTTGCCCAGCGAGGTCTTGCCGACGCCGGGGGGACCGACGAGGCACAGGATCGGGCCGGTGAGCTTGTTCGCCCGCTGCTGCACAGCGAGGTACTCGACGATCCGCTCCTTGACCTTGTCGAGGCCGAAATGATCCTCATCCAGCAGGGTTTGGGCGCCAAGCAGATCCTTCTTGATCTTCGAACGCTTGCCCCACGGGATGCCCAGCATCCAGTCGAGATAGTTGCGCACCACGGTGGCCTCGGCCGACATCGGCGACATCTGCCGGAGCTTCTTCAGCTCGGCCGTCGCCTTGTCGCGCGCCTCCTTGGTGAACTTGGTCTTCTCGATCTTCTCTTCCAGCTCGGCCAGCTCGTCACGGCCGTCCTCGGAGTCGCCCAACTCCTTCTGGATCGCCTTCATCTGCTCGTTCAGGTAGTACTCGCGCTGGGTCTTCTCCATCTGCCGCTTGACGCGGGTCCGGATGCGCTTCTCCACCTGGAGCACGGAGATCTCGCTCTCCATCAGCGACAGCACGCGCTCGAGGCGCTGCGCCACAGTCGGCGTCTCGAGGATGCCCTGCTTATCGGAGATCTTAACGAGCAGATGCGAGCCGATCGTATCGGCGAGCTTGGAGGGCTCGTCGATCTGGGTCACGGCCGAGACGACCTCCGGAGAGATCTTCTTGTTGAGCTTGACGTAGTTCTCGAACTCCGAGAGCACCGAGCGCGCGAGCGCCTCGGCTTCGACGCGGTCGCCGAGCTCGTCGTGCAGCGCCTCGGCGGTGGCCTCGTAATACTCGTCCGAGCGGGTGAAGCCCGTGACCTTGGCACGACCGATGCCCTCGACCAGCACCTTCACGGTACCGTCGGGGAGCTTCAGGAGCTGCAGTACGGAGGCGAGCGTGCCGATCTTGTAGATCGCGTCGGTTGCCGGATCGTCGTCACCCGCGTTGATCTGGGTGGCGAGCAAGATATGGCGATCGGTGCGCACGGCCTCTTCGAGGGCGCGGATCGATTTTTCGCGGCCGACGAACAGAGGCACGATCATGTGCGGGAAGACGACGATGTCGCGCAAGGGGAGGACGGCGTAGGAACCCGTCGAGCCCGGGACAACCGGCTGGCGCGATTTCGACTGTGTCATGGGGACTTCCTCTCAGGGACGCCCGGCTTCGATCCCCTCGTCGATGAGGCGAACCATTGCCAGGGGCCGACCGGGCCGCGAGGGTCGGGATTGTCGTGGACTTTGCGGCTGGCGACGCGGACCGTTCCTCGAAGGAGCGAGCGGCCACCGCGATGAGCCTGAGGTGGCTGCGGGGGCCACCGTTTTCAAGATGTTCCCCGCGCCGCACCCGGCCGAAGCCGGGTGCTTAACGCAACCCCGCCAAGCGCTTACGCGCTGACGCTGGCGGGCGCTTCCTTGTTGCGGTCGCCGTGGATGTAGAGCGGGCGCGACTTGCCTTCCACGACCTCCGGACCGATCACCACCTGCTCCACCGATTCGAGACCGGGCAGGTCGTACATCGTGTCCAGCAGGATGGTCTCCAGGATCGACCGCAGGCCGCGAGCGCCTGTCTTGCGCTCGATCGCCTTGCGCGCGACCAGGGACAGTGCGTCGTCCTGGAACGTCAGGTCGACGTTCTCCATCTCAAACAGCCGCTGGTACTGCTTCACCAGAGCGTTCTTCGGCTCCTGAAGGATCTTCTTCAGCGCCGCCTCGTCGAGATCCTCGAGGGTCGCCAGAACCGGCAGACGGCCGACGAACTCGGGGATGAGGCCGAACTTCAACAGATCCTCAGGCTCCACCGAACGGAAGATCTCGCCGGTGCGACGGTCGTCGGGGGCCTGCACGCTCGCGCCGAAGCCGATCGAGGTGCCCTTGCCGCGTTGGGAGATGATCCGCTCCAGCCCCGCGAAGGCGCCGCCGCAGATGAACAGGATGTTGGTGGTGTCGACCTGCAGGAACTCCTGCTGCGGGTGCTTGCGGCCGCCCTGCGGCGGCACGGACGCAACCGTGCCTTCCATGATCTTCAGCAGCGCCTGCTGCACGCCCTCGCCCGACACGTCCCGGGTGATCGACGGGTTGTCCGACTTGCGCGAGATCTTGTCGATCTCGTCGATGTAGACGATGCCGCGCTGGGCCCGCTCGACGTTGTAGTCCGAGGCCTGGAGCAGCTTGAGGATGATGTTTTCCACATCCTCGCCGACATAGCCCGCCTCTGTCAGCGTCGTGGCGTCCGCCATGGTGAACGGCACGTCCAGGATGCGGGCGAGCGTCTGCGCGAGCAGCGTCTTGCCCGAGCCGGTCGGCCCGATCAGCATGATGTTGGACTTGGCCAACTCGACGTCGTTGTGCTTCGTCGCGTGCGCGAGCCGCTTGTAGTGGTTGTGCACCGCGACCGAGAGGACCTTCTTGGCAAAGTCCTGGCCGATGACGTAATCGTCGAGGACGCGCCGGATCTCCTTCGGGGTGGGCACCCCGTCGCGGCTCTTCACCAACGAGGATTTCGACTCCTCGCGGATGATGTCCATGCACAGCTCGACGCATTCGTCGCAGATGAACACGGTCGGGCCGGCGATCAGCTTGCGGACCTCGTGCTGGCTCTTGCCGCAGAACGAGCAATACAGCGTGCTCTTGGAGTCGTTGCCGCCAGTCTTGCTCATATCGGTCTCCGATTCGTCGCGTACGCAGCCGGCTAAGGGCGCACGCGCATCGCTTCAACGTAAGGGGGCCCGCTTAAAGAAACAGTATGCTGCGCGTCTTTGACCGATGGGCCCTGTCATCGGATGCAAACACGCTGCCGCGGCGGGATCAAGGCCACGCCGCGGCGGTCAGGCGACGCAACCGTCAGGCGGCGGCGGGCTCGGGACGCTTCTGGATGACCTCGTCGATGAGGCCGAACTCCTTGGCCGCATCCGCGGTCATGAAATTGTCGCGCTCCAGCGCGTTCTCAATGGCCGCATAGTCACGGCCGGTATGCTTCACGTAGATTTCGTTCAAGCGCCGCTTCAGCGCCTCGATCTCGCGGGCATGGATCAGGATGTCGGTGGCCTGCCCCTGGAAGCCGCCGGAGGGCTGGTGGACCATGATCCGGGCGTTCGGCAGGGCGAAGCGGTGACCCGGCTCGCCGGCGGTGAGCAGGAGGGAGCCCATCGAGGCGGCCTGGCCGACGCAGAGCGTCGTCACCGGGCAGCGGATGAACTGCATCGTGTCGTAGATCGACAATCCCGAGGTCACGACGCCGCCTGGGGAATTGATATAGAAGGAAATTTCCTTCTTGGGGTTCTCAGCCTCGAGAAACAGAAGCTGCGCCACGATGAGTGACGCACCGTAATCCTCCACGGGACCGGTGAGGAAGATGATGCGCTCGCGCAGGAGACGGGAGTAGATGTCGAAGGCGCGCTCGCCGCGGCTCGACTGCTCGACGACCATCGGCACGAGTGCGTTGTTGTAGACGTCGATCGGATCTCTCATCTCGTCCTGCCCAGAATGAGGCCCGGGGCTGCCGCGAATCAGGGCAGCCCGGGCATGTCAGCGAACACTGGCGATGCTTAACCATCGCCTAACCCTATGCCCGCCGTCCTGGGACAGTGCGGGGCTCAGTCGGCCTTTGCCTCGGCGTTGGACTCGTCCTTGGCCTCGGCGTTATCTGCCGGCTTCTCGCCGGTCGTGTCGTCGTCATCCTCATCGGCGAAAAGCGTCTCTTTCGAGACCGGCTCCTCGACGAGTTTGACCTGACCGAGGACGTGGTCAACCACCTTCTCCTCGAACAGCGGCGCCCGAAGCTCGGCGAGCGCCTGCGGGTTCTTGCGGTAGAAGTCCCACACCTGCTGCTCCTGGCCCGGGAACTGCCGGACCCGAGCGATGAGGGCCTGGTTCACCTCTTCGTCGGAAACCTTGATATCGGCGCTCTCGCCGACCTGCGCAAGCACGAGTCCGAGCCGGACGCGACGCTCGGCGATCTTCCGGTAGTCGGCCTGGGCCTTCTCCTCGGTGGTGTCCTCGTCCTCGAAGCTCTTGCCGCGAGCTTTCAGGTCCTGCTCGACCTGGGCCCAGACGCTGGCGAATTCCTGCGCGACCAGGGAGGGCGGCAGCTCGAAGGCGTACTTGCCGTCCAGGGCGTCCAGGAGTTCCTTCTTCAGCTTGCGCCGCGAGGCCGCCTCGAAGTCGCCGCCGATCGCCTTGGCGATCGCCTCACGCAGCTTCTCGAGCGATTCCATGCCGAGCGACTTGGCGAACTCGTCGTCGATCTTGGCTTCGCCGGCCGCCTGGATCTTCGTGACGGTCACGTCGAACTCGGCATCCTTGCCGGCGAGCTGCTCGGCCCCGTAGGCCTCCGGGAAGGTCGCCTTCACGACCCGCTTGTCGCCGACCTTGGCGCCGACCAGCTGCTCCTCGAAGCCGGGGATGAACGAACCGGAGCCGAGCTCCAAGTCGATGCCCTCGCCCTTGCCGCCCTGGAACTCCTCGCCGTCGATGCGGCCGACGAAATCGATCGTCACGCGGTCGCCGTCCTGAGCCTCGGCGCCCTCTTCCCGCTCGCTGAACGGGCGGCTCTGGCCGGCCATGCGCTGCAGGGCCTCATCGACCTCGGACTCTTCCGGCTTGGCGACGAGCTTCTTAAGGCTGACATCGGACAGGTCGGCCAGCTCGAAGTTCGGCATCACCTCGAGGGCGACCTTGAAGGCCAGGTCGGCCTTGGCGTCGAGCGCCTTCTCGATCTCGGCCTGGTCGGTCGGGAACTCGACCTGCGGCTCCAGAGCGAGCTTGAGATCGTTGTCGGCCACGATCTTGCGGTTCGCCTCGTTGACCGCGTTCTGCACCACCTCGGCCATGACGGACCGGCCATAGACCTTGCGCAAATGCGCCACCGGGACCTTGCCGGGGCGGAAGCCCTTCAGCTGGACCTTGTCCTTCATGCCGGAGAGCTCGGTATTCAGGCGCTCCTCGAGTTCCTGGGCGGCCAGCAGCACCTGAAACTCGCGCTTCAGACCCTGGGCGTTGATCTCGGTCACCTGCATCGTCGTCGTCGCTCTTCAAAAGACCTTGTGGCCGCCGGCCGGGCCGGCGTCGTGTGGCTTGGTCGCGCGGTCCGGGATACGACGGTGTCGGATACGGGGATGAGGCGGCCCCGAACGGGACCGCGCCATCTGGAAGCGTCCTGGTGCGGGCGGAGGGGCTCGAACCCCCACGTCTTGCGACACTGGAACCTAAATCCAGCGCGTCTACCAGTTCCGCCACGCCCGCGCGCGCCGACACCCGGCGCGTCGCCGGCCGCCGGAAGCGCGCCCTATAGCATGGGCCGCACGGCTCGCAGCAAAAAACTTGACCTCCCGTGGCGGCGGTGGCGCGCGGGCGGGCACGCCGCTATCTAGCCGGGGCCATCGCGAGCCGCCGTCGAGATCCCATGACCTCATCCCGCCCCGTGCCGCCGACCGATCCGCGCACCGGTCAGCCGTCGCGCCGGACCCTGCTCGCCACGGCGGCCGCGTTCGGGCTGATGCCGGAGACGGGGCGGGCCCAGGCTCCCGGGACAGGCTCGGCGACACCCGTTCCGCCCCCGGCGGATGCCGCGGCCCAGCCCCCCGCCCTGCCGGCCGCCCCGGGCAAGACCCGTCTGCGGCCCGAGCCCGCGGCCGAGACACCGGTCTGGTGTTTCGACGGCAAGGCCCTGCCCCCGCTGGTCCGGGTCAAGATCGGTCAGCCGGTCCGGCTCAAGATCGAGAACCGCACCGACAAGCCGCTCTCGCTCCATTGGCACGGGGTGCGCAACGTCAACGCGATGGACGGCGTCGGCGGCGTCACCCAGGCGCCGATCCCGCCCGGCGGCAGCTTTCTTTACCAGTTCACGCCTCCCGACGCCGGCACCTTCCTGATCCGCCCCCTCGTGGTCGGCGGAGCGAGCGAGCCGTCCGGCCGGGGTCTCGCCGGCATGCTGGTGGTCGAGGAGGCGACCCCGCCGCTGGTCGATGCAGACGTCGGCCTGGTGATGCAAGATTGGCGGCTGGAAGACGACGCCAGCGTGATGCCGTTCGGTCAGGTTCAGTTCGCAGCGGCGAACGGACGGCTCGGCAATCTCGTGACCGTCAACGGCAAGCCCGTTCCGGACACGTTCGAAGCGCGTCCGGGCGCGCGCGTCCGCCTGCGGCTCGGCAATGCCTGCAACGCTCGCGGAACCCGGCTCCGGTTCGAAGGCGTGAAGGTCTACGTGGCGGCGGTGGACGGGCAGCCGACCGACACGTTCGAGCCCCTGCGGGCGACCCTGCCGTTCCCTCCGGGCACCCGCTACGACCTGATGGTCGACCTGCCCGAGACCGAAGGCGCCGTGTGCTCGATCATCGCGCTGGTCGGACAGGGCCTGACCCTGGCCACCGTCACCACGAAGGGGACCCCGATCGCCGACAAGCGGCCGCCGATCGGCCCGATCGGCGAGAACAAGCGCCTGCCCGCGGAGATCAAGCTCCAGAACGCCCTGCGGCGGGACGTGGTGATCACCGGCGGCGCGATCGTCCCGAAGGCCGCCAAGGATGCCGGAAAGGACAAGCCGGCGCCAGAGCCGGTCTATACCGGCGATCCCCAGAAGATCTGGGCGGTGAACGGGGCCAGCGCCACAACGGGCCTCCAGCCGATCTTCACGGTGAAGCGCGGGCAGGTCGTGGTTCTGGCCCTGCGCAACGAGACCGGCTTCCCGCAGGCCCTGCACCTGCACGGCCATTGCTTCCGGCTTCTACATCCCCTCGACGACGGCTGGGAGCCCTACTGGCTCGACACGTTCCAGCTTCTGGAAGGCCGGACCGCCCGCATCGGCTTCCTGGCCGACAATCCGGGGCGCTGGCTGATCAGCGCCACGGTGCTGGAGCGGTTCGACACCGGCCTGTGGACCCTGTTCGAGGTCACCTGAACGGCAGCCCGTTCCCTACGGGGCAGCGTCGAGGAGACCACTGAGGACAGCGGGCATCAGTTCGGGAATGTCCTCGGCGATCAGGCCCGGGCCGTGGCGCAGGCCGGCATCGCCGTGGAGCCAGACGGCGGCTGCGGCGGCTTCGAAGGGCGGCATGCCCTGCGCCAACAACCCGGCGATCAGGCCGCCGAGCACATCACCCGATCCGGCCGTGCCGAGATACGGGGTGCCGTGATCGTTGATCGTCACCCGGCCGTCCGGGCTCGCGATCACGGTGTCGGATCCTTTCAGCACGACGACGGCACCGGTGAGTGCGGCGGCGGCGCGGGTGCGGGCGACCTTGTCGGCGCCCTCGGTGGTGGCGTCCGTGCCGCCGAACAGCCGCGCGAACTCGCCCTCGTGGGGGGTGAGCACGGTGTGCGATTCCCCGTCCGCGATATGGGCGGCCAGCAAAGGGGCCTGCCCCGAGAAGCTGGTCAACGCGTCGGCATCCAGGATCAGGCTGCGCCCGGCGGCCGCCGCCACCGCAACCCGCTCGCGGGTCGGCTCGCCGATCCCAAGGCCCGGACCGGCCAGCACGACGTTGAGGCGCTCATCGGTGAGCAGGTCGTCGAGGTCGTCGGCGGTCTCGCAGGGACGCAGCATGATGGCGGTGAGCTGGGCGGCGTTCTCCGCCAGCGCAGCCGTGGGGGACGCGAGCGTGACCAGGCCGGCCCCGACCCGCAGGGCGCCCCTGGCGGCGAGCCGGGCCGCACCGGTCTTGGTGGCGGGCCCGGACAGAACCAACGCGTGCCCGCGGGTGTATTTATGGCTCTCGCCGGTTAGGCGTGGGAACACCCGTACCCACAGATCCGGCCCGTTCCGGTAGAGCGCCGGCTCGGCCGCTGCGAGGCCGATCCCCAAGGCTGCTTCACCCGCCCCGATATCGGCCAGGTGCCGGTGCCCGCACAGGCCCCGCCCGGGCTGAAGCAGATGCCCCGGCTTGAACGCGACGAAGGTCACGGTCTCCACGGCGCGGATCGCGACGCCGCGTACGGCGCCGGTGTCGCCGTCCACGCCGCTCGGGACGTCCACGGCCAGCACCGGGCAGCCACCGGCATTCACGGCATCGACCAGGGCACGGGCGGCACCGTCGAGGTCGCGCGACAGGCCGGCTCCGAACAGCGCGTCGATCACGAGGTCGCCGGAGGGCAGTGCGTCGGCCGTGGCTGGATGCACGGGGCCGGTCCAGGCCTCGGCCGCGAGGGCTGCATCACCTGTTAGGGCGGAGCGATCGCCGAGGACGCACAGTTCGATCCGGTAGCCGCGTTCCGCCAGCAGCCGCGCGGCGACGAACCCGTCGCCGCCATTGTTGCCGGGCCCGCACAGCACGACGGCCCGTCCGCCATCGGGCAACCGGGCCGCGGCGCGGGCGGCCACCACGGCACCAGCGGCCTCCATCAGTCGAAAGCCAGGAATACCGCAGTCGATGGCCGCCGCATCGACCCGGCGCATCGCCGCCACCGTCAGCACTCGCATGCTCATCCCCACGTCTGCCCGTGCACCGAACACCTCTGATTAAAAATGCGCCAGAAAATCGTCGAAAGCCCGAAGGATGTGCGTAGCTTGCGCTCCGAATGGGCATTAACGTGATGCCCGTCGCGAAATCGGCGTGGCGGAGGCTTCCCGACGATGTTAGAAATATCCGGCAGCGCAGCGCAGGCCCGAGCGGCATGAAGAAGATCGAAGCGATCATCAAGCCTTTCAAGCTCGACGAGGTGAAGGAGGCGCTCCAGGAGGTCGGCCTCCAGGGCATCACCGTCATCGAGGCAAAGGGTTTTGGCCGTCAGAAGGGCCATACGGAGCTGTACCGCGGCGCCGAATACGTGGTCGACTTCCTGCCCAAGGTGAAGCTGGAGATCGTGCTGTCGGACGCCCTCGTCGAGGGCGCCGTGGAAGCGATCCGCAAGTCGGCCCAGACCGGGCGCATAGGCGACGGCAAGATCTTCGTCTCGACGATCGAAGAAGCGATCCGCATCCGCACCGGCGAGACTGGCACCGACGCGATCTGAAGGCTGATCCGCGCGGCGTCCAGCGCGCGGATCTTACGCCTTGATCACGGGAACGATCAGCATTCCCGCGCCGCGAACTTGTGCTTCCTGTCCCGCCACCATCCTGCCTAAGAATTCACGCTGCACGAATGTCCGGCATCGACGTGCCGGGGCATGGAGTGTTGGGCCGGCAACCCCACATCCTCGGGATCGCACGGCCGGATCGGCCGCTTCGATCCCACTCAGGAGGACCATGTGATGGCCGGAACCGACGGGCGCGAGACCGCCAAGATCTACGAATTGTCGGCGTTCCGGCGCGCCCGACCGGCGCCGCGGGCGGCCGAGAAGGCCAAGCCTGCGCCGATGCCGAGCTTCGGCGGCGCCTGGTACCACGAGGCCGCGATCCGCGACGACGAGCGCCCGCGCCGGACCTGAAAACGGCGAAGCCGGGCGCAAGGGCCCGGCTCCGGAGATTGCTCGACGTCGAAAGCTCTTGGCTTTCGGTCCGCCTCAGGCTGCGACGGCGGCCTCGGTCGGCACCGAAGAGATCGTCTTCAGCACCTGCGAGGCGATCTGGTAGGGGTCGCCCTGCGAGTTCGGGCGGCGATCCTCCAAGTAGCCCTTGTAGCTGCTGTTCACGAAGGAGTGGGGCACGCGGATCGAGGCGCCGCGGTCGGCCACGCCGTACGAGAACTCGTGGATCGAGGCGGTCTCGTGCTTGCCGGTCAGCCGCATGTGGTTGTCCGGGCCATAGACGGCGATGTGATCCTCGCGGTTGGTCTTGAACGCCTCCATGAGCGCTTCGAAATAGGCCTTGCCGCCGTGCTCGCGCATGAACGCGGTCGAGAAGTTGCAGTGCATGCCCGACCCGTTCCAGTCGGTGTCGCCGAGCGGCTTGCAATGGTACTCGACGTCGATGCCGTAGGACTCGCAGAGCCGCTGCAGCAGGTAGCGGGCCATCCACATCTCATCGGCGGCCTTCTTGGAGCCCTTGCCGAAGATCTGGAATTCCCACTGGCCCTTGGCCACCTCGGCGTTGATGCCCTCGTGGTTGATGCCGGCGTCGAGGCAGAGGTCGAGGTGCTCCTCGACGATCTTGCGGGCGACGTCGCCGACGTTTGAATAGCCGACACCGGTGTAGTAGGGGCCCTGCGGGGCCGGGAAGCCGCTGGCCGGGAAGCCGAGCGGGCGGCCGTCCTTGTACAGGAAGTACTCCTGCTCGAAGCCGAACCAGGCGCCGGCATCGTCCAGGATGGTCGCGCGCTTGTTCGACTCGTGCGGGGTCTTGCCGTCCGGCATCATCACTTCGCACAGGACCAGGACGCCGTTCTTACGGGCCGGGTCGGGGAAGTGGCGCACGGGCTTGAGCATGCAGTCGGAGCTGCCGCCCTCGGCCTGCTTCGTGGACGAGCCGTCGAAGCCCCAAATCGGAAGTTGATCGAGGGTCGGGAAGCTGTCGAATTCCTTGATCTGCGTCTTACCGCGCAGGTTCGGGACCGGCGTATACCCGTCGAGCCATATATACTCGAGCTTATATTTCGTCATTCCGGTTCTCTCGTCCGTTGTCGATGCGCGACCCGGTCAACCCCCAGGCGACGCGAACGGCATGCCGCCATCTCGACGGCCGCTGCCGCCTTTGCATGGAGCATGCCAGGACTGTCTTCGACCGCCTTCGATGGGTGGTGATTGCGCGGATAGGCAATCACAGAATCGAGAGGCTCGCTCCGAGAAAGAGCCAAACGTCTCGTTCCATGGGCGATTTCGCCCGTCCGCGGGTGGCAACGCGCGCGCGCGACGGATATCAAGCGGCTCGGCCGGTGCGGCCCGACCCGACGACGGCCGCCCCGAGCGAGAATCCCCGACGCCTTTCCTGGAGGATGCCCACGATGACGACTGCGGCCGAGGTTCTGAAGACCATCCGGGACAACGACGTACGCTACGTGGACTTCCGGTTCACCGACCCGCGCGGCAAGTGGCAGCACGTCACGTTCGACGTCTCCTTGATCGACGATGAGATCTTCGCCGAAGGCACGATGTTCGACGGCTCGTCGATCGCGGGCTGGAAGGCGATCAACGAGTCCGACATGCTGCTGATGCCGGACCCGTCCACCGCCTGCCTCGACCCGTTCTTCTCGGCCTCGACCCTGTCGATCATCTGCGACGTGCTCGAGCCCGCCACCGGCGAGCCCTATTCCCGCGATCCCCGCGGCACCGCCAAGCGCGCCGAGGCCTACCTGCAGCAGACCGGGATCGGCGACACGATCAATGTCGGCCCCGAGGCCGAGTTCTTCGTGTTCGACGACGTGAAGTTCGCCGCCGACCCCTACCGCACCGGCTTCGAGCTCGACTCGACCGAGCTGCCGACCAACGGCTTCACCGATTACGAGGGCGGCAACCTCGGACACCGGGTCCAGACCAAGGGCGGCTACTTCCCGGTCCCGCCGCAGGATTCGGCCCAGGACATGCGCGGCGAGATGCTGGCCGCGATGCAGTCCATGGGCGTGAAGGTCGAGAAGCACCACCACGAGGTGGCCAGCGCCCAGCACGAGCTCGGCATGAAGTTCGACGTGCTGACCAAGCTCGCCGACCACATGCAGATCTACAAGTACTGCATCCACAACGTCGCCCAGAGCTACGGCAAGTCGGCGACGTTCATGCCCAAGCCCGTCTTCGGCGACAACGGCTCGGGGATGCACGTCCACCAGTCGATCTGGAAGGACGGCAAGCCGGTCTTCGCCGGCGACAAGTATGCCGGGCTTTCCCAGGAATGCCTGTGGTACATCGGCGGCATCATCCGGCACGCCAAGGCGCTCAACGCCTTCACCAACCCGTCGACCAACTCCTACAAGCGGCTGGTGCCGGGCTACGAGGCGCCGGTGCTGCTCGCCTACTCGGCGCGCAACCGCTCGGCCTCCTGCCGGATTCCGTGGACCAAGAGCCCGAACGCCAAGCGCGTCGAGGTCCGCTTCCCCGACCCGATGGCCAACCCCTACTTGGCCTTCTCGGCCCTGCTGATGGCCGGCCTCGACGGCATCCGCAACAAGATCGACCCGGGCCCGGCGATGGACAAGGACCTGTACGAGCTGCCGCCGAAGGAGCTGAAGAAGATCCCGACCGTGTGCGGTTCGCTCCGCGAGGCGCTCACCAGCCTCGACAAGGACCGCACCTTCCTCAAGGAGGGCGGCGTGTTCACGGACGACCAGATCGACTCGTTCATCGAGCTGAAGATGACCGAGGTGCTGCGCTACGAGATGACCCCGCACCCGATCGAGTTCGTGCAGTACTACTCGCTGTGATGTGAAGGGGCGGGCCGGGCGCGAAGCCCGGCCCCGGCTGTGAGAGGTGAGTTGGAAGCGCCCGTCGCCTACTCCAAAGCGGACTATCGAACAAAACAAGAACACGCTTGCCACATAAGATTATTAGCCTATGAATGACCCGCTGGCAGGCGGGGTGATTCATGGTCACGAAAGAGATCGTCGTCACCCGGTTCCGGTGGCAACTGGCAGCTCTCAGTGTTGAGGTGAAGCTGCTTCGACTTGGCCTCATCCTTCGGGCCTACAATCCCGGCCAGCCGCGGGTCCCCGCTGGGCATCCGGACGGGGGACAGTGGACGAGTGACGACGGTTCAGTTCGGTTTGAGAACGACAACACAGCGCGCATATATAATGTCAGCGACAAAGATAAATACCAATATAATGTATTTTTAGAAGAAGAATAGGAAAAATTTGGGGAGCATACAATTGATTCACACGTCGGAAAGACCGACGAAGAGATGATGGAACGCGTGCGGAAGAGCCAATGGGGAAACCTGTTGGCCCATGGTGGACTGCAACGCGACGGCTCGTTTGACTCCCGAGAGTCAGCTAACGATCTCGTCAGCCGAACGTTAGCAATCAACGCGCAGCGCGTTGATGAAGTGGCGTCTGGGGAGAAAGATCGCGCCTACTTTACAACGCGGTTCGGATATCGAACCGGCCGCGAGGCATACATTACCAAAGACGGCGTGATGTACATGAGAAATACGCATGGCGTTGCCATATATATAGTCCGCGATCGGCGGTCATCGCGAGGTTATCACGTACAATCGGCATTTCCTTACAATGAAGGAGACTGAAATATCTACACATCCCGAGTTTGACGAATTAACCGGACGCTTTTTTCAAGACGTCGATCGCATTTTCAGCACCGAGGCGGAATTATTGCAATTTGCCATAGAGCCGTTTTCGCAAGAGCGTCGCTTATCTTTGCATGGCTATCTCTCTCTTATCGCCAGCGACGATTTCGACGACAAGGAATTATTAGGTATCTGGAACGACTCGAAAGCGCAGTGGTTGTTCCATTCCGCGCCTCCACTGAGATTGTTCCTGAATAAGATTCGTGACCGATTATGATTACTAAGAGATCTGAAAATTATTATGTCGTTTTCGCAATTATTGTACCTATGTCGCAAAATACTGCTGAAGGCGATGTTTTAAAAGAAGCCCTCCGCCCTGAAATCTTTATCCAATCGGCTTCACGTCCGTTGTCAAAATCGTCAGAATTTGACACATTCACACGCCAATTCCATCAAGATCTTATGGATGATTTTTCGACTGAAGACGCGATCATTCAATGGATTCTTTCCCTTTTCAAAGACGACACCGAACGAGGCCACCTGAAGGCCTATCTTGACACCCTCACGCAGGACGATGTCTCGGACGAGGAACTGCGAAAGCTGTGGTGGTCGTCGGAGGCAGACATCGTATTCTATGATGGCGCCGGACTCCGAGCCTTCCTCAAGAGAGTGCGAGACAGATTGTGACGCGAAAGCAGTCGTGAGCCAGCAGAGCAAGCTGCGGAACCGGGCGCGGCGGGAATCGGGACGGATGCCCGCCACACCGGAATTCATCCACTTCGGTGAGCGGTTCAATTAGAGCATCGACGATCAGGACGCGTCGTCCGAGGAAGCCACCGCCGCGATTCTCGGCTGCTTCAAGGGCGAGGATCGAGCTGCTTGCACGATTTCAAAGGCGCGGTGCTGGAGAGCGACCTGACACCGAAGGAAGGGATAAAACTCTGGGCCACCGCCTGCATCGACTTGCACTTACGTGATCCGGAGGACCTTCGGCGCTTCCTTATCCAGGTTCATCTCGACCAGCGGAAGAGCTTGTGACACGCGGCAGTCTCGATCGTTCAAAGCGGCGGATGCACGCATGCTCACCCTCGACCACCTCGTCGTCGTGGCCCCCGATCTCGCGGAGGGCGTGGCCCATGTCCGCGACTGCCTCGGCCTCGACATGCCGGAAGGCGGGCGCCATCCCGAAATGGGCACCCGCAACCACCTGCTGCGCCTGGGCGCATCGACGTTCCTCGAAGTGATCGCCGTCGATCCCGAGGCAGCGCCTCCGGCGCGCGCCCGCTGGTTCGGCCTCGGCGAGGCCGCGCGGGTGCGGGCGGAGTGGGAGGCCGGCCGGCGGCTGCGCGGCTTCGTCGCCCGCACCGACGACCTCGACACCCTGCTCGCCGCCCATCCCGACCTGCTCGGCGCGGCGGCGACGATGACCCGGGGCGCGCTGTCGTGGCGCTTCGGCCTGCGCCCGGACGGGACCTGGCCGGCGGACGGCGCCGCGCCCTACGCGATGGATTGGGGCCGCCGTCCGCACCCGGCCGGGACGATGCCGGATCTCGGGGCACGTCTCGCGGATTTCACGCTGGAGCACCCGGATCCGGACGCGACGGCGGCCCGGCTGGCGGGGCTCGGCCTCGTCGATCCGCTGCGGATCGTCCCCGGCCCGCTCCCGCGCTACACCGCCCGGATCGCGACGCCGTCCGGCCCGCGCACGCTGACCTGAGGACGGGCCCTCCCGGCCGGCCTGATCGGGTGGATGACCGGCGAGGAGGGCCTGGCCGCGACTCGCGAGCCCCGGCGCAGGAAACCTAGCAGCCCCCCATCGCGCCGCGGTGACGGGAAAGCCCCGTTCTGCACAGGAATCGCCGCGCGGGGACCGGGCGCCACCGCTCAGGTGTGCGCGAAGATGTCGGTCTCCGGCCACCCGTCGAGATCGAGCCGGGCGCGGGTCGGCAGGAAGGCGAAGCAGGCCGCGGCGAGATCGGTGCGGCCCTCGCGGGCCAGCATCGCGTCGAGCCGCTCCCGGGCGGCGTGGAGATGGAGCACGTCCGAGGCCGCGTAATCCTGCTGCGCCTGCGTCAGGGTCTCGGCGCCCCAATCGGAGGATTGCTGCTGCTTGGAGAGATCGACGCCCACCAGCTCGCGGACCACGTCCTTGAGCCCGTGGCGGTCGGTGTAGGTGCGGGCGAGCTTCGAGGCGATCTTGGTGCAGTAGACCGGCGCCGGCATTACGCCGAACGCCTTGAACAGCACCGCCACGTCGAACCGGGCGAAGTGGAAGATTTTTAGGACTTCGGGATCCGCCAGGACGCGCTTGAGCACCGCCGGCTCGGGGCCGTCCTGCGGGATCTGGACCACGTCCGCCGTGCCGTCCCCGGTGGAGATCTGGACCACGCAGAGCCGGTCCCGGTGCGGGTTGAGGCCGAGCGTCTCGGTGTCGATGGCCACCGCCCGGCCCGCATCGTAATCGGTGGGCAGGTCGCCGCGGTGGAGGCGTACGATCGGGCTCGGCATGTTTTTGGGACCTTCGACTGATTTGGCCGGTACCATCGAGGCCCCGTGGCAGCAAGTGAACGACGGAGAGGCGAGACCATGACCGCAGCCGAGGTGATCGCGACCCTGGGCCTCAAACCCCATCCGGAGGGCGGGCATTACCGCGAGACCTTCCGCGATCCGCGCATGGTGGACGGCCGCTCGGTCGGCACCGCGATCTATTTTTTGCTCGACATCGGCGAGGCCTCGGCCTGGCACCGCGTGGACGCCACCGAGATCTGGCACTGGCATGCCGGCGCGCCGCTGGTGATCACCACGAGCCCGAACGGCCACGACGCCACCGCCCAGCATCTCGGACCCGACCTCGCCGCCGGGCAGCGCCCGCAATGCGTGGTGCCGGCCGGCCATTGGCAGACCGCCACCAGCCTCGGCGCCTGGACGCTCGTGGGCTGCACGGTCTCGCCGGGCTTCGACTTCTCCGGCTTCGAGATGGCCCCGCCCGACTGGCGGCCGACGCCAAGGGGCTAGCGTCCGGGCGCGACCGGCACCGGACCGCATTCAGGGCGACGACCGCTTCGGCCGAGACATCGCTGCCGGCGCACGGGTTGGAACGGAGGCCCATCCCGTGCGCCCGCGCCGCCTTGGCCGATCGCGGTGCCGGTGCGATAACGCCCGACCTCTCGCAGCCGCCCGCGCCATGCCCGCCCCCCTGAGACGGCCCCCACGTCGCCGATCCCGATCCCGCCTCGGCGGACGCGGGCGCGCGGTTTCGTGAACGCCCCCGATCCCGTCCTGGCGCGCACCCTGCGGACCGACCCGGTGCGGCCGCGTTCGGCACCGCACCGGCTGTGGAAGCGACTGAGCCGGTCGATCGGCGATGTCCTGCCCAAGGGGCTCTATGCCCGGTCGTTGATCATCATCATCGCGCCCGTGGTCCTGCTCCAGTCGGTGATCGCCTACACGTTCATGGAGCGGCACTGGCAGCTCGTGACCAAGCGCCTGTCGGCCGCGGTGACCGCGGACGTGGCGGCGCTGATCGACATCTACGAGAGCTACCCCCAAGACCGGGATGCCGAGACCCTGTCGCGCATCGCCGCCGAGCGGCTGAACCTCGACCTCGACATCCTGAAGGGCGCCAAGCTTCCGATCCAAGGGCCGCGGCCGTTCTTCTCGATCCTGGACGAAGCGCTCTCGGACGAGATCAGCCGCCAGATCCGACGGCCGTTCTGGATCGACACGGTCGGCCGCTCGAACCTGATCGAGATCCGGGTCGCGATCCCCGACGGGGTGATGCGGATCACCGCCCGGCGCAGCCAGGCCTACGCATCGAACTCGCACATCTTCCTGGTCTGGATGATCGGCTCGTCGCTGGTGCTGCTCGGCGTCGCGATCCTGTTTTTGCGCAACCAGATCAAACCGATCCTGCGGCTCGCCGCCGTAGCGGAGGGCTTCGGCAAGGGTCGGGAGATCGAGTTCAGGCCGCGCGGAGCCCGGGAGGTGCGCCAGGCCGGCCACGCCTTCATCGAGATGAAGCGGCGCATCGAGCGGGCCATGGAGCAGCGCACGACGATGCTCAACGGCGTGAGCCACGACCTACGCACCATCCTCACGCGCTTCCGCCTCTCCCTGGCGTTGTTCGAGCAGACCAGTGAGATCGAGGATCTCAGCCGTGACGTCGACGAGATGAGCCGGATGCTGGAGGGCTATCTCGCCTTCGCGCGCGGTGATTCCGCCGAGCCGGCGACGCCCACGGACATGCGCGTGCTGCTGGAAGACCTGCGCAGCGACGTTGAGCGCCTGGGGGCCCATGTCTCGGAGGTCAATCTGGCGGGAGCCCCGGAGGTCACGGTACGGCCGGGGGCGTTCCGGCGCTGCCTGTTCAACCTCGCCGCCAACGCCGCCCGGTACGGCGACACGGTGGCGATCTCCGGCCGGCTGGAGGCCCGCGCCTTCTACGTCTCGATCGACGACGACGGCCCGGGGATCCCGCCCGAGAGCCGCGAGGAGGTGTTCAAGCCGTTCGTGCGCCTCGATGATTCTCGCCAGGATGCGGGCGGATCCGGGCTCGGGCTGGCGATCGCCCGGGATATCGCCCGGGCGCATGGCGGGGATATCGCCCTGCACGAGAGCCCGCTGGGCGGGCTGCGGGCGACCGTTCGGGTTCCGGCCTGACGGCCGTCAGGCGTCGCTCGGCCCCCGCAGGCGCTGGATCTCGGCCTGGGCGTTGCGGATGAGATGGTCGATGCTCGCCGCGTCGAGGGCGGCACGGCCGAGGCGGTCGCGCAGGGCGGCTTCGCCGTTCCAGGCATAGCCGGCATCTTTCGGCAGGTGGCGCTGCAGCAGCGAACTGACGACACTTTCGCGCCTGTAGGCAGGATGCCGCAGGAGCCGGCCGATCTGCGCCGTCAGGATGTCGAGCGGCGATAGATTTTGGCTACTGCCTCTCGACGTAACTGCTGTTGGGCGCATACTGGCATCTCCTCCCGGAAAGCCAGTATCCGGTTAAATGCTTGCGCTTCGGTGAGCGGCAGCGCGATCCAGCGAAAAACTGCCGCCGCCGGGGTCCCAACCGTTGCAGCAGGGTGGTATGCAGGTTCGACGCCCACGAGCCGCGGCCCACCGCGCGCCGGATCCGAGTGCCCAATATGAACCCGCTCGTCCCCCTGTTCATCCTGCTCTCCCTGCCGTTGGCCGCCATCGGCCTGGTGCTCTACACGGACACGGGCATCGAGCCGGCCCTGTTCTACGCCTCGGTGAAGACCTTCGTGATCCTGGGCGCGATCGCCGTGGCGATGTCGTTCGGGGCCATGAAGCTCGCCGAGCGCACCAAGCACTAGAACGACCGTCCCGCGGAGAGCGCGATGCTGCACGTCGTCCCGGCCTTCTCGCGCATCGGCGAGGAGAACGCGTTCACGGTGCTGGCCCGCGCCCAGGCGCTCTCAGCCCAAGGGCGGGACGTGATCAATCTCGGCATCGGCCAGCCCGACATGCCGACGCCGGCCCACGTGGTCGAGGCGGGCATCAAGGCCCTGCGCGACGGGCACCACGGCTACACGCCGGCCGTGGGCATCCCGGGTCTTCGCGAGGCCGTGGCGCGCGACATCCACCGCCGTCACGCCGTCGAGGTCTCGCCCGAATCCGTGATGATCGTGCCGGGCGGCAAAATCACCATGTTCATGGCGATCCTGATGTTCGGCGAGCCCGGCGCCGAGATCCTGTACCCGGATCCGGGTTTTCCGATCTATCGCTCGATGATCGAGTTCACCGGGGCGACGCCGGTGCCGGTGCCGATCCGCGAGGCGAACGGCTTCGCCTTCTCGGCCGCCGAGACCTTGGCCCTGATCACGCCGAAGACCCGCCTCTTGATCGTGAACTCGCCCGCCAACCCGACCGGTGGCGTGACGCCCAAGGCGGAGATCGACGCTTTGGTGGCGGGCGTTGCCGACCACCCGGATGTCGCAGTGCTGTCGGACGAGATCTACGGCACGATGACGTATGACGGCGAAGCCCATCACTCGCTGCTGACCTATCCCGAGATTCGCGACCGGCTGATCTACCTCGACGGCGCGTCGAAGACCTACGCGATGACCGGCTGGCGACTCGGCTGGTCGGTATGGCCGAAGCCGCTCTACGACGCGGCCCGGAAGCTCGCGGTCAACGCCCATTCCTGCGTGAACGCCTCGACCCAATGGGCCGGCATCGCGGCGCTCGACGGCCCGCAGGATTGCGTGGCCGAGATGGTGGCCGAGTTCGACCGGCGACGGGCGATCGTGATCGCCGGGCTGAACGCGTTGCCGGGCGTCTCGTGCATTGCCCCGAAGGGCGCGTTCTACGCCTTCCCGAATGTCTCCGAGACCGGGTGGAAGGCCAAGTCCCTCGCCGCCACCCTGCTGGAGGAGGCGGGCGTCGCGGTGATCGGCGGCCCGGATTTCGGGATCCACGGCGAAGGCTATATCCGGCTGTCCTACGCAAATTCGGCCGAGAACATCCGCAGGGCGCTCGAGCGGATGGGAAAATTTCTGTCGGAGCGGAATCCGGGCTGACCAAGCTTACGAGACGAGCCCGTTCCGGATTTCCCCCTCATCCTGCGGTGGCGTAGCAAAGCGAAGCCCGCGAAGAAGTCCTCCCGCCCACCGCGCGATTCCTGGACGGCTCCTTCGCGGCTGCTGCGCATCACCTCAGGATGAGGTGATGATTGGGAGGACGGGCCGGTTGCGACGCCGGCTGTCCGATCAGGATTTCCCCGTCACCCGCTTCTCGATCCAGCCGGCCAGCCAGTCGGCGATGTCGAGGCTGTTCTTGTCCTGCATCAGCATGTGCGAATTGCCGTGGATCCCGATTTCCGGGAGCAGGATCAGCTCGGCCCGGCCGCCGGCCGCGTTCGCAGCCGCCACGAAGCTGCGGCACTGCTTGAGCCGGGGTGCCCAGCGGGGCGAGGCGTCGACGTAGTCGCCGAACAGGACCAGGATCGGCAGGTCCTTGTAGGGGGCCAGATCGTCCTTGGCCGGATCCGGGCAGGCGGCGGGCTCGATCGCCACGATGGCCCGGATCCCGGTGCGGTCGAGAGCAGCGGTCTGGAACGGGTAGATGCCCGATTGCGAGTGCGAGACCAGCACCGCGCCCTTCAGCCGTTTGGCGAGTTCCGACAGGGCCGGCACGGTCGGGTTCGGCACCGGCAGGGCGGCGGACCAGTCGGCGACCATCTGCTTCCAGAACTCGCCCTGGGCTTCCAGGGGGAATTGCATGCCCGGAAACACCTTCGGGTATTCCGGCCCGAACCGGAAGATCGCCCAGGCCGGCTCGCGCCCGGCGGAGAAGACCGGCGGCAGCGAATCGGCCTCGGCCTTGCCCATCTTCACCGCGTCGATCTGGGCCGGGCTGATCGCCGAGCGCCCGCGCCACGCTTGGTCGATGACGTAGGTCGGGAAGCCGCGACGGACGAAGAACTCGTCCCAGCCCATTCGCCCGTCCGGGGTCGTCTCCCAGGTCTTGCCGGTGAGGCAGCAGCCGTGGATCAGAACCACCGGCGGCCGCACGGGCTCGACCGGAATCTGATAGCGCACATAGACCTGATCGACCGTGATCGTCCCGGACGGCGCGTAGGCCGGCAGGGTCGAGAGCGTATCGGACTGGATATCGCGACCGCCGACGAAGAAGCTGCCCTGGCCCGCCAGAGTCAGGGGGGCGGGCGGCGGATCGGCGGCGCGGACGGGGGCGACGCTCATGGCGATCAGACTCCCGGCGAGCAGAGCCCCGGTGAGGCCCCGGACGGCCCGTCGCTCATGGGACCGAGCGGGCGATGGCGGCAGCACTGGCATGGAACGTCCCGGCCTTCAGCGGCCGGGACGCGTCGACCCGGATCACCGCACCGCAACGCTAGCACGAAGCTCGGCCGCCGCGGGAGATCCAAAGCCGGGTATGGATATCGGTCAGGCGCCGATGTCTCGCTCGATCGAGGCGGTTGCGTTGCCGGGCACGTCGAGGGCCTCGGCGAGCATCTTCAGGAACTGACGCTCCTGCAGCGTGTCCGGATCGATCGCGAGCCGCGCGGCCGCGTAAATCCGCGCCGCCGCCTCCGGCTCGTTCACCCGTTCGGCGATCTCGTCGATCTCGGCGGGGCTTTCCAGTTCCCGGTCGAGCCAGGCCCGCCCGTCGGGATCGAGGCCGGCCTCGGCCACCGCCGCGTCGAGGCGCTTGCGCTCGGCGGTATCGATCATGCCGTCCGCGATGGTGGCGGCCACCATGGCCCGCAGCATCAGCCGGGCCTCGTCCTCGTCGACCTTCGAGAAGTCCGGGCCGTCCTGGGACGGCGGCGCCGAACCGCGCAGCGCCCGGTAGGCGATCCCCCCGATCAGCGCGAGGCCGCCAAGAGCCGCGCTTGCGGCGATCCCGCCGCGCCGCGCGCGCACCAGCGCGTCAACGATCTGCCTGCTGTCAGCCATGTCCGTCCTCCCGGGGTGTTGCATTCCGAATCGGATCGGAAACCCCCGGGAGGCGGCCAAGTTCAGCGGCAGATGTCAGGCGTCGGCTTCGTCGTCCTCGTCCGCCTCGTCGATGTCGACGAGGAAGACGATGTCCGCCTCGTCCTCGTCTTCCTCCTCGGCGGTGTCGCCGCCGGCATGGTGCTTGTCGTCGGTGAACTCGCCCTCGCCGTCATCCTCGGCGAGCGCATCCTCGAAGATCTCGATCTCGTCCTCGTTGGCGGCCCGGATCGTGAGCGGCGAGGTGCCGTTCCAGAGCGGCTTGCCGTCGCTCGTCATCGTCCGGATGTCTTCCTTGAAACCCTCGCAGGTGAAGAGGTCCTTGGCGGACGCCTCGTCGCTGTTGATCACCGCCACGGCGGTGCCCTCGATCTCGAGCGTGAACATGGCCGGCATCCTTCTCGTAACCGTCCTTGGCGCGCCCGGTCAGCGGGATCGCGCGCGGGTGCGACGCACCGCCCCGGGGAGAAATGCCTAAGCTTACCCCGGCGGTCATGAGCGCCGCGCGCGGATGCTGTAGGGGTGAACCGGACGCCCGCCAAGCCCGTCTCAGTCAGTCCGCCGCGAATGCGTGGCGCGAATCCTGCCCGGCCGATGGCCGTAACGAAACCAAACGGAAAGAAGGATCACCGCGGATGCGGATCAGGCTCGGCTGCGAGATGCGCTACGCCTTCCCCTATCCGGTCCCGATGGTGGTGATGCTGAACGTGCATCCCACCCGGGCGGACGCCCTCGAGGCGCCCGACACGCTCCGCACCGAGCCGCCGGTGCCGGTCGATCTCTATCGCGACGGCTTCGGCAACCTGTGCGGCCGGTTGACCGCCCCGGCGGGGAACTTCACCCTCGGGACCGACGCGGTGATCGGCGACGACGGAAGCCCGGACCCGGCCCATCCCGAGGCCGAGCAGCACGCGATCGAGGCGCTGCCGCCCGAGACGATCGTGTTCCTGCTGCCCAGCCGCTACTGCGAATCCGACTTGCTGGCCGACGAGGCATGGCGGCTGTTCGGACATCTCGAGCCGGGCTGGGGCCGGGTGCAGGCAGTTTGCGACTTCGTGCACGACCACATCGCATTCGGGTACGAGTTCGCCCATGGCGACCGCACGGCGCAGGATGCCTATGCCGGCGGCCGGGGCGTCTGCCGCGACTTCACCCACCTCGCCGTGGCCTTCTGCCGCGCCCTTAACGTGCCGACCCGCTACTGCACGGGCTACATCAGCTTCATCGGGGAGCCCGAGCCGCACCCGGCCGGCGACTTCGCGGCCTGGATGGAGGTGTTTCTCGGCGGGCGCTGGCACGTGTTCGACCCGCGCAACAACAGCCCGCGGATCGGCCGGGTGATGGTCGCCTACGGCCGCGACGCCGCGGACGTGCCGCTGACCCACACGTTCGGCCCCAATCCCCTCGTCGGCTTCCGGGTCTGGGCCGAACGGATCGACCATCTCGACGCGTCCGGCGACGCACCGATCCTACCCGAAGAGCCGCTGCCGCCGCAGAGCATGGCGACCCGGATGGGGTGAGTGCCGGGCTGGCTTTCTCAGACCCCCGCCCCGCGGGCGATGGCGCGCTTGACCACCGCCTGCACCTCGGGGTTCGACAGGAACAGGTCGTGGTTGATCAGGCCGCCGCCGTAATCGGAGGCGTCGGCCACGCGCACGCCGAGCGCCTCAAGCTTGGCGCGGTCGGCGGCGCCGGCCCGGACGCCGCCCGCGATCGCCGCGGACAGTTCGAGCGCCCGGTCGTTGGTCGATGAGATCACGGTGATCTTCGACACGTCGGGGCCGAGCCGGGCGACGCCGTTCGAGAACAGGTCGAAATCGATGTCGGGGGCGGCCAGCACCACCGCGCCGATCCGCGCCATGGCGGCCTCGCCGGCTTCGGCCCGCAGCATCCGGATGGTCTCGAGGGTCAGCAGCGTGCCCATCGAATGGGCGACGATGTTGATCCGCCCGGCGCTCGATGTCGACGTGACGGCCTTCAGCAGGTCCTCGAAGGCATCGCGCGACCAGAGCGCGCTCTCGCGATCGTAGTTGTAGTCGAAGGTCGCGGCGGCGGACGGCCAGGTGAACAGGCCCGAGACGCCCCGGAACCGGATGCCGTCCGACAGGCGCGCCGCGCTCACGGCGGCGGATTCGAACGATTCCCGATACCCGTGGACGTAGATCAGCACGTCGCGGCCGAGCGCCGCCTGCGCGAAGGCCTCGGCGGCACCTGGGCCGCTCTCGGTCTTGGGTACGGCCCCGATGGTCCAGTCGCCGGTGATGACTGCCGACACCTTGCCGAGCAGCGAGCGGTCGGGGGGCGACAGGCGCACCTCCGCGAAGCTCAGGCCGCGCCCGCGCTCGGAATTGAAGTACGGCGGCCGGGGCGGGTTGCCCACCGGCTTGCGCGTCGTGGCCACCAGCAGCACCGGCATGACGTCCAGCGCCGACTGCTTTTCGGGCAGCGCCGCAGAGGTGCCGAGGTCATCGGTGACGCAGGCGCCAAGGCTCGGAGCGAGCCCCGCCGCCCCCGCGAGGGCGCCGATCCGGAGGAGTGCGCGGCGTGAGACGGTCTGGCTCGACATGATCCGGGTGCGTTCGGGCGGGGCGCCATCCGTCGCGCAGGATCGTGACCGTGGCGGGGCACGATCGCCCACCGGCCCTGTGGAGTACGGGTATTCAGCCCCCCGTGGTGCCGCGGACACAGGGTTGGGGGTCGACCCTGCGGGCTTGATCGCGCGCGCGTTGAGACGGCTCAGACCCCGCGGCCGCGGCCCGGCGACGATACCCCCTCGACGGCAGCGCCAACCGCCGCCATGAAGGATCCATGACGCCGACCATCGACATCGAGAGCCTGCGCGCGCGACTGCTGGGCGGCGACCGTGCCGCCCTGGCCCGGGCGATCACCCTGGCGGAGTCGAAACGCGCCGACCATCGGGCGCTCGCCGCCGCCTTGATCGACTCGGTTCTGCCGGAGACCGGCAAGGCGATCCGGGTCGGCATCACGGGCGTGCCGGGGGTCGGCAAGTCCACGACCATCGATGCCCTCGGATCGAACCTGACGGAGGCCGGCCACAAGGTCGCGGTGTTGGCAGTCGACCCGTCCTCATCGCGCACCGGCGGTTCGATCCTCGGCGACAAGACCCGGATGGCGCGGCTCGCCCACGATCCCAAGGCGTTCATCCGCCCCTCCCCGTCCTCCGGAACGCTGGGCGGCGTCGCGGCCAAGACCCGCGAGACCATGCTGCTCTGCGAGGCGGCCGGCTTCGACGTGATCCTGGTGGAGACGGTGGGCGTCGGCCAGTCGGAGACGGCGGTCGCCGACCTCACCGACTTCTTCCTCGTGCTGATGCTGCCCGGGGCCGGCGACGAGCTTCAGGGCATCAAGAAGGGCATCCTGGAACTCGCCGACATGATCGCGGTCAACAAGGCCGATTCCGGCGAGGCCGAGCAGCGGGCCAACGCGGCGGCCTCGGAATACCGCGCCGCCCTGCACATCCTCACCCCCGCATCGTCAACCTGGACGCCGCCTGTGGTCACGATCTCGGGCTTCCACAACCTGCGCCTCGACGCGCTCTGGGCGCGGATCGTCGATCACCGGGAAAAGCTCACCGCCACCGGGGAGATCCAAGCCAAGCGCCGGACGCAGGACGTGAAATGGATGTGGGCGCTCGTTCACGAGCGGTTGCACCAGCGCCTTGTCGGCTCGCCCGAGGTCAGGCGCAGCACCGCCGAGGCCGAGGCCGGCGTCGCCCGCGGCGAGACCTCGCCCGCCGCTGGAGCCGCGGCCATCGCCGAGTTGATCGGCCTCTGAGGCACCGCGGCCCGTTCCGGCACCGGCTTGTTTACCCTGATCGACGCCGCGCGGCCCAAGGCACAGAAAATCGCCGGGTCACGGTACGCAAACCCGGTCTCGCGCGTTCGCTGCACGACGAGGAATTCTGCGGCACCTCCTCCCGTACCGGTGCCGCGGTCACGTCGAGGAGAGTGTCATGGTGGATACGGATCGGATCGTTGGCGGCGCCAAGGAAGCCCTGGGTAAGGCCCAGGGTGCGGCGGGCGACTTCGTGGGCTCGAACCGGGATTCGGTGGAAGGCCGGGTACGCGATGTCCAGGGTCAGGCTGAGAACGCCTACGGGCAGGTCAAGGACAAGGCCCGGGACCTCGCCGACAAGGCGACTGATTATGCCGGAGACGCCTATGGCCGGGCCGGGGATGTCGCGGGCGACGCCTACGAGCGGGGCGGTGCCTACCTGCGCGACGGCCGCGCCGCCGTCGGCGCCCGCGTCGAGGAAAACCCGCTGGTCGCGCTGCTGATCGCCGGCGCGGTCGGCTACGGGATCGCCCTGCTGTTCCACGGGCGCCGCTGATCGGAGGCGGCCTCGCCGACGTTCCGGCGAGGCCGCCACTCTACGACGCTACTGGGCGGTCCAGCCGCCATCCATGCTGATATTGGCCCCGGTGATCTGGCTCGCCGCATCGGAGCACAGGAACACCGCGAGCGCCGCCACCTGATCGACGGTGACGAACTCCTTCGTCGGCTGCGCCTTCAGCATTACGTCCTCGATCACCTGCTCCTTGGTCAGGCCGCGCGCCTTCATAGTGTCGGGGATCTGTGCCTCGACTAGCGGCGTCCAGACGTAGCCCGGCGAGATGCAGTTCACCGTGATCTTGTGCGGCGCGAGCTCGAGGGCTGCGGCCTTGCTGAGCCCGCTGATCCCATGCTTGGCCGCCACGTAGGCGGACTTGAACGGCGAGGCCACCAGCGAGTGCGCCGAGGCAGTGTTGATGATCCGCCCCCAGCCCCGGGCCTTCATGCCGGGGATCGCGGCATGCATCGCGTGAAACGCCGAGGACAGGTTGATCGCGATGATCTGCTCCCACTTCTCCGGTGGGAAGTCCTCGATCGGCGAGACGAACTGAATGCCGGCATTGTTGACCAGCACGTCGATGGCGCCGAATGCCGCCTCGGCCTCCCGCACCATCTCGCCGATCGCATCGGGCTTGCTCATGTCGGCGGCTGAATACTGAACCTTCACCCTGTGCTCGCGCTCGATCCCGGCGCGGGTCTCCTCGATGGCCTGCGCATCCCCGAAGCCGTTGAGCACGACGTTGGCTCCCTCGGCCGCGAGGCCGCGCGCGATGGCAAGGCCGATGCCGCTGGTGGATCCGGTGACGAGGGCGGTCTTGGACGTGAGGGCCATGGAACCTCCTGGGTCGCGGTGGCGGGATGTCGTGACGACGTACCTGCCTCAAGGCCGGCGCGAAATCGAGCCTCCCGGCGCATCCGCCGGAGACGGTATCGCTTCGGCCGCGCCGTCACTCGAATCCGGGGTCACATTCTGCGCCGGGAACGCAAGCTCGATCCGCAGCCCAGGCGCGTTGTCGGACAGCCGCAGCGTCCCGCGATGCAGGCGCACCACGGCGTTCACCAGGCTGAGCCCCAGCCCGAAGCCCGGCCGCGAACGCGCATCCTCCAGCCGGACGAACCGGCCCAATACGCGCTCGCGTTCGGCCTCCGGGATACCCGGTCCGTGATCCGACACGGTGAGGCGGACGGCATCACCGGAGCGCACGGCCTCGACCGCCACCCGGGTCTCCGATCCATCCGCCCCGTACTTGAGGGCGTTGTCGATCAGGTTGGCCAGCGCCTGCCCGATCAGCTCACGGTTGCCCGCGATGATCAGGCCATCCTCCGCGCGCACGTCGAGGTCCAACCCCTGATCCTCGGCCAGCGCCTCATAGAGTTCCCCGACCTCCCGGACGGCGGCGCCGAGATCGACCGGCGCCAGGATCTCTCGAGCGCTTCCGGCTTCCAGGCGCGCGATCATCAGCAGCGCGTTGAACACCCGGATCAGCCCGTCGCTCTCCTCGGTCACCGCTTCGAGGGCGTTGCGCAGCTCGTCCGGCGAGGCGGCTTTGCGCAGGGCCTCGTCGGCCCGGTTGCGCAGGCGTGTCAGCGGCGTCTTCAAGTCGTGGGCGATGTTGTCGGAGACCTCGCGCATCCCGCGCATCAGTTCGCCGATCCGCTCCAGCATCAGGTTGAGGCTCGCAGCGAGGCGGTCAAGCTCGTCGCCGTTGCCCGCGACGTAGAGTCGTCCGTCGAGGTCGCCGGCCATGATCGCGCGGGTTGTCTGCGTCATGGCGTCGACCCGGCGCAGGACCCGGCTCGCCGCCAGCCAGCCACCGATCACGCCCAGGATCACCACGGCGGCGAGGGAGGTGCCGAACGCCCGGCCGATCACCGCACGCAACCGGTCGCGCTCCTCGGTGTCGCGTCCGACGAGCAGCCGGAATCCGCCCGGAAGGGTGAACACCCGCACGATCGCCCGATGGGGATCGACGTCCGAATCGCCCCGCCCGTATCGGGTCTCACTCTGGCCAGGGCTCGCCAGCACCGCCGCCGGGACGTAGCCGACATTGCCGACGACGTGCTCGCCGCTCGCCGTGGTCACCAGATAGAGGGACGCGCCTGGCTCGCGGGACCGGCGCTCGACGACGGTGATCAGCCGCCGGAGCCCCCCGGCATTGTACTGCTCGGACAAGCCGTTGATCTCGGCATCGATGGTCGAGACGATCTGGTCGTCCAACACCGTCCGGGCGTTCCAGGCGACGTAGCCGAGAGCCAGGAAGGCGCAGAGGGCGAAGATTGCCAGATAGGCGAGCGAGAGCTTGAACGCGGTGGTGCGGAACAGCTTCTGGAACCGGGCCCCGAAGGTCTCGCGGGGCATCGGCTCGATCGGGAGGCCCATGCTCACCCGGCCGCGCCCTCGTCGAAGCGCAGGACGTAGCCGGCACCTCGGACCGTGTGAATGATCGGCGAGGCAAAACCCTTGTCGAGCTTGCCGCGCAGGCGCGAGACGTGGACGTCGATGACGTTGGTTTGCGGATCGAAATGGTAGTCCCAGACATGCTCGAGCAGCATCGTCCGGGTCACCACCTGGCCGGCATGCCGCATCAGGTATTCGAGCAAGCGGAATTCCCGAGGTTGCAGCAGGATTTCGCGGCCGGCGCGGGTGACCCGGTGAGACAGGCGGTCGAGTTCGAGGTCGCCGACCCTGTAGCGCGTCTCTTCCGCCGCGCCCGATCCGGCCTGCCGCCGGGCGAGCGCCTCCGTGCGAGCCAGAAGCTCCGAGAACGCGTAGGGTTTCGGAAGATAATCGTCGCCGCCGGCGCGCAGGCCCTTCACCCGGTCGTCGACCTGACCCAGCGCCGACAGGATCAGCACCGGAGTCGCGACGCTCTGCTCGCGGAGGGAGCGGATCAGCGACAGGCCGTCGAGCTTCGGCAGCATCCGGTCGACGATCAGCACATCGTAGGCACCCTCGCGGGCCAGCGCGTAGCCATCGAGCCCGTCATGCGCGCTGTCGGCGACGTGTCCGGTCTCGCGGAACGCCTTCACCAGATAGGCTGCCGCCTCCCGGTCATCCTCGATGATGAGCAGTCGCATGGACCCAGTCCATAGCGCGGCTCGCGAAGGGGGGAAACGCTGCTCTGTCATCACGGTGATGTCCCCCCTCCCCTCATGATCGTCGGACGCGCGCCGCGACCGTTGGAGGCGGGTCTCGGCTCGCCCGAAGCCGGGGACCGCGCAATCAGAGGAGTCGCGTTTCGGCCCGGACTGCGTGAGCGGCCTGACGACCCTGGCAGCGTCGCGATTACCGGACGCTCGCGAAAGGATGACGATGCCGTAAGGAACGGCTGTCCGAGCAGCACCAGAAACGCAAACAGGCCGTCCCTGGTGAGGGACGGCCTGTTTGGGATCGGTGTACGTGTCGAGGGATGTGTTTGCGATGTGCGGGTCTGGCGGCGACCGACTCTCCCGTGCCTTGAGACACAGTACCATGG
>NZ_CEEDEA010000015.1:0-111343 GCF_979253755.1 Methylobacterium sp. AC315
AAGGGCGAAGCGCAGAAGACCGTCGGCGACGCCAAGGACGGCGCCAAGAACCTCGCCGACAAGATCACCGGCAAGCACTGAGCCCGAGCGGCGGGGCCGGCCAGCCCGGTCCCGCCCCGATCAACCGCGAAACCAGGAGAGCAGCATGAACCGCGACCAGATCCGTGGCGCGTCCCGGCACGTGAAGGGCCGGGCCCAGTCCACCCTCGGCGGCCTCACCGGCGATCCGGCCCGCCAGGTCCGCGGCGCCGTGAACCAGGTGGCCGGCGGGGCGCAATACGCCTACGGCCGCGCCCGCGACCGCGCCGAGGATCTCGCCGAGGACGGCCGCGACCTGGCCCACGCCGCCTACGAGCGGGCCGACGGCCTGATCGACGACGGTCGCCATCTCGCCCGCGAAGCCCGCCGCCGCGGTGAAGTCTACGGCCGCCAGGCGGTCCGCTACGCCGACGGCAACCGCACCAGCACGTTGCTCGGCCTCGCCGCCCTGGCCTTCGCGGCCGGCTGGCTCACCCGCCGCGGCCGCTGATCGCGCGTCCGATCCGGACACGTCGGACGCGTCTTTCCGCAACCGTCGGGCGGTCGTAAAGCATCGGCGACCGACATCGCCCGGCCTCCCCGGGGGCCGGGCGCCGTCCTGTTGAGGCCCCGGGAGGGCGCGGCCGATGAGGCGGTTCGGAAAACTCCTCCTGCGTCCGGAGATCGTCTTCCTGGCGCTCGCCATCGGGCTCGGGCTTGCCGCCGCCGTCGCCTACTGGGCCTCGCGCGCCACGGTGCTGACGGTCGCGGTCGCCCCGCGCGACGGCACCGAGCCGGCGGTGATCCAGGCCTACGCGGAGGCCCTGGCGAAGCGGCACAAGGAAATTCGCCTCACGATCCTGCCCTTCGACGACGTGCGCGACAGCGCCGAGGCGCTTCGCGACGGTCGCGCCGACCTGGCGGTGGTCCGTCCCGATGTCGCGCTGCCGGATAACGGCCTGACGCTCGCGATCCTGCGCGATCAGGCCATGATCATCGCGTCGCCCGAGGCGTCCGGCATCACCAAGTTCCCCGACCTCGACCGCAAGCGCCTCGCCATCCTGGCCCACCGGGACGCCGACGAGACGCTGATCCGGTCGATGCTGGCGCATTACGGCCTGACCCTGGCCGGCCGGGACATCACTGGGCCGCTTCCGTCCCGACAGGTCGCCCTCGTGGAAGTCGGCGAGGCCGACCTCACCAACGCCCTGACCGGTAAGCAGGTCGATGCCGTCGTCTCGGTGATCGCCCCCACCGCCCCGACGGCGCAGCGCATCGTGGAGCGCGTCCAGGCGGCGAGCCGCAGCCGCAAGGTCGCGTTCGTGGACGTGGAGAATGCCGACGCCATCGTGGCCCGGATGCCGCGTCTCCAGATGGTCAGCATGCCGGCCGAGACCTTCGGGGGCAGCCCCAAGGTGCCGGACGCGGACGTCCACACGGTCGGGGCGTCCTACCGGCTCATGGCACGCTCCAGCCTGCCCCGCTCCGTGGCGGCGGACGTGACCCAGCACCTGTTCGAGCTGCGCAGCGGCATGGCGAACGTCGCCCCGGCGGCCGACTACGTCCAGGCCCCCGCCTACGAGAGCACGGCCGGAGCCACCAGCGCGCGGCTGCCGATCCATCCGGGCGCGGTCGACTATTTCGAGCGCGAGCAGCAGAGCTTCGTGGAGCGCTACGAGACCTGGATCTACCTCGTCGCCTTCCTGGGCGGCGGCATCGGCTCGGCCTTCGCGTGGGTCGGGCAGCGCCTGTCCCGCCTGCGGCGCGAGCGGATCGAGGAGGCGACCGACCGGCTCCTGGCGATCCGGCAGGAGGTCCAGGACACGGAGGGGGGCGGCCGTACCGAGCCCGAGCGCCTCGCCGCTCTGGCCCGCGAGATCGACGACCTCGCCGGCGACATCGCCAAGCACGCCCTGGAGCGGCCGACCGAGGCCAGGACCCTGTCGGCGGCGGCCATCGCGATCGACGCGGCCCGCTCCACGGTCAAGCGCGCCCTCGCGGCCGGCCGCCACGCGGACGACGCCACCGACCTCGCAGGCCAAACCCTCACTTGCCAGACCCTGGCCTCCGGCCCCGGCACGTCGTGATCCGCCGGGCGATTGCGGACTTCAGGGCGCAGTCCGGCGGGCCCGTGCGGCGGCCCATTCCCGGTCGCGCTCGGCCTGCTCGGCGCGTTGAAGGGCGGCGTAGGCCTCCTGCTCGGCCCGTTCCCGTTTCCGCTTGAGTTCGGCCGAGGCGGCCGCCCGCTTCTTCCACGCGTCCGTCTCGGCCTTCTGGCGCCGCAATTCCTCGACCGTGATCGGCTTCACCGGCTCCTTCGGCTGCGCCCACGCGAAGGGCCGCCGCGGGGAGGGCGGCGGCCGGTGCGGCGGCTCCCGGGCGGCCGAGGGCTGGGACCCGCGCAAGGCCGCGGTCGCCTCGGCCAGCGTCAGGCCGGCGCCGGCCGCGATGCGCTCGGCGGCGGACCGCGCCGCCTCCCGCTCGCCCGCGGTCGCGCCCCGGGCCGCCAGGGCGAGGCACTTCTCGAAGCGGTCGCGCTCAGCCGGCGTCATGATGGGTCCCGGATCGGCAGGTTCGTCGGTGTCTTAGATCCTGCCGGCGGTCCTGTCCCGCGCGGTCCCGTCACCGGTTGTTCAGGAGCGCGCGCGCGAGGAGGTGCAGGGTCGCCCCGAGGCCGAGCGCGCAGGTCGAGACCACCAGCACCTGAAGGCCGCTGATGCCGGGCCGCGGGCCGAAGCTGTAGGCCAGCAGCGAGCCGCAGGAGCCGGCCGAGACGACGCCGGACGCGATGGTGTTGAGCCACGTCGCCGACAGGCGGCGCCGTTCATCGTTGATGTCGCCCATGGCCGGCTCCCGTGCGGGCGAATCCAAGTTTATATTCATAACGCAGGAAATATTACCAGAAATTGCATCCGGTTGCAAGGCACCGATGCCATGGCGGCTTGGTGAGCGCTCCCCTGCGGCCGCCAGCGCGCGCGCTCAGGCGGCCCCCGTCCGGCAGCGGGCATAGCCCCGGGAGATCAGCCGGCCCTGGAGAACCGCCCGTCGTTCGGCCTCGCCGAGATCGGTCAGGGCGTCCGTGATCGCCGCGACCAGAGCGGTCCAGGCGTCACCCCGGGCGGCACGATGATAGGCCAGCGCGATCGCCTCGGCCTCGCTCAGCCGAATCTCCACCGGCGGTTCGTGCGGGTTCGTGTGCATCGCCAATCCGTCCTGTTGAGAACATATAGCGAACAAAGCGCGGAAACCGCGGCGGTTCAACTCTTTCGCGCGCCCCGCCGGCGATTGCGGTGGAGGGCTGTTGATCGATGCCGGAAAGTCCAGCCGCGGCGCGGCCTTACGGCGTCCGCCCCCGGGCGGCTCAGCCGGCCGAGGCCGGCAGCAGCAGGGTGACGGTGGTTCCGCGCCCGGGCTCGGACTGGAGCTGCAGGTCGCCCGACCAGCCGAGCACCATGCTTCGGACGATCGCGAGCCCGAGGCCGGTGCCCTGGCCGCTCGCCTTGGTGGTGAAATACGGGTCCAGCGCGCGCGCCGCGACGTCGGCCGACATCCCGTGCCCGTCGTCGATCACCCGGAGCCGCATCCGCGGCCGCGATCCGGCGCCGGCCCAGTCGCCGCCGACCCGGTCGACTTCGACCCGATCGACCGCGACCCGCATGTCCGTCGCGCCGGCCTGCACGGCGTTCTGGAGCAGGTTCAGCAGGATCTGGGTCAACTCGCCCTGGAGGGCCAGGACTTCGGTGTCGCGGTCCCGGATCACGACCGCGAACGGCTCGCGCAGCATCGGCCGGATGAAGGTGCAGGACGTCGCCACGGCGGCCCCGAAGGCGAGGCTCTGGGGCGCGATCGTCTCCCGCCGGACATAGCCCAGGATGCCCTGGATGACGCCGACCGCCTGGATCGCGCAGGCCTCGACGGTCTCGAGGTCGGCGCGCTCGGGCGGCCGCCCCTCGGTCAGGTCGGCCAGCATGAGCTCGGTCATCCCGCGCACCGGCTGGAGCAGGTTGTTCAGCTCGTGCGCCACCGACCCGACGAACTGGCCGAGCGTCTCCAGCCGCTGCCGGTCCCGCTCGGTCCGATCGCGCTCCTGCTGCCGATGCTGCTCGAGCAGGTCGATCTTGGTCCGGTACGCCACCGCGGCCGAGACCATCAAGGCGCTCAGGCAGGCCGACATGCGCCGGATGATCTCCGGCTGGTTGATCGGCACGCCCCGGTCGGACAGCGCCAGCGCCGCGCCCTCATGCAGGCCGGCGATCTCGTCGAGGGAGATGTCGTCGGTGATCGCCAGGCGGCCGAGTTCCTCGATGTCGAGGAGCGGGGCCTCGGCGGCCGTGGCGACGTAGCGCGCCATGCCGTCGGTGTAGCGCCGCAGGAGGTGTTCCATCCGGCCTCACCCCCGGAAGGCGACGCACAGGACGCCGCAATCGTCGCTCGCGCGTCCGTGGCTGGCCATCAGGTCCGCGGCGAGCCGCTCCGGATCGCCGCGCAGGGAGGGCGGATCGGCCTCCAGGTCCACTGGCCGGAGGCCGTCGGTCCACAGAACCAGGATGTCGGCGGGGACGAACGGCACGACGAGGGGTTTGAGCGGGCGCAGGCCAGCCCCGACGATCCCCGGCATGCCGTCGAACCGGAGCGTCCGCTTGGCGAACAGGGCGCCCTGGATGTTGCCGACCGCCGCCGTCGTGATGGTCCCGGCGGCGGGGTCGATCCGCACCAAGGCCGCGGCGGCGCCGCGGGTGTGGCGCATGGCGCGGTCGGCGGTGGCGAGCCGCTGCGTCGGCTCGACGCCCACCTGTCCCTCGACCAGGGCGAGCAGGCTCCGGGCGGCATGGTGGGCGTCCGGCCCGTGGCCCAGGCCGTCGACGATGCAGGCCAGCGTGGCGTCCCCCTCCTGCCACCACGCGACCATGTCGCCGCACGCAGTCTCGCCGGGATAGGTCCGGGTCACCGCGGCGATCACGGGTGTTGGGATCTGCGGACGCGCGCTCATGGCCGCCGCACCAGGCAGACGATCCGGGTTCCTTCCCCGACATGCGACGTGATCGCGAAGGCGTCGACCAGGCGGCGCGTCCCCGGGAGGCCGCAGCCCAGGCCGCCGCGGGTCGAGTAGCCGTCCTCCATGGCCAGCGTCAGGTCGCGGATCCCCGGGCCGTCATCCTCGGCGACCAGCTCGATCACGGCCGCCCCGGTCGCATCCTGCGCGGTCAGCCGGATCAGGCCGCCGCGGTCGGTGTGGAGGACGAGGTTCATCGCGAGTTCGGAGACCGCCGTCGCCAGGCCGTGCGCCCGCACGGTGGTGAAGCCGTGCCGCAGCGCGAGCCGGCGGGCCTCCTGCCGCGCTTCGGCGGCGTCGATCTCGCTCGTCACCCTGACGGTCACCACGTCCGGCTCCGGACTCATCGGCGCCTCGTCATCCCGGTCCGGACCAGCGTGCGGCCCGGACGGGTCTCGATCGTCATGTCGTCCATCAGCTTGTGCACGGCGGCGAGGCCGAGCCCGAGGCCGCCCCCGGTGGAGTATCCGCGCGTCATCGCGCCGGTGATGTCGGCGATCCCGGGGCCCTGATCCTCGACCTCGATCACGATGCTCCGCTCGTGGGCGGTCACCCGGGTCAGCACGCGGCACGCGCCGCCGCCGGCATACGTCAGGGTGTTGCGGGTGAGTTCGGAGACGACCGTGGCCAGGCGGGTCTGGTCGACGGTGCCGAACCCGATCGCCGCCGCGGCCGCGCGGCTCGCCTGGCGGGCCCGCAGGATGTCGTCCTGGCCCCGGATGTCGACGACCGCGCACGTCGCGGTGCCGGACACCTCCGGCTCCGGTCCGTCGCGATCAGGCGGCCGGGACTTCGTCATGGCGACCTCCGCGGGACGCCACCATCCGACCGACCTTGGCCACGCCGCCCTCGAGATCGAAGGCGGTCTCCATGTCGATCATGCCCCGGCCCATCTCCACGAGGGTCAGGGCCACGGCGGGCTGCATCCCGGCCAGGACCGCGACCCCGCCCATGATCTTCACCATCTTGGCCGTCTCCGACAGGATCCGGGCCATGTAGGAATCCACCACGTCCGCGGCCGTGATGTCGATGACGAGACCGTCGGCCTTCCCGGCCTGGATCAGCGCGAGGGCGTCGATCTGGAGGTCCATCACCTGCTGGTCCGTCAGGTCGGCCGGCAGGGAAGTCAGGAGGACGCGGCCGAGCCGGAGAATGGGGACGCGCATCAGAGCATCGTCTCGATCGGGCCCTTGGCATTCTCGCCGAGGAGCCGGAAGGCTTCGGCCAGGCCGGCCCGCAGGGTCCCCCGGGTGATCATGCTCGACAGGTCCACGTCGAGCTTCACGAGGGTCTGCGCCGCGTCCGGACTGATGCCGGTGACGATCACCCGGGAGCCGAGCAGGCGCGCGGCCTCGACGGTCTTGGTCAGGTGCAGGGCGACGCGGCTGTCGATCAGCGGCACGCCGGTCACGTCGAGGATCGCGATATGCGCCTCCTCGCGGGCGAGCGCCTCCAGCAGCCAATCCATCACCTGCCGGGCCCGCTGCGTGTCGATGATCCCGACGAGCGGCATCAGGATGATGTGGCGCCAGATCGGCAGGGCCGGGGTCGCCAGGTCGAGGAGGGCCCGGCCCTGGCGCTTGATGATCTCCTCGCGGGTCTCGACGAAGGTCGCGAAGGTGATGAGGGCCAGCTTGTCCACCGCCGCGTCCAAGGCGGCGCGCGCCTGGTCCGGCTCGGCGATCCCGTCGCCGGCCTGGCGGTTGAGCAGCGCGCCCGCGATCGTCTTCAGCGCCAGGATCAGCTCGGCGGTCTCCATCGGCGTCAGGCCGTCCCGGGCGCAGGCCGCGCTGATGGTGGCGGCCTGTTGCTCGACGGTTCTGAAGGCTGCTCCGGCGCCCTCGCCCTCGCTGGCGAGGAAGTAGGCCGTGAGCTTCTCGACCAGCGTGCCCAGTTCGAGCTTGAGCAGCTGCAGCGAGGCCGGCTGGGCCGCCGGGGCGGCGTCGCGCAGGTGCGCGAGCCACGCGTCCAGCACGCCTGCCCGATTCTGGAGGAGGATTTGTCCGACGCCGTACATAAGTTCGGTCACTCCTTGGCGGCCGATGGCGCGAGGGCGGAGACGGCGGCCAGGAGCTCCTGCATGCCCACCGGCTTCATGAGCACGCGGTCGGCTCCGACGCGCGCGGCCTCCTCCATCGAGAAGAGATGCGGCGCCCGCGGGGCGCCGCCGGTGATCGCGATGATCGGCAGGCCGGGCCGGTTCGCCTTGACCCAGCCGATCAGCGTCAGGCCGTCCCGGCCGGGCATCCACAGGTCGGTGACGAGGAGGTCGAACGGCCGGCCGCCCAGCAGCGTCTCCGCCTCGGCGGCGGAGCTGCATTCCTCGACCCGGTGCTGACCGCGCTCGAGAAACCGCCGGACCGTCATCCTGACGACCGGAACGTCATCCGTCAGGAGGATCGATGCCATCGATCAATCCTCCTGGCGTGTCTGTGGGAATGGCGCATCGAAAGACCTGATTACAGGACGTATGCGCGTTAGTAATATTGGGATGTCACTAATTCCTAAAACAATTCGATATCGTTCATCGCATTGACGTCTCTTTTGGGAGGAGATGGTCCTTCTGAGAGCGCGATGTCTGCAAAAGACTTAACGTCGGGCCAAGATTTCGTCAAGGGATTCGATAGATCCAGCGCCTGGAGATGCGTGCGCGCCGCGGCGAAAATACCTTCGAGATGCTGAAGACGCTGCCGCGTGACGTCCTGAAACTGAATCGAGCCGATCAGCCGTACGATCGGCTGCGCGATGCGGGCGCTCTCCTCCTGGACCTTCACCAGCGTGTCGCGCTGATGGGCGACCAGGCGCTCCATGTTCTCGGTCAAGCTGGCGATCGCCGCGGCGATCTTCATCAATTCCCCGCGCTCCTCCTCGACGCGGTCCGTCACCAGGGTGGAGAAATTCTCCCGGATGGATTCGCGTAAGGAGGCGAGGTCCCGGGCGATCCGGGTCGCGGTGTCGGCCGAGGCGCTCGAGAGTTCCTTGACCTCCCTGGCGACCACGGCGAAGCCCGCGCCGGCCGCCTCGGCCCGGGCCGCCTCGATGGTGGCGTTCAGGGCGAGCAGGTTGGTCTGGCGGGCGATGGACTGCACGCCGTCGGTGGCCCGGGTCAGCTGCGCGGTGGCGACGTCGAGCTCGTCGAGCCGCTGCCGGCACTCCGCCATGTCCTGATCGCGCCGGACCAGGAAGTCGCCGATCAGCTGGCGGTTCGTGGTGAGCTGCTGGTCGGTCTGGTCCACGATCTCGATCACCCGGGCGTTGGAGCCGGACAGGTCGAGGAAGGACAGCAGCTCGGTCATCGCGCCGTCGACCTCCCGCAGGCTGGTCATGATGTCGTAGGCGGCGGCCTCGGTCTCGACGGTGACCGAGGCGGTGTCGGTGGCGGCGCGTTCGAACAGGCGGTCGTAGACCGCGAGGTGTTCGGCCAGGGTGGCCTGGATCTCCGCGGGGTCCGCCCCGTCCCGCCCGGCGGGCCCATCCCGCCGATCCTCCGGGGGCGCCGCCGCCGCCGCCGGCATGGTCTCCTGAGACCCGTGCGCCTCCGGGCCGGCCGGCGGGCGTGCCGCAGCCGCGGCCCGGGCCGCGGCCCAACCGGTTCCCCAACTGGCTGCCCAACTGGCTGCCCATGTCGCCGCGAAGCCGACCGCCGCGATGGCGGCGACGCCCGGCACGGGGCCGAACGCGGCCGTGCCGACGGCGGCGAGCGCCACGGCGGCCAGCACCGCGCAGAGCGGGCCGAGCCATCGGATCGCGCGCGGCGGCATCGCACAGGCCATGGTCAGGCTCCGGGGACGAGCTGGCGGATCACCTTGAGCAGGGCTTCCGGATCCACCGGCTTGACGATCCAGCCCGTGGCGCCCGCCGACTTGGCCTCGTTGCGCTTGTCCTGCTGGGACTCGGTGGTCAGCATCAGGATCGGGATGAACTGCAGGCCCGGGAGCTTGCGCACCCGGCGGATGAGGTCGATGCCGTTCATCGCCCCCATGTTCAGGTCGGTGATCAGCAGGTTCGGCTTGGTGCCCGCCTGCAGGGTCTCCAGGGCCTGTTCGCCGCTGGCAGCCTTCACGACGCCGAGCCCGGCCTTGCCCAGGATGCCCTCGATGCTCATCAGCATCGTGGGGGAATCGTCAACAATCATGATCGTCGTAGCCAACACGGTCTCCTAGGGTGCTGCGTGGGGTGCGGGCGCCGCCTCGGCCTGCCAGAATGCGGTCAGCTCGTCGGCCAGCACGCTGTAATCGGCAGCGCCGCGGCTGGACGGGGCGTAGTCCCGGATCGGTTTGCGGACGGCGAACGCCTCCGCCAGGCGGATGTCAGTCCGGATCCCGGTGAGCACGCGCTCGATTCCGAATTCCCGGGCGATCTCCTGCATGGTCTCGCGGTGGTGATTGGTGTGCACGTTCAGCATCACCGGCAGCAGGCCGACCACCGTCAGGTCACTGTTCACCGTGGTGGCGATGCGGAAGAACAGCCGCGCCAGCTGCCGCACCCCCTCGGCCGACAGGGCGTGCGGAATCATCGGGACGAGCACGCCGTCGGCCGCCGCCAGGGCGTTGACCAGGATCATGTCCAGCGAGGGCGGCGTGTCGACGATCACGAGGTCGAAGCGCGCCCCGATCTCCGGCGCGCGCAGGCAGCGCTGCAGGGCCGAGACGCTGCGGTCCACGGCCGTGGTGCCGTCGAACAGCTGGTCGGCGGGGGCGACCGACACGCCCGCGAAGGCGGTCGGCCGGATGGCATCCTGCAGGTCGAAGGTCGGGTCCGTGAAGATGTGGTGGGCGGTCGGGGCATCGCGCTCCGGCACGATGCCGAAGCCGAGGCCGGCATGGCCCTGGGTGTCGAGGTCGACCAGCAGGGTACGCCGGCCGCGGGCGCCGCATTCCGCGGCCAGGTTGACCGAGGTCGTCGACTTGCCGCTGCCGCCCTTCCGGTTCGAGATGGCCAGGATCCTGGTCAAGCGGCCGCTCCGGGCGCAGGCGGGGCGGCCTCCGCGGCCCCTTGTAGGAACGGCATCACGACCCCGGCCAGCGCCGGGTCGGCGGGCGGCGTGAGGGCGGCCGGCCGCGCTGCGGCCAGGACCTGCAGGATCGCGGCGTGGAGCCCGAGGCACTTGGTCAGCACGACCTTGTGGGGGCCCGGCTTGCGCAGGGCCTCCAGCAGCGGCAGGGCCTCCTCGACGGTGCAGTGCCCTTCGAGATGGACGGTCTTGCGGGCGATCCGGATGCCCATCACAGCAACTCCCTGAGATCGAGGACCAGGAGGACCCGGCCGTCCCCCAGCAGCGTGGTGCCGGCATAGCCGCCGATGCCGGCCAGGACGCCCTCCAGGGGCTTCAGGATCACGTCCATCCCCTCCCGGAAGTTGTCGATGATCAGCCCGACCCGTCGGCCGCTGACGTGGCAGACCAGGACGGCGGCGTCGTCCTCACCCTGGGATTGCTGCTGCTGTTGCTCGGGCAGGTGCAGCAGGCGCGACAGCTGCAGCAGGGGGATGATCGTCTCGCGCAGCACGAAGGTCTCGGCCTTCTTGATCCTGCGGATGCGCGCGCGTGGCACCCGCACGGTCTCGACGATCATGTCCATCGGCACGCCGTAGAGGCTGCCGGCGGCCTCCACGATCATGATCCGGGTGACCGCCATGCTGAGCGGCAGGGCCAGGCGCGTCGCCGTCCCCTCGCCGAGGCGGGAACTCACCGAGACCTGACCGCCGAGCTTCTCCACGGTGGTCAGCACCACGTCCATGCCGACCCCGCGGCCGGACAGGTCCGAGATCTCCGCCGCCGTCGAGAAGCCCGGGCGGTAGATCAGGTTGATCGCCTCCTGGTCGGACAGGCGGTCCGCCTCCTCCTGGCCGACCACGCCCTTGGCGACGGCGGCGCTGCGGATCCGCGCCGGATCGATGCCGCGGCCGTTGTCCTGGACCTCGATGACGACGCTGTCGGCCTCCTGGCGGGCCTTGAGCAGGATCCGGGCGGTCGCCGACTTGCCCGCCGCCCGGCGCTCGTCCGGGGTTTCGATACCGTGATCGAGGGAGTTGCGGACGATGTGCAGCAGCGGGTCGCCCAGCGCCTCGACGATGGTCTTGTCGGCGGCCGTGTCCTCGCCTTCGAGGACGAGGTCGATCCGCTTGCCGAGCTTGCGCGCGAGGTCCCGCACCAGCCGGGGGAAGCGGTCGAAGATCTCGGCCACCGGCAGCATGCGGACCTGCATGATCGCGCCCTGCATCTCCTGGGCGAGCCGGTCGATGACCGCGTACTGCTCCTTGATCTCGCGGGACATCTCGCGCGAGGCGTAGGTCTCCTCCGCCCGCTTGGCGAGGAACGGCAGGGCGTTCTTCGAGACGACGAGTTCGCCGATCAGGTTCATCAGCAGGTCGATCTTGGCCTGATCGACCTTCAGGGATTTCGCGGCGATGCGCCCCTCGGGCTCCTTGCCGGCGGCGGCTGCGACCGGCGCGGCCTCCTCGGCGAAGGTCTGCGGCAGCGTCCCGGCAAGGTCCGGCGCGGCCTCGGCGCGCTGGAGCGGGGCGCCGGCCAGCACAGCCGAGAGGGCGTCGAGCACGGGCGCGACCGAGCGGGACGCCCGGGCCTCCGCCAGGGCCGCCTGGACCGCGGCGCGGTCGGCGTCGCGGCCGAGGCTCAGGAGCACGTTCCCCACCACGGTGCCGACCGAGGCGAGGCGTTCCGCGTCGTAGCCGGTGCGCTCCAGGATCCGATGCTGGCTCGCCAGGACGAAGCGGGCGAGGTCTTGCCGTGGATCGGCGGCTTGCGCGGCCGGCTTTGGCGTCGGCTCGGGCGCCGGCGCGGCCGGCGCGGGGAGGGCCGGAGCCGGATCGAGCCGGCCCGAGCCGGCGGCCGCCACGAGGGCCGCCACGAGACCCGCATCGGGCGATCCCGCCGACAGGGCGGCGTCGAGCCAGTCCAGCGCCTGCCGCCGCCACAGCATCGGCCCGGCGACGCTGCGCAGCGCCCCCACGGCCTTGCGCAGATCGTCGTGGCGCCCGGCGGCCAGGAACCCCGAGGCCGCCTCGCGAAAGTCGTCCCAGATCGGACCGTCGCTGGCCGCGCCGTCGATCCGCACCAGGTCCCGGGGCCGCACGGCCGCGATGGTGACCTGGTCCAGCTCGTAGCGCAGCGCCTGCTCGATCTCGGGCCGGGGCGCCGTACTCAGCAGGGCGAAGTGCAGGTTGCACTGGTAGGGGTCGAGATCTTCCAGCGGACCCCACGGCTCGGTCGCCGCGATGTCGAGGGCGAGCGCGTCCGGCACCTGCTGGATCGTCAGCAGGGGGTCGGTGCCGTTGAAGAAGCAGCCCGGCTCCGGCGTGTAGCGGACCAGATGCACGGCCTGGCCGCCGCAGGCGCGGCGGAACGCGTCCAGGCAGGCGGCGGCCGGCAGGCGGGCGAGAAGCGCCGGCGGCACCGTCGCGACCGCTCCGGCGGGTGCCGGATCGGCCTCCTGCCGCGCGTCCGCCGCCGGCGCCCCCGCGTCGTCCTGCGATCCCAGGCGCTGACGCAGCTGCGTCGCCATCCGGTGCGCCACCCCGTCGGCATCCGCCGGCAAGGCCGCGCGCCGCTCGAGCGCGTCGATCCACTGGCCGACCTGGTCCAGGCTGTCGAGCAGCATGTCGATCAGCGCGGAGTCGATCTGGAGCGCGTCGGACCGGACCTCCCCGAGGAGATCCTCGGCGGCGTGGACCAGCCGGGTCAGGGCCATGGCGTCGAACAGGCCGGACGAACCCTTGATCGTATGGACCGCCCGGAACACCTCGTTGATCGCGGTCTCGTCCGTCGGGTTCCGCTCCAGCTTCAGCAGACCGCTGGCCGAGACCTGCAGCAGCTCGCGCGCCTCCGGGATGAACCGAGCCAGCAGGGGGTTGGTCATGGCTGCGCGCCCGTCAGCAGGCGCGCGGTCTCGACCAGCAGCACGGGATCGGCCGGCTTGACGATGTAGAAGTTGGCGCCGACCTCGTAGGCCCGGCTCGCATCCGCGTCCTGGGCCTCGGTGCTGATCGTGACCACCGGGGTCGCCTGGAGCGACGGCTCGCGCCGGATCCGGGACACGAGCTCGTAGCCGTCCATCTTGGGCATGTTGATGTCGACGATCATCAGGTCGTAGCCGCCGAGCAGCGCCTTCTCCAGGCCCTCGACCCCGTTGGTGGCCTCCTCGACCACGAACCCGGCCCGGCCGAGCACGTCCTGGTAGAACATCCGCATCGTGATGCCGTCTTCGACGACAAGTATTCGTTTCCCGGACATGCCCGTCTCAATCCTGTTCGATCGGTCTTTGGTAGACGATCGTGTCGCCGAACTTGCGCGGCAGGAACATCGACGACATGCGGCTCATGCTCTCCGAATGGCCCAGGCAGATGAACCCGCCCGGGATCAGGCATTCGTAGAGCGCCTCGACCGCGGCGCGTCGGGACGTGTCGTCGAAGTAGATCAGCAGGTTCCGACAGAAGATCACGTCCATCGCGCGGTAGCGGTGCATGTGGATCGGGTCGGACAGGTTGGCGATCGAGAACTCGATGGAGCTGCGCAGCTCCTCGTGGATCTCGAACTGGTCGTCGCCGAGACGGCGGAAATACTTCTTGCGCAGCTCCGGCGACAACCGCTGCAGGGAGCGGTTGCCGTAGATCCCCTTGCGGGCATCGGCCAGCACCCGGGAATCGATGTCCGACCCGGTGATCTCGATGGCGAACTCGTCCGCCCGCGACCAGTGTTCGAGGATCTGGATCGCGATCGAGTAGGGCTCCTCCCCGGTCGAGCAGGGCATCGACCAGATCCGCAGCGTCGCGCCGGGCCGGCGCGTCCGGGTGATCTCGGGCAGGATGCCCCGAACCAGGGCATCGAACTGATAGTCCTCGCGGAAGAAGTAGGTCTCGTTGACCGTCATCAGGTTGACGAGATGCTGCAGCTCCTCCCCCGACGCCTGGAAGCGCAGCAGGGTGAAGTAGGCCTTGAAGCTGTCGCTGCCGGTCTTGGCGATCCGCTCCAGGAGTCGCTTCTCGACGAAATACTCCTTCTTGCCGCTGAACGAGATGCCCGTGCGGCGATAGAAATACTCGTAGAACTTCTCGTACTCGTCCTCGCTGATCTGGATCGCCGAGGCGGTCTGCCCGAGGGAACGGGAGGATTGCATCATGCGCCTCCGATCCGGCGGATCGCCGCGGCGGCCGCGAAGCGGATGAACGGCACCTCCGGGAAGCGCGCGGCCAGGGCCTGGAGCGGCGCGACGGCGGCCTCGTTGCCGATCTCCGCGAGGCCGTCCACCGCCGCCGCGCAGACGTTGATGTGGGGATCGTGCGCCACGACCTCGGCCAGCCAGTCCGGCGCCTTCGGGTGCGGCAGCAGGCTCAGCATGTTGACCGTCAGGATGCGGACGTCGCTGTCGGGATCGGCCAGCAGGTCGGCGACGTGCGGCTCGACCTCGGCGGGCATCTCCTGGAGCACCTCGATCGCGGCGTTGCGCAGCCCGCTGTCCTCGCTGCGGAGCAAGGGCAGCAGGCCTTCCACCACCGCGGGGGACTTGAGGCGGATCAGCGTCGTCAGGATCACGGCGCGGACGCTGGCGGCGGGCTCGCGGCCGAGATGCGCGCACAGCAGCGGCCCGGCCTCCGGGAAGGCGCCGAGTTCGCGGGCGGCCCGGCGCCGCTCGCCGCTTTCCGGCGAGGCGAGGGCGGCCGTGAGCGCGTCGAGATCCGCGTGCGGCGGCGCCTCGGCGTCGGGCTTCGGCAGGGTCGGTTTCTTAAGGGCCACGGCGGCGTTCCCCGGCTCGAGCGCCGGCTTCCGGGGCACGGAGCCACCCGACGAGCTGCTCTGCGATCGCGTCGCTCGGCAGGACCAGGCTGGCCCCGCCGCGCTTGATGAGTTCGTGCGGCATGCCGAAGACGATGCTGGTGTCCTCGTCCTGCGCGATGGTCATGCCGCCGCCGGCCCGCACCCGGGCCATGGCCTCGGCGCCGTCGTCGCCCATGCCGGTGAGCTGCACGGCGATCAGCCGGTTGGCCGGGAGATGCGCGAGCGCGCTCTCGACCATGCGGGCGACGCTGGGATGCCAGATATGCTCGTTGCTCTGCGGCAGCGGCGTCGCCGAGTAGCCGGTGCCCCGGCGGGTGACGACGAGGTCGGCATCCCCCTTGGCGATGTAGACCGTGCCGGGCTCGATCGGCATCTGCCGGGCGACCTCCACCACCGAGACGGCGCAGAGGTCGTTCAGCCGGCGGGCGAAGACGCCGGTGAAGCTGCTCGGCATGTGTTGCGCGACCAGGACCGGCCAGGGGAAATCCTTCGGCAGGCGGGGCAGGATCTCCTCCAGCACCCCGGGCCCCCCCGTGGACACGCCCACCAGCACCAACCCGGTCGGCCCCCCGCGCGCGAAGGAGACCCGGGGCGGCGGCTCCGGCGTGGCGCGCCGGCGCTGGGCGGCCAGGCGCCCGCGCAGGCCGGTGCTGCGGCGGACCCGGGTGGTCGCGGCGCTGCGGATTTTCATCAGGAGTTCGCGGTGGATCCGGTCGATCGACAGGGAGATCGTGCCGCCGGGCTTCTGCACGAAGTCCACCGCCCCGAGGCTCAGCGCCTGCAGGGTCGTCTCGGCACCTTGCTCGGTCAGCGACGAGACCATCACCACCGGCCGCGGATCCTCGCTCATGATCCGCGACAGGCAGGTGATCCCGTCCATCTCGGGCATGTTGACGTCGAGGGTGATCACGTGCGGATCGAAGGTCCGCAGCGCCTCCAGGACCTCGAGGCCGTTGCGGGCCGTCTGGACCGTGAAGCCGCCCGCCGACTCGAGGAGCTGCGTGAGGTGCCTGCGCATCAACGCGGAATCATCGGCCACGAGGGCTCGGATCATGCGGGGTCTCGCCAGGGTGACGGGATGAGGGGGCGTCGGGCCGAGCCGGGGCCCGGACCCGCGCTCAATGGGTGCTGAGCCGGACGGCGGCGGCTTCCTGGGTGTCCAGGAGCTGCATCGTGTCGAGCAGCAGCACCATGCGCTTCTGGCTCTCCAGGTTGGCGACCCGGCGGATCAGGCGCGTCTGCGTGTCCGAGAGGTTGGGCGCGTCGCCGATCGCCTTGGCCGAGATCCGCATCACCTCCGAGACCGAATCGACGATGAAGCCGGTCTGGACGCCGCGGACGGTGAAGACCATGATCCGCTGGCGGTCGTTGCGCTCCGCCTCGGCGAGGTTGAAGCGGCGGCGCTGGTCCACCACCGGCAGCACGATGCCGCGCAGGTTGATCACCCCCTCCACGAAGGCCGGCGCCTTCGGGATCCGGGTCAGCTCGTCCGGCACGCGGACGATCTCCTGCACGGCCTCGATCGGCACGCCGTATTCCTCGCCCATCAGGCGGAACACCACGAACTGCTCCTCGTCGGCGGCGTCCTGGCGCTCGTCTCCGTCCTGTCGTCCGTCGGCGCTCATGCCCTCGTTCTCCGTGGCAGCCAGCTTGCGCAGCTCGGTGGTGTCGAACATCTTCTCGACCGACAGGACGGAGACCAGCCGCCGACCCTCCTGCAGCCGGCAGATCGCCTGGATCTCGTCCATGCCACCGTCCTGAGACAGCAGGGCCGGCATCGCCTCGACGAGGTTGCGGCTGACCCGCAGCACCTCCTTGACGCTGTCCATCACGACGCCGACCGACAGGGTCCCGCCCTCGCCCAGCGACACCACCACGACCTTGTTGGTCTCGGTGAATTCCTTGGCCGGGAGGCCGAACATCTCGCGCAGGGACACGAGCGGCAGCAGGCGGTTGCGCAGGGTGATCACCCCGAGCACGTGGGAGGGCGCGTTCGGGACGTGGGTGAGGCGCTCGGGCAGCTGCACGATCTCCTGCACCCGCTCGATCGGGAAGGCGTATTCCTGCCCCGCCACCTCGAAGCTCACGAGCTGGTCCTCGTCCGCCTCGACCTCGGCCCGGGCGGACGAAGCCGGGTCGGCGCCATGCACCTGGCCGGCGGCCCGGCGGACCTTGGTGGCGATCTGGCTGAACTCGCGGCTCACCAGCTGGGCCGCGTCCAGGATCATCACCATGGACCGGCCGTCCTCGCCCTTGATCATCCCGGTCAGGAGGCTGGTGTCGACGCTGCCCTCGATCGCCGAGGTCGGCTCGATCCGCTCGGGATCGACCGTGACCACGTTCGCCATCCGGTCGACCACAAGGCCGATCGGATTGCCCTGGTCGAGCACCACCACCCGGGTGGCGTCGTCGTTGAGCACCGGCGGGAAGGCGAACACGTCCCGCAGGTTGAGCACCGGCAGGACCGTGCCGCGCAGGTTGGCCAGCCCCAGCAGCGAGGCGGGGCTGAACGGCACCCGCACCACCTCGGGGATCCGGATGATCTCCTGCACGTCGGCCAGCGCGACGGCGAACATCTCCGTCTCGACGTGGAAAATCACGAACTGGCGGGCCTCGCTGCGGCCGTCCGCGTGGTCCGGCTGCGCGGCGGCCTCCCCCGGATCGGGCGTGAACCCGGAATCCGGCGCCTGCACCGCCTGAGCTGCTGCGTTTGCCATGGTCGGTCTCTCGCTCCCCGGGCGGTTCGGCTCAGGCGGCCTGGAGCTCGTCGGCGAGCGAGGCGATCTCCTCGATCGCGGCGGCGAGCTGCTCGGCGCCCTTGCCCTGCTCGCTGGCGGCGATCCCGGCCTCCGCGGAGGTGCGGGCGGCCTGCTGGGCCGCGGCGGCGACCTGCTCGATCGCGGTCTGGACTTCCCGGACCATGCGGGTGATGCCGTCGGCGCCGCTCAGGATCTCCCGGTTGCCGCCCAGCACCTCGGCCATGTCCTTGATCACAGTGTCGAAGTTGCGGGAGATGGCGCCGCTCTTCTCGACCTCGCTGGCGGCGCCGTCGGCGATCTCCTGGATATCGCCGCGCACGAACACGATCGTGTCCTGGATGGCCTTGACCGTGTCCTTGATCCGCTCGGCGTTCTCGGCGGAATCCCGGGCGAGGTTTCGGATGTCCGTCGAGACGACGGCGAAGCCCTTGCCGAACTCACCCGCGCGGGCCGCCTCGACCGAGCCGTTGACCGCCAGCATGTTGGTCTGGATCGAGACCGTGGTGATCGCGTCGACGATCTTGTCGATGCGCCGGCTGACCTGCTCCAGCGCGGCGACCTGATCGCGGCTGACGCGGCCCGCCTCGACGGATTGCTGCAGGCCCTCCATCATCGCGTCGACCAGGTTTTTGTTCTCGGCCAGCGACTCCGAGATCACCTGCGCCTTCTCCACGGCGGCGGCCGCCAGGGTCTGGGTCACCTGGGCGCGCCGCTCGATCTGTGCGATCGCCGCCGAGGATTGCTGGGTCGCGGCCGATTGCTGCTGCGCGCCCTTGGTGATCTCGTCGAGGGCGATCGTGACCTGTCCGGCGGCGCGGTTGATCTCCTCGACGGCGCTGGACAGCTCTTCCGCCGCGGAGGCGACCTCCTCGGCGCTCTTGCCGATATTGGTGCTGTTCTTCAGCTCCTCGGCGAGGCCGGACAGCTCCTGGGCGGCATCCTCGCTCTGCGACAGCGCCGTGGTCTGCTGCTCGACCATCTTGCCGGCCTCCTGACAGGCCGCGCTCTGCTCCTCGGCGGCGGCCGCGATGATCTCCGCGCCCTTCTGCGCCTCGGTGGCGGCGGTGGCCGATTCCTCGGCGGCCCGGGCCAGCTCGTTGCAGCCCTCGATGATCTCGGCCATGTCGGTGCGGACCCGCGCGAGCTGGCCGCTGACCGCCCGGCCGGTCTCGACCTGAGAGCGGGCCGAGCTCGCCGACTGGCTGATCCCGTCGGCCGCGACCTTCACGTCGGCCTGGATCTGCGCCACGAGCGCCTGGATGTCGCGGGCGGACTTCTCGCTGGTCTCGGCCAGGGTGCGCACCTCGTCGGCGACCACCGCGAAGCCCTTGCCGTGCTGGCCGGCCCGAGCCGCCTCGATGGCGGCGTTCAGCGCCAGCAGGTTGGTCTGGTCGGCGATCCGGGCCACGGCCTTCACGATCTCGCCGATGGCGCTGGCCTGCCGGTCGAGCTCCTCGACCAGCTTCACCGATGCCTCCTGGCGCTCGGACGCCTTGACGATGGCCGCGACCGACGCGCCGATCTGCGCGGCGGTCTCGACGACGAGACCGGACAGGGCCTCGGTCTTGCGCAGGGAGTTGGTGGCGTTCTCCTTGGCGGCCTGGATCAGGGCCCCGCCCTGGCTCACCGCCTTCATGGTCTCCTGGGCGGCGCCCGCGGCCTCCTCGGCGCCGACGCCGATCTGCTCGGAGGCCTTGCGCAGCTCCTCGGCGGCGGCCGCCGCCTCGGCGATCCCGCTGGACAGCTCGGCGGTGGCCGAGGCGATCCGCTCGGCGGCCTTCTGCTGGCGCGCGAAGGTCCGGGCCTTGCGCTTCTCCGCCTCGGCGACGAGGTGCGATCGACCCGCGGAGGCCGGCACGTTCTCCCGCGGGGCAGTCGCGGCCGGGAAGGAGTGGATGGCGGATTTCTTCGCGAGAGCCATGTGTCGACGCCTTGGTATCGGGGTCAGAGGGTTTCCCGCTCCTCGGAAGAAGCGGGTGTGCTGGTATTCAAGTAGACGCGTGACGGGTGTGCGAGTTTTCGGATGGTTCTGAATCTATATTTACCGGTACATAATACATATTGTCGTGAATTACGGTTACGTGAATATAATGTGACACGCATAAACTAATGACCTCATAATCTTTATCAAGAATGCGCTGAGTCACAAGTTTTTTTCTGATTGAAATCTGCTCAGACGGTTCATAAAAATGTTGGTCCCCCCTTGAGATTGATCAGAATCGGCTCACTTAGCCAACGGCACACGTGACCGCTCCGGATCACTGGTGGAGATTGCTGCAGCCTGGACGCGATCGGGAACTTTAAGTAGACGGCCCGTCGGCCGGCCTCGGCCGAGCCATCCGCCCGGACCTCATGGGATGGGGCACCCGGGGGCATGCCGGCACCGCAGCGAAGCACTGCTCAGCTTGCGCTAGCGGAGACGGTCGTGGCTGCGTTACTAGATCCAGGGATGAAATACTGTTCGGCGGACATCGCTGTGCGCTAAATATAGATCTTTATACGGCCTGATCTGATCGTTAAATGCTGAGTTTGAGTTATTTTAGATGAGGCATGATCCTGTTTCTGCGTTCGATAACGAAAATATCATCGAGGGAATTCCTCTGTCGTCCTACCAGATGCTGAAGCTGGTTGAGGAGCGCGGCGGGGTCGGCTTCTGGTCGCTCGAGATCGCGACCCGGGGGCTGTGGGGCTCCCCCGGCTTCCACCGGGTGACCGGGCTTCCGGCCACGGACGACCTGCGCGGCCTGTTCCGCCGGCTGATCCATCCCGACGACCAGGCCGCCCAGGCGGACCTTTGGGACCTGATCCAGCTCGGCCACGTGGTCGACCGGGAATTCCGGATCATCCGGCCCGACCAGACGGTCCGGTGGGTCGCCCTGAAGACCGGCGTGGTGCTCGGACCGGATGCGCTGCCCGCCCGCACGGACGGCGTCCTGCTCGACACCACGGCCACCCACGAAGCCCGGCAGATCGCGGCCTGGATGCAGGGGCGCCAGACCGGCGTCCTGCGCGCGATCACCGCCGCGACCTGGTCGGCCCATCCCGCCGGGGAGATCGAGATGGCGGCCGGCTGGGAGCGCCTGACCGGGCAGACGGCCACCGAGATGGCGGGGTTCGGCTGGCTCGACGCGCTCCATCCCGACGACCGCCGCGTCGCCCTGGCCGCCTGGCAGGCCGCCCGGACCACCGGCGCGCCCTACCGCGCAGAGTACCGCGTCCGCGGTGCGGACGGGACGTATCGCCGGTTCAGCAGCCGCGGCGCGGCGCAGGCCGGGCCCGACGGAGCGGTGCGTGAATGGTTCGGCCTCGTGCTCGCCGTGCCGGACGACGCGCGCGACGCGGTGCCGGATGCCGCGATCGGGCCGCTGATCCGGGGGGGGCGGGCGGTCCTCGGCTGGTCGATCCAGGACCTCGCCGCGGCCTCGGGGGTCTCGGGCTCCAGCGTCCGGCGGATGGAGGAGTTCGGCGAGGGCCCGCGTCCGAAGATCCGCCAGGCCGTGCGCCAGGCCTTCGAGGGCGCCGGCATCCGGTTCTCCGCGCTCGGCGCCGACCGCGTCGCCATCGAGGTCGATCCCGGGCGCTTCCCGTCAGCTTAGGGCGTGCGCCGCCGAAGTGGGGACCGGCTCTAGCCGCATCCGCCCGCAAAACCGCCCGCCGGATCGAGGCGCTATGCCGGCCCTCGGACCGGGCCGTCGCCCCGCACCCGGGAGCCGGTGTAGGCCATTCGTTAACGTCGGCTCTGCATCCATATCGGCACCGAAACCGTTGCGCGTGTCCAATTCGACCGCCGGGGCAGCTGTCATGACCATCCTGAGCGTGATCTGCTTGGTGACCGGTGCGACCCTCGCGGGCATCGCCCCGAAGCGCTCCGTGCAGCAGGCGGCCCTGGAGAGTGCGGGCGGCAGCCTGATCGTGCTCGGGCTCGTCATCATCGGCGCGGGCCTGCCCCTGTTCGGCTGAGGCGGCGCCGCTCGGTCCGTCAGCGTCCCGGCGCCGCCCCGGCACCTGCGGCCGCGAATCTCTGTCGAGCCCGCTTGCGCCGCGCCTTGATGGGCCGCGTGCGCCGGAAAAACCGCGGCGGTCCTCGACGCCGGCATCGCCGTATCGACCGACCACGGGACGCGCTTCGCGGCGCGTGGTCCAGTCTTGCGCCGTTCCGGCCCGGACGTGCCGCGATGATCGCCGCGAAGATCGGACAGATGAGACTGATATCCGCGCAAGCTTATCCTGGCCGGGAAGGCTCTGGTATCTGCCGCTGATCGCCCCTATGGTTCGATCTCTGCCATGTCTCTTTGTATTTTGAAGTGTTACAAAGAACGAAGCCGAGGCCTTCCAAAGATGTCCGGTCCGGACGGGGATGACAATCTGGGCGCACGCGTCCCGGGCCGCGGGGTTCCGCGGACCGGGGTTCGGGCGTTGGCCACGGGAGCGTTGGCCTTTGAAGCGTTGGCTTTGGACCGGGACGGCGAGATCGTCCCGGCGAGCCTCCTGCAGGGGCGCCGCGAGCTCATCATCCGCCACGCCGGCCAGCGGTACCGGCTCCGCATCACCGCCAACGACAAGCTGATCCTGACCAAATGACGCCATCCCCCGCCTGGTCGCGCCGCTTCCTCCTGGCCGCCGCCGCCGCGACCGCGCTCGCCCCGCGCGGGGGCGCCGCCAAAGCCGATCCGGCGCCGGCCGGCCGCATCGCCGCCCTCGGGGGCGCCGTCACCGAGATCCTGTATCGCCTCGGCGCCGGCCCGCGGATCGTCGCGGTCGACACCACCAGCCTGTATCCGCCCGAGGCCCTGCGCGAGAAGCCGAATGTCGGCTACCTGCGGGCGCTCTCCGCCGAGGGGCTGCTCGCCTGCGGACCCGACCTCGTGATCGCTGCCGAGGGCGCCGGCCCGCCCGCGGTGCTGGCGCAGCTGCGCGAGGCCGGCCTGCGCGTCGAGACCGTGACCGAGCCGCCGAACCCCGAGGGCGTCCTCGACAAGATCGCCGTCATCGGGCGTCTGGTCGGCCTGGACCGGGAGGCCGGATCCCTCGCCGCCGAGGTCCGCGCCCGCTTCGCCGAGGTCGCGAAAAGGCGCGCGCGGATCGAGACGCCGGCCCGGGCGATCCTCGTCCTCTCCCTCCAGGGCGGCCGCACGGTCGTGGGCGGCACCGGGTCCACGGCCGACGGCATGCTGGCGCTCGCCGGCATCACCAACGCGGCCGCGGGCGTCGCCGGGTTCAAGCCGATGACCGACGAGGCCATCGTGGCCGCCGCCCCCGACGCCGTGGTGATGATGCAGAACGGCCCGGAGCCGCCCAAGCCCGAGACCGTGTTCGCCCCCGATTCGGCCCTTGGCCGGACCCCGGCCGCCGCACAGGGCCGGCTGATCGCCATGGACGGCCTCTATCTCCTCGGCTTCGGCCCGCGCACCCCGCAGGCCGCCACCGAGCTGATGCGCGCGATCTACCCGGGCCTGCCGGGTGAGTGAGGGGGCCGCGCTTGTTTTGCCTGAGAGAGCGGAGCGGATGTCCCGCAAGGCGTCCCGAGTCGTGAGCGGGCCGCTGGGATGCTGAGCCGCCGCGCCGCCCTGCCGTGGGTGTTGGCGGCGCTCGCCGGGCTGATGCTGGCGGTCGCGCTGCTGTCGGTGAGCCTCGGGGCGATCCGGATCCCGCCAGAGCGGGTCTTGGCGGTGCTGACCGGGGGCGGGAGCGATCCGGCGCTGGCGCGCGACGCCCTGGTGGTGCTCAACATCCGGCTGCCCCGGACCCTGCTGGGGCTGATGATCGGCGCGGGGCTCGCGGTCTCGGGGGCGCTGATGCAGGGGCTGTTCCGCAACCCCCTGGCCGACCCGGCGCTCGTCGGGGTCTCGTCGGGGGCGGGATTGGCCGCCGCCTGCATCATCGTGCTGGGCGACCGGCTGCTCGCCCATTTCGGCCTGCCGGGGCCGCTGCCCTACCTGGTCCTGCCGGCCGGGGCCTTCGTGGGGGGCTTGGGCGCGACCCTGATCCTGTACGGGCTGGCGACGCGGTCCGGGCGCACCGCGGTGGCGACGATGCTGCTCGCCGGCATCGCCCTGGGGGCGCTGAGCGGCGCGCTCACCGGCCTGCTGACCTATGCCAGCGACGACCGGCAACTCCGCGATCTCACGTTCTGGTCGTTGGGCAGCCTGGGTGGTGCCACCTGGGGCAAGGTCGCGGCCTCGGCACCGCTGATCCTGCCGGTGCTGCTCGCCGTTCCGTTCCTGGGCCGCGGCCTCAACGCGCTGGTGCTCGGGGAGGCGGAGGCGTTCCATCTCGGGATCCCGGTGGAGCGTCTGAAGCGCACCTGCATCGTTCTGGTCGCCATCGCGGTCGGCGCCAGCGTGGCGGGGGCCGGGGTGATCGGCTTCGTCGGCCTCGTGGTGCCGCACGCCTTGCGGTTGGCGATCGGCCCCGAGCACCGCCTGCTGCTGCCGGCCTCGGCGCTGCTCGGCGGCGCGTTCCTGGTGCTGGCCGACGTCGTCGCCCGGCTGGTCGCGGCACCGGCCGAGCTCCCGATCGGGATCGTCACCGCTCTGGTCGGCGCACCGGTGTTCCTGTGGCTGCTGCTCGGCCGGGCGCGGGTCGCCGCCGATGCCTGAGCCGACCCTGCTCCGTGCCCGCGACCTCACCGTCACGGTGGCCGGCCGCGACCTCGTGCGCGACGTGTCCCTGTCCGTGGCGGCCGGCTCCCTGCAGGTGATCGTCGGCCCGAACGGCGCCGGCAAGTCGACCCTGCTGCGCCTGCTCTGCGGCGAGCTGCGCCCGACGAGCGGGCAGGTCGCCTACGGCGGCGAGGCGGTGGAGCGGATCCCGGCCTGGCGGCTCGCCGCGATGCGGGCGGTGCTGCCGCAGGCCGCGCGCCTCGCCTTCCCGTTCGCCGCGGCGGACGTGGCCCGGATCGGCCTCGACGGCATCGGGCGGGGCCTCAAGGCCCGCGACCGGGACGCGATCCTGGCCCGGGCCCTCGACCGGGCCGACGTCGCCCATCTCGCGACCCGGGCCTACCCGACTTTGTCGGGCGGCGAGCAGGCCCGGGTGCAGTTCGCCCGGGTGCTGTGCCAGATGGAGGCCGGCCGCACGGTCGCGGACGGCCAAGTGCTGTTCCTCGATGAGCCCACCGCGAGCCTCGACCTGAACCACCAGGGCGCTCTCCTCGAGGCCGCCGCGGCGCTGGCGGCCTCGGGCGTCGCCGTGGTGGCGATCCTGCACGACCTCAACCTCGCGGCGGCCTACGCCGACACGCTGCTTGTGCTCGAAGCCGGCCGGCTGGTCGCCACCGGGCGGCCCGCGGACGTGCTCCGCGACGACCTGATCGCCCGGGTGTTCGGGGTGCGCTGGCCGGTCGGAAAAATCCCCGGCCCGGACCAGCCGTTCATCCTGCCGCACCGGACTATTGCAGGTCGGCAACAAAACTGATTCGCGATCGGGTGATCTGGAGATGTTTCAAGATATTCCCGAGGAAAGTTGGAATGCATGCAAGCTGATTTGCCGTAGAGACGGTTGCATTAAAATATCGCGTCCGTATACGACTCAGTTTACCCACTCTGGATCCGTTTCAGGCCCGAGGTGAATCTTCAATGCGCCGCCATAGATGGCTGTTTTGACTCGGTGCAAAACGCTGGAGTTTTCGCAAGATCTCGGCCTTCAGCAGCAGGACTGCGTCGCCGGACATTTGCAGGTAGTGGGCGGTCGGAGCAGGACTCGGTCCAGGACAAGGCTCACTTGGCGATGCCCATGCGCTCACCTCGCTGTCTGCTCACGCCCTTGATGCTGATTGTGGGGGTGATGAGTGCCCTACAATCGGCCCAGGCCGAGATGGACCCGGAAGTTCTGACGCCTGTGCCAGTCGTGCAAGATGCTCGGCTGGAAGTCAGGGCGCGGCAGGGCGTTGGAGTGGTCCCGCTGCATGTGACGCAAGACTGGACCGTGTCGCAGCCCGGCATCCGGCGCGCAGTGATCGTCATCCATGGGTGGCCACGTCGCGACCTGCGCTCGGGGGAGTATGCTGTCGCTCGAGCCGGGATGGCTGCTGACGATGCACTCGTCATCACGCCACAGTTCCTGATCCAGGCCGATATCGCAGCCCACCATCTCCCGGACACGACCCTGCGTTGGGGGCCCAATGACTGGGCGATCGGACGGGACGCCGCGGCACCGGCCTCGATCAGTTCGTTCGATGTTCTCGATGCGATCCTCGACCGGCTCGCAGATCGGCAGACTTTCCCGAACTTGCGAAAGGTCGTCGTCGCCGGTCATTCGGCCGGTGGCAGGTTCGTTCAACGTTACGCGGCCGTCGGGCATGGGCAGGCCCCACTGCGGACAGCCGGTGTCCACATCCGCTACGTCGTCGCCAATCCTTCCGACTACCTCTATTTTGATGCCGCGCGGCCGTTCGCACCCGCGCCAGGATGCAGCGCCGTCAACCGCTGGGCATACGGACTGGACACTGGCTTGCCACGCTACGCGACTCAGTTGTCAGATCCAGAGTCTTTATGGACGGAATATTTAGCCAAAGACATCGTTTATCTGCTTGGAACAGACGACAACGATCCAAATCATCCTCAACTCGACCGAAGCTGTGCGGCTGAAGCGCAAGGTCTGAGCCGGCTCCAGCGCGGGATCGCGTTCGTGAAGACGATGGCTGCGGCCGGGGCGCTGCGGCAATCCTTGTTGGAGGTGCCGGGCGTCGGCCACCACAGTTCTCAAATCTTTGGCTCGCAATGTGGCGTCTTCGCGCTGTTCGACAACGGCTCCTGCGCTGCGATACCCATCGTCGTTGAGCACGGCGGGCCGATCCATCCGTGAGCCGCAACGCGGACCGCTTCGGCAGGCGCGCCTCATCCTGTCTCCGCTCATGGAAACGGCGGGGCTCTCACCCCGCCGCGGATCCGATGCGTCGTGGCCGGCCGCCCGTGCGGGCTTACAGGCCGAACAGAACTCCGGCCGAACCGGCCACCGTCATGGCGAGACCGCCCGCGAAGGCGCCGATCATCGCGTAAGAGAAACCCTTCAGGACCATAGCGTGCACCCCTTTCATCGTGCGGCGGGCCTCGGATGAGGCCCTGCAAACCATCTGCAACGATGATGCCGGTTCGGCCGGGTGCGTGCGGTGCGATCAAACACGCTGCATTGCGGAACGATTGCGCGCGGGCACGACGCGAGGGGGCGTGACGCGAGGGGACATGGCGCAGGCGGGCATGATGCAGGCGGGATCGGCCGCGTCGGCGTTCGACACCGCCGCGCGCGCCTTCAACGTGCCGCCCCATCACCCCGCCAAAGGGCCGAACCCCTTGGAAGCCCGTACTTACCGGTGCCGGGAGGGATGGTATTCCCGGTAGCTCAGGCCGAGCACGGCGGCGAGCAGCCCGGCGCCCCGGCACAGGGTGTAGAACCCGCCGACCAGGGTGGCGGGCCGGAGCGACAGCCCGGCGATCCCGAGACGGAGCGCGCCCCCGCCGAGGCGGGCCAGGCCCCGGGCCGCGTTGCTGAGCCGCCCGCTCACCGTCTCCGGCCGGAGGCGGCCGAGATAGGCCTCGACGCTGCCGCTGCGGTACCAGCGCGCCAGCAGCCAGCGCACCCGCATCCGGTGCGCCGGGATGCTGTCGTACACGATCGCGTCGGGCGCCCAGGCGATCCTGTGCCCGGCAAGCAGAAGCGACCGGAAGAAGATGGTGTCCTCGCCGCCCAGGGTGTTGAAGCGCATGTCGAAGGACAGGCCCAGCGCCGTCACCACCCGGAGGTCCAGCAGCGCGTTCGCCGTGTAGGCGTCCGCCACCATTCCGTCGCGGACCGGCAGGGTCTTGGCGAAGAAGCCCCCGGTCGTCGCCCAGGCCGGGGGGACCCGGTCGAACAGCGGCACCACCGGGCCGACGCAGGCCGGGGCGCCGGTCCGCCGCGCCGTGTCGAGCAGGCTGCGCAGCCAGTCGCGGTCCGGAACCTCGTCATCGTCGATCAGGGCGATCCAGTCGGCGCCGAGCGTGGCGGCCGCCGTGAGGCTGCGGTTGCGCACCGCCGCCAGGCCCCGGACCGCCTCCCGGGCGTAGGTGATCGGGAAGCGGCCCGCGGTGCGGTAGGCCTCCACCACCGGGATGGCGGCGTCGCTGCGCCCGTTGTCGACCACCAGGATCCGCAGGGCGGATTCGGCGAGGTCGCCGAGCCGCTGCCGGTCGATGGCCTTGAGCAGCAGCGCCAGGCCCGCCGGACGCTCGCAGGTGCAGATGCAGAGGCACAGGCGCATGGGGCTCACCGTGGTCCGGCCGGAAGGGCGTCCGGCATCGCGGGGCGCAGGCGCCTGCCGACGCGCTTGCGGGCCGCCGCCATCAGCGAGCCGGTCAGGAACCGCCAGGCCCGGGGCCGGGCCAGCGCCAGGGCGGCGCCCCGGAGCCATCGGCCGCCCTGCGCGGCCTCGACCACCCGGGCGATGACCTGCGCGGTGGCGAGGCTGTCGCGATAGGCGCGGCTGGCCTGCCGGATCCCGGCGGAGCGCGCCCGGTGCCCGGCCAGGGCGCCGTCCTCGGCGTAGGCCGCGAAGGCCGCGTCGAGGTGTTCGATGTCGGCGAGCCGCAGCCGATGGGACAGCGAGGCCGGCCCCCGCCGATACCCGTAGCCCGCGTAGGAACTCACCACGAAGCGGGCGCCTTCCGCGAGGGCCGCCACGCAGAACAGGAAGTCCTCGCCGACCCGGACCGTATCCACGTAGCGCAGGCCGTGCCGGCGCACGAAGTCGGCCCGCAGCATCGGCTTGAGATAGCCGAGCTTCACCCCCGGGGTGAGCATCCGGTTACAGGTCAGGTACTGCGCGAGTTCGATCGTGAACAGGTAGGGCTCGCGGCCGCGATCCAGCATGCCGGCCCCGCCCGGATCGAAGGCCCCGGTGAAGGGGATCGGGTTGTCGGCGATGAGGTCGGCATCCGTGGCGGCGGCGAGATCCAGGAGCGTGCGGCTCCGGTCCGGGACGATCAGGTCGTCCGCGTCGAGGATCGCCACCCAGCGTCCCCGTGCGGCGGCCAGGGCGGCGTTCCGGGCGGCCGACGGACCCCGCGGCGCGTGCGTTCCCGCGGCGTCGAGGGGGATCGGGCGGATGCGCGGGTCGGCCGCCGCCAGCCGCGCCAGTACGGAAGCGGTCCCGTCCGTCGACCCGTCGTCCGCCACCAGGACCTCGACCGCGACGCCGGCCTGGTCGAGGGCCGAGCGGATCGCGGTCTCGATCCACGGGGCGGCATTGTGGGCGGCCATGAGGAACGAGATGTCCACGGGCGCCGTCCGCGCATCGGCCTCGATCTGCTTCGCCATCGCTCGTCCTGCCGCCGCCCCCGGGATTCGCGGTCTCCCGGGCCCTGGCCGACCATGGCGTGAAGCGCGCCCGGCGCACGACACTCAAAGGACGTAGGCGCGCGCCGCACCGTCCCAGGGCGGCGGATTTATTCGCGCCGGCCGGGATCCCCGACGGTGACCCGGGGGCCAGGGCAGGCGCAGCGCGGTACCGCCTTTCGCCACGCCGCCATGATCAAATGGGCAATGATCGATACCTATATTGTACGAGTGCGAGAAAATTCAGACATTATTGCAACGGACCAGGCGAAATCAGCTTTGATATTTATTAAACTTTATGTCTCCAGATGATTTCCGTCGGGCGCGTCGGGCCGCGCATCCAGGACGGGACGGCCCTCCGAGGGCATCAATCACGGGGGATCGTCTTTGCCCATCCGGTTCTACTTCGACGTCGAGAACGGCAGGGAGACGATCCGCGACCACGAGGGCGTGGACGCCACCGATCTGACCGAGGCCCTGGCCGAGGCGCGCAGCGTCATCCGGGAGATGGCGGACGACGTCTGCGCCCACGACCTCGGTGGCGGCTGGACGCTCGTGGTGCGGGACGCCGCCGGGATTGTGGTGGCGCGGCTGCCGATCAGGTCGTAGGCGAGGCCTGCCGCCACCGTTGCTGCAGCGCGTCCCCGCTACGGGTTCCACAGGGTGGAAGGTTCATCTCCCGAGGGGTAAGCCCCAGACTGGATTATCCGCGCGGTCATTCCAGGCCGCCGCAGGCGAGCCTGAAATCCAGAAACGCCGTTGGCTCGAGAGCTTGACGCGTCGGCGTCTCTGGATCCCGGGCTCCGCTGCGCGGCCCCGGGATGACGGTGCATGGCGGCAAGGGTCAAACCTTCACTTGAAGTAGACTTAGTTCTCCCCCCCCCCTCGGGAGAGGTCGAAAGTCCAACCTGTCCAACCCGTAGGCGCGTCACCCCCGCCGGCGGCGAGACGGGACGAGCGCGGCCACACCGCCAGGACGGCCTCGTAGCGGGCCGCTCGGGAGGCGTGTGGCCCGGCGGGCCTTGGCGACATTGCGCTCTGCTACGCCATTCGGAGGAGTTCTGACCCCGCCCGGGTGGCCCGTCGCCGTACAGCGGGGAGGGATCCGGCGCCGGATCCCTCCTTTTGTGTGCTCGGCCCCGTCCCTCGCCTCGGGCCAACCGGTGGCATGGATCGGAGGCGCCGCGCCCCGGCGCGTGTCCGTACGAGGCTCTCTCATGCGTCAACAGATGCCCCGTCGCGGGCGGACGATCGGAGGGACGCTCGCGGCCGGCGGCGGCTACGGCGCCGGCTTCGATACCCTGCGCCTGGTGCTCGCGCTGCTGGTGATGCTGTTCCATGCCGGCGCCACGGTGGGCAGCACGCTCTGGACCGATACGCTGTCGCCGCTGACCGGCAGCCTCGTGCCGCTGTTCTTCGGCGTCAGCGGTTTCCTGGTCGCGGGCAGCGCGTCGCGGCTCCCGGCCGGACCGTTCCTGATCAACCGCGCCGTGCGGATCCTGCCCGCCCTCACCACCGTGACCCTGGTCACGGCCTTCGTGATCGGCCCGGTGTTTTCCACCGATGCTCCGGCGGCCTACTTCGCGCAGGCGGGGGTCTGGCAGTATTGCGCGAACAGCATCGGCCTGTTCCGCGCGCAGCTGCCCGGGGTGTTCACCCAGAACGGGCAGCCCGGCATCGTTAACGCCGCGCTCTGGACGCTCGCGTACGAACTCGCCTGCTACGGGCTGGCGGCGGCCCTGATCGTGGCGGGGCTGTTGCGGCGGCCCCGGGTGCTCCTGGCCGTACTCGTCGCCTTGGCGGTCACGCCCGCCCTGCTGGCCGCGTGCGGGGGGCTGCCCCTGTTCGAGCGGAACGGGCTGTTCCGCCTGTTCTTCCTCGGCCGCGGCGCGATCCTGTTCTCGACCTTCCTCAGCGGCTGCCTGCTGTATGTCTGGCGCCACGCCGTGCCGCTCGATGGCCGGCTGTTCGCGGCGGCGGTGGCCGGGTGCGGCCTCGTCTACGGGCTCGGCCCGGACCGGTGGCACCTGGCCGATCCGGCCCTGTCGGGGCTCTGCTTGGCCTATATCGCCGTCGCGATCGGCGTCAGCGATTTCGGCGGGCGGCTCGGGCCGTACAAGGTCGACTACTCGTACGGGCTGTACCTGTCTCACTGCCCGATCCTCAACGCGGTCTATTCCCTGGTCCCCGGGATCGATTCGACGGCTCCGCTGGTCCTGCTGGCCATCGGCCCGACGCTCCTCGCCGCCGCCGCGTCGTGGCACGGCATCGAGAGCCCGTCCTTGCGCGCGCGAAAGCGCCTCGCCCCGGTCGCTGCGGCCCTGGTCGGCCGTCTCATGGAAAGGCGCCGGATCCCACAGGGCGAGCCCTTTGGCAGGGTTCGGGACAGCGTCCCGCTGGAGCGCGGCTTCGCACGACCGCAGGGCTCCGCCCTGCACCCGCAAAAGGTCGAGGACCTTTTGAATCCGTGACGTCTACAGCGGATGGATCAACGCGGGACGCCGGGCCGCCCGGGGCGGGCTCCGCAGGATCCGGCGGGCCGGGGATTCGAGGAGCCGCCACGACGCTTCCGCCAGGAGCAGGGTCAGTGCCAGGTCGAGCGCGAGGGTGACCGAGCGCGGCCCGGCGAGATGCAGACCGACGGCTGCCAGCACCTGCTCCGCGTGCAGGGGCACGTGGAACAGGTAGGCGGCGTAGCTGATGACGCCGATCCGGCGCAGCCAGGCCGTGTCCAGCAGCGCGACGATGCGGTTGCCCGGGGATTGGACGATCTGGAGCAGGACGAGCGCCGCCAGGACCCCGCTGAGCCGCCCGAGGATCAGCCACCGGCCGGTCTCCCCGGCGAGCAGCGGCAGGGCCAGGAACAGGGCGAGCGCGCCGAGCAGGGCGGCGTCGCTCCGGAGCCAGCCCGGCAGGGGCTGCGTGCGCAGGCCGGCCAGACCCCCCAGGGCGATCAGCCCGAGATTGGCCACCGTGTCGACGTCGAAGCTCACCGGCCAGGCGCCGGCCGACCACAGGGCGACGTGCATCAGCACGCTGGCGCCCACGAGCGCGCCGCACAGCGCCCCGAGACGGCGCCGGGGCAGGAACAGGGCCGCCGGCGCGAACAGCAGGTAGAACTGTTGCTCGACGGCCAGGCTCCAGAGATGGCCCAGCTCCGTCCCCCAGCCGTTCCGCTCGATATAGACGTTGGTCAGGTACAGCCACGTCGAAAGCTTGAACGCGTCGTCGCCGAGGTTCAGCGGGCCGCCCAGTCGGGTGGTGTAGAGCACGAACAGGAAGACGTAATACACTGGCACGATGCGGGCGAGCCGGTTCCGGTAGAACGCAAGCAGGCTGTCCATCGGCGTCGCCGCGCCGGCCTCGATGCGCCCGCGGGCCGCCGCCAGGATGCGGACGATCAGGAAGCCGCTCAGCACGAAGAACAGCCAGACCCCGGCGCTGCCCAGCGCCTCGGTGCGCGGGCTCGGCGCCTTGTGACTGGCGAAGACCATCAGGAAGGCCACCGCCCGCAGGCCGTCGAACCCGATGATGCGGCGCTCTGCCGGGACCATGCACGCCTCGTCCGATGCCGGAGCCCGTCCCGCCGCGCGGGCGCGGTCGAAGCGGATCGAGCGCCCGGTCTAGGCCGGCCGGACGCGGGGGGCGGCCTACCTCGATCGGCGTAGGCCGGGTCGCCTGAACATCTGCCGCATTGCTGTATTCGGCCTTAGACCCTTCGTGTTTAGGGTTGTTTAACAATATCGAAGTGGGGTATGGTCGCGATGGCCCGTCCGATTCCGGGTGGAACACTGATGTGAACGGTCATCGCTCACACGCACCGGTTTGCAGACGACGCGATGCCGTGCAGCGCGATGTCTCGCGCCACGCCATGCCACAGGCCGTCCCGGGGGCCCGCCGCACGCGGCGCGGATTCGGGGCTCCGCCCGGCCGGGGCGCTCACCGACGCATCCCGAGCAGGACCACGAGGCCCACGCCGATCGCGGCTCCGGCCTGGGCCGCCAGCAACGCGACCAGCCAGCCCTGCAGCAGGCCCACCGCGAAACCGATCGCGCCCCCGATCAGCGCAGCAAAGACCAGAAGGACCAGCAATTACTTATCTCCACTGGTGATTCGGTGGTCCTGCCCCGGCTTTATCCCGCAAGTTTTCCGCTGTGCCAACGGCTCAAGACTTTCGCGTGTCAAATATTGTCCCCGTCCCGGCCGCACCGGCCCGCGGGTTTCGATCGCATCTCGCACTGTCGCATCCACCTTTCGCACCGAGTGAGGAGCCGCCGCCATGCTGCGTCCGGTTGGGACCCCGACCTCCATCACCCCGTCGTCGCCGCACCATATGGTCGAGACGATCAACGAAGCGTTGGTCATGACGCTGCCGACGGCTTCTCCAGCGCGCTTCGGGCTCCGGCTCGGCTGGGCCACCAAGCGCACGCTCGATACCGGGGTGGCGTTGACGGCCCTGTGTCTGCTGCTGCCGCTGCTCCTGTTCATCGCCCTGTTGATCTGGGCCAGCGACGGCCACGCGCCGATCTTCCGGCATCGGCGGCTCGGCCGGAACGGGCGTCCGTTCGGGTGCCTGAAGTTCCGGTCCATGATCGCGAACGGCGACGCGGTCCTGGCCGCGCACCTGGCGGCGCATCCCGAGGCCCGGGCCGAGTGGGAGGCGACCCACAAGCTTACCCGGGATCCCCGGGTGACCACCCTGGGCCAGGTGCTGCGCAAGACCTCGCTCGACGAACTGCCGCAGCTCTGGAACGTGCTGCGCGGCGAGATGAGCCTGGTCGGCCCGCGCCCGATCGTGCAGGGGGAGGTCGTCCGCTACGGGACGGCGTTCACGCTCTGCTTCTCCGTGCCGCCCGGGGTCACCGGTCTGTGGCAGGTCTCGGGCCGCTCCGACACCAGCTACGCCGAGCGCGTGGCGCTCGACCTGGACTACGCCAGCCGCTGGAGCCTGCGCCGGGATCTCGCGATCATGCTGCGCACCATTCCGGCCGTGCTGGCCCAGCGCGGCAGCAAGTAGCGCCGCGAGCCGACGACGGGACGCCGCGAGAGCGCTCGCCGCCGAGGTGGATCCCGGTTTGGCGTCAGCGAGCGCGTTGCATCAAGGGCTGAGAGCTGTTGGCGATTGCAACGCGATCCGGGACGGCTCTCGGCGTCGGGTGTGGGCTGCGTCGGGTCGGGCAGGCCCTCAGGCCGGGTCGTCCTGGTCCAGGGGCGCCACGACGCAGAGGCGCCAGAACTCCACGAAGCCGACCGCATACACAGCGATGAGAAGGCTGAACCCGGACATCAAACTTGGCCCCGTAGTGACCGCAATCGTGAACGTGCGGGGGACAAGGTTAATGTTTCGTTTGGGTTCCGCGATAAGCCGGCGGCGTCGTGCCGCCCTACCGGCAGAGGATCGAGCCCTTGAAGCCGCACGGGTCGCCCAGCTTGGTGAAGGCGACGCGCTCGAAGGCGGCCGAGACCGGCTGTCCCGGATAGGTGGCCGGCCCAAGCCACGATTCGAAGTCGCGGCCCTGGCCCGTCCAGATGCTGAGCATGATCTTGCCGGGATGCGACGGGATCGGCCGGTCGGGCGCGGCCCGCACTTCACGCAGCAGCCGGCCGTTGACCGACCAGCGGATCCGGTCGGGTAGCCATTCGAGCGCGTAGTCGGCCATGGTCGTCGCGGCGTCGAAGCCCAGCGCCTCGACACTCTCGTGCTGGCCGGTACCGCCGGTGAAGTAGTTGAGCTGGACGCCCTTCGTGTCCTTGCCCAAGAATTCGAAATCGATCTCGTCGTTCGTCCGGCGGTCGCCGTCGTCCGGGCCGTTATAGGTGAAGAACGCCGAGACCAGGCCGGAGGCCGCGCCTGGCCGCATCCGAACCTCGTAGGTGCCGTAGCCGTAGCGCTCCTTGGTCTGGATCTCCGCGCAGCTGAAGGCGCGCTCCTTGTAGGGGCTGTCGGCCAGGGTGAGGGTCAGCGCCCCGGGGCTGGGGATCTGCACGCGCTGGCGCGACCACGTGCACTTCTGGAAGTCGCCGTTGACCCAGCCGTCGGCCACGTACCAGCGTCGATCGCCGAGGGTCGCGAAGGTCTCCACGAAGGAGCCGCCGCCCCGGAACGCCGGCGCGTCGCCGGAAGCCGGGGCGGGATCGTCCCCGGCCGCGACCGGCAGGACCGGCAGCAACAGGGCCGCGGCCAGGCAGCCGGTGCGGATCGGGCGGCGCGGTCTCGTCATGCTCATCGTCTCGCTTTGGCCGGTTCACGGAATCCGGCGCAGTATCGGCGCGTCCGGCCGCGGCGGCGGTGATCTTTCGGACGAGCGGATCCGGCGCCCGCGCCCTCCTTTTGGACGATGTCGCGTGCCGCGCGCGGGCCGCCTACGGTGCGGGATGGCCGTCCGGCCCCTGCCGGGCGGGGAGTCTTCGGAGTCGTCCGGTGCGAAGCGTCCAGGCCCAGAGCGACGGAGCGGATGTCTGCGTCATCATCGCGGCGCGCAACGCCGAGGCCACCATCGCGACCGCGGTCGCCTCGGCGTTGCGCCAGCCGGAGGTCGCCGAGGTCATCGTCGTCGACGATGCCTCGACGGACCGGACCAGCGCGGCCGCCGAGGCCGCCGGTGACGGGACCGGCCGGCTGAAGCTGCTCCGGCTGACGCGCAACGCCGGACCGGCCGCTGCCCGCAACGCGGCGCTGGCGGTGGCGACCGCGCGGCTGCTCTGCGTCCTCGATGCCGACGACACTTTCCTGGACGGGCGCCTGGGCCGCCTGCTGTCGGCCCCCCGCAGCTGGGACCTGATCGCCGACGACATCATCCTGGTCCGGGGGAGCGCGGCGGCCGCGGCCGGGAGCCTCGTGACGGGGCCCGGCCGGCCACAATTGCTGTCGCTCGCGGGGTTCGTCTCCGGCAACATCGGACGGGCGGGCGAGCACCGGCGGGAACTCGGGTTCCTCAAGCCGATCATGCGGCGCTCGTTCCTGCAGCGCCACGGCCTGCGCTACGACGCCCGGCTGCGCCTCGGAGAGGATTACGCCCTCTACGTCGAGGCCCTGGCGGCGGGCGCCGTGTTCGCCGTCACGGCGCCATGCGGCTACGTGGCGGTCGAGCGCGCGGATTCGTTGAGTGCGCAGCACCGGACCGAGGACCTCGCGGCGATCATCGCGTTCGACGAGACGATGCTGGCCCGTCCGGACCTCGCGCCGGGCGCCCGCAAGGCCCTGCGGTCCCATCGCGACGCCACGATGCGGAAATGGCAGCACCGGCGCGTCCTCGACCGCCGGCGCTCGCACGGCTACGCGGCGGCCCTGCGCGAACTGCTGTACGCCCCGCGGGCCTGGCGGCACATCGCGTCCGAGACCCTGGAGGCCAAGCTGGCCCGGCTGATCCCGAACCGTGCCGCGACCGGGGATACGGCTCCGCGCCTGCTGCTCGGGCCGAGCGAGCGCCTGCGGCCGGCGCCCTGAGAACGCGCCGCCGCCGGCTTCGTCAGTGATCCCGCTCGCCGCTCCGGGGCCGGACGGCCGACACGTCGCATTGGACGTCGTCCAGCGCGCAGCGGACCCGCTCCAGCGCGGCGCTGAACAACGCGGTGGTGTGCGGATCGCCGGTCCGCGCCGCCTCGGCGTTCCGGAAACTGTCCAGCAGGTACGGCATCATCTTTCCATGAAGTGCCAGGTAGGCGCCGGGGTTCGAGAGTTCATAGACGACTGCCAGGGCATGATAGGCTCGCGCCAAAACCTCGAGTGCAACATCCGCACTACGTGAGCCCTGGTCACAATCATCGCTGATCTTCATCGCGCCGATAATCTTGTTTCCATCCCTAGTTGGGGACTAACATGCTCCGTTAACACTGTCGATGCTTCAAGCTAGGGCCAGTGTCGCCGCCCAAGCGTGGTGAGAGATTTAGCGCGGCCTCATGGCTCAACTGCAACAGTCCGGTATTCGGCCTTCGGATACCCCGTGCGCGGTACGGAGCGGAGGCTCGCCTGGTCCGGGTTGGCGCGGTTCCACCCCACTCCCGTCATCCGGGGGCGAGGGAGCGAAGCGCAGGCCTTTGCGTTCGCGCAGCCGGCCGAAGGGCTTCTTCGAGGCGTCCGCGTGCGGGGAGGGGCGCGGGATCGTCCCCATTCTGTATGGCTCTGTCCACACCCGAAGGCAGGCCTCAGCGGGCGCGGTCGATCGGCCCGGTACGATTCGATGGCACCCCGTCGTGTCCCGCGCGCGGCTCAGCCACGCATGTATCGGGTCGGCCGGATCATCGTCGCGATCTTGCTTTCGACCTCGAGCAGGACGCCGTTCACGAGGTGAGCCGCGCCTTCGACCGTTCCCGCCGCCAGGGTCTCGCGGCCGCTGGTCTCCTGGATGATACGGAAATTGTCTTCGACGAACGCGCGAATCTTCTGCTGGACGCCATCGAACTCGCCCGGGTGCGCTGTCTCGTAGAGGAGGGCCAGGGCGAGATAGGCGCGACCGACCATGTCGAGCGCGAGGCCGGCGCTCATCTCGCTGTCTGTCGGGGGCACGGCGCGTGAGTTCCTTGTCAAGCTCTATCTTGCAAATCTACCAGGCTGTTCGGGTGTAAACAATCAGCAAAAACACTTGTGCGGGTGCTTTTATTGAATTTTTGGCTGTTGATCGCTCGCAAGCTGGCCGGATACTGTTCCTCGTGTGGCCGCTGGATGACGTCGGGCCCAAGTATGCGCGATGCGCAGACGCCTTGTGCGTGTGTGCCAAGTGGCTGGACCGTCATCATAAGATTTAACACCTCAATTTCTCAGCCAGCGCGAAATATGGTTCGATCACCCGCACTATTAGAAGTTATGATCCGAAACGATGGGCGTTATTGTGTAAAGTTATATGATTCAGATCTGCCGGTAAATTTTTTTACATATTGGTACGTAACAAATGATCATGTCAACCCACTTGATTAATTTCAGGGCACGTTTTTAAGGTCGGCGCAATGCCGGGTTAGAGAATCTTTCCATATGAAAATCTTCGAACGCTTAAGAATACTGCACAAGATGTTTGTGCCGATCTTAATCACGGCGCTCGTGAGCGTTGGAACGATCTATTATACGCTCAGTATGTTGGGGGATATCACCGAGCGTAACCACGTGTTGGTGGATTATTACGTCGCGCGGTTGGAGGCGTTCGCGCGGGTCCGGCAGAACGTGCAGACCGCCGGCCTCATGAACCGCGCGATCATCATCGGTCAGCCGCAGAACGAGATGTCCGACTTCGAGAAGGCGTATCGCGATGCGGTGAAGGGCACGGCGGACGATATCGCGACGCTCGCCGAGGGCGCGCTGAAGAAGGAGGTGCGGGACCTGCTGCTCGAGATCGGTACGATCACGCGCGAGTATTACGATGTCCTCGACAGATCCAACGCGCTCGCGCTGAAGAACGATCAGGCCGCCGCCACGCAGCTGGCCATGGGGACGAGCCAGCAGGTCGCGAAGCGGTTCGACCGGACCGCGCGGGTCTACGAGGGGCGGGTCGATGCCCGCCTCTCCGACGGGAAGAACGCCACCGAGGCCGCGGCCAAGCAGGCGCGGCTGGTCCTGATCGGCTCGACCGCGGCGGGGCTGCTCGCCGCCCTGGCCCTCTCGGGCGCCATCATCGTGTTCGGTGTGACCCGGCCCCTCGGCAGCCTCGTGGCCGTCCTGCAGCGGATGGCGAAAGGCGAGATCGACGCGGTCATCGCGGAGGCGCCCCGTGGCGACGAGATCGGTGCGGTCGGGCGCGCGGTCGAGCGCATCAAGGAGAGCGTCGCCCGCAGCGCGGCCGAGGAAGCCGAGCACAAGCTGGCCGCCGACGCCGCGGCCTCCGCGGCGCGCCGGCGCGCCCGGCTGGACCTGGCCCAGGGCTTCGAGCAGGCGGTCGCCGGCATCGTCGATCAGGTCGCGTCCTCGGCCACGGAGCTGCAAGTCACCGCCCGGGCGATGACGGACATCGCCCAGGAGGCCGGCACCCAATCCGGCGCGGTGGCGATGGCGGCCGAGGAAGCGGCCGCCAACGTCAACACGGTCGCGGCCGCCACCAAGGAACTCGGTGGTTCCATCCAGGAGATCGGCCGGCAGGTGCAGGGGTCCACCGATCTGGCCCAGCGGGCCGTCGGCGAGGCCGACCAGACCGCCGCCCTGGTTGCCGAGCTGAGTGCGGCGGCCACGCGGATCGGCGACGTGGTGCAGACGATCTCGGCGATCGCCAGCCAGACCAACCTGCTGGCGCTCAACGCCACGATCGAGGCTGCCCGCGCCGGCGAGGCGGGCCGTGGCTTCGCCGTCGTGGCCTCCGAGGTGAAGGAGCTGGCCGGCCAGACCGCCAAGGCGACCGAGGAGATCGCCAGCCAGATCGGCCGGATCCAGGGCGTCACCGGCGAGGCCGTCGGCGCGATCGGCACGATCACCAACCGGATCCGTGAGTTGAACGGGGTGGCGAGCTCGATCGCCGCCGCGGTCGAGCAGCAGGGCGCGGCGACCCAGGAGATCGTGCGCAACATCGCCCAGGCCACCGCCGGAACCCGGGAGGTGACCGGCAACATCGTCGGTGTCGCGGGTGCTTCCGAGCAGACCGGGGAAGCCGCCGGCAAGGTGCTCTCGGCCGCGACCGGCCTGTCACGCCAGTCCGAGCGTCTCACCGCCGAGGTCGACCGCTTGCTGGCCACCATGCGCGCGGCGTGACGGCTCCCGCCGGTTCGAGCGCCGGAGGCCGCCGACGCTGTCCCTCACCCATCGCCCGCCGGGACGCCCTTCCCCGCAGGGAGGGGCGTCCGGCCCGATCCGTCGTGCGGGAGAGCAGTCGTCCGGACGATCGGATCGCCCGGGTTCAGGCGGTACGCGCCAGGCCCATCCGGTCCTGCGCCACGCCCCGCATCGTCCGCAGCTTGAGCGCCGCGACCCGGTTGTGCCGCGCCATCGCGCGCAGGGTCTCGGCGGTCTCGGGATCGCCGCGCTCCGCCAGGGCCTGTGCGGCTTGCGCCAGGCCGGCGGCGGTGGCGTCGGCCAGCGCGGCGACGCGCGGATCGGGCGAGGACGTCGGTCTGGCCATGGTTGTCCCTGATCGAAGGCGTCTCGATCCTCCGAACGAAGGGTTAACAACCGGTAAAGGCCGCGCGTCCGGTCATTTGCGGATCGGAAAGCGCCCGACCAGCCATCCGGCCTCGTCCCGCACCAGCAGGGTCCAGGGCGGCCCCGGATGCCCGTCGGCGATCTCGTCGGCCATCTCGGCGATGACGCTGCGCGCTTCGAACAGGGCTTCCTCGAGGTCGGTGGCCTCGACGCCCGTCGGGTCGTGGAGCGTGATCTCGGCGTTGGCAAGCTCGAAGTAGAAGCGTGCGGCCAAACGGGCTCTCCCCCTGCGAAAATCCCCGAGAGAGTTCGTCCCTGCGATCGTCTCCGTCTAAACCCCATGAGATCCGGCCTAATAGAAGGGAAAAAGACTTAGCTTTTAGGCTGCCTGGTCTCTTGCATGGCCGGGGAACACCGCGGGAGCGGCCGGACCTAAGCCTAGCGAGGTATCCGGCCGGCCTTGGGGCCGGGCAGCCCCGCGACCGCGCCCGTACCCCGTCCCGCCGACCGGCCCTACGCCTAAGTCATGAGGTGCCGCCCCGCTCCCGCCGCCGTAGACCGGACTCACAGGGCGCGCGGTGCGACGAGGCGAGCATGAACATCACGATGGTCGGGTCGGGCTATGTCGGGCTGGTCTCCGGGGCGTGCCTGGCCGATTTCGGCCACAGCGTCGTGTGCGTCGACACCAACCGCGACCGGATCGATGCACTGAATGCCGGGCAGATCCCGATCTACGAGCCCGAGCTCGGTGCCCTCGTGGCGGAGAACGTCCGCCAGGGCCGGCTGTCCTTCGTCGCCGACCTGGAGCTCGCCGTCGCGGAGGCCGACGCGGTGTTCATCGCGGTGGGGACCCCCTCGCGACGCGGCGACGGCTTCGCCGACCTCTCTTTCGTGTACCAGGCGGCCCGCAGCATCGCCCGGGCGCTGACCCGCTTCACCGTGGTGGTGACGAAGTCGACGGTCCCGGTGGGCACCGGCGACGAGGTCGAGCGCATCATCCGCGAATTGCGGCCGGACGCCGACTTCGCCGTGGTGTCGAACCCGGAATTCCTGCGCGAGGGCGCGGCGATCTCCGACTTCAAGCGCCCGGACCGGATCGTCGTCGGCACCGAGGATCCCCGGGCCGAGGCCGTGATGCGCGAGGTCTACCGGCCGCTCTACCTCAACGAGGCGCCGATCCTGGTGACGTCGCGGCGCACCGCCGAGCTGACGAAATACGCCGCCAACGCGTTCCTGGCCGCCAAGATCACCTTCATCAACGAGATCGCCGACCTGTGCGAGCAGGTCGGCGCCGACGTGCAGCAGGTCGCCCGCGGCATGGGCCTCGACAACCGGATCGGCGGCAAGTTCCTGCATGCGGGGCCGGGCTACGGCGGCTCGTGCTTCCCCAAGGATACGCTGGCTCTGGTCAAGACCGCCCAGGATGCGGGGACGCCGCTGCGGCTGGTCGAGACCGTGGTCGCGGTCAACGACCAGAGGAAGCGCGGCATGGCCCGCAAGGTCATCAAGGCGTGCGGCGGGGTCCGCGGCAAGACGATCGCGGTGCTGGGGCTGACCTTCAAGCCGAACACCGACGACATGCGCGATGCGCCCGCCCTCGCGATCGTGGCCGGCCTGCAGGATGCCGGCGCCCATGTCCGCGCCTACGACCCGGAGGGCATGGAGCAGGCCCGGCCGCTCCTGCCGGGCGTGGACTTCGCGCAGGATGCCTACGCGTGCGCGGAGGGTGCGGACGCCCTGGTGATCGTCACCGAGTGGAACGCGTTCCGGGCGCTGGACCTGCCGCGGCTCCACGCCACGATGCGCATTCCGGTCCTGGTCGATCTGCGCAACGTCTACCGGCCCGAGGAGGCCCGGCTGCACGGGTTCGCCTATACCAGCGTCGGCCGCGCCGAGGAGCCTGCCGCGCCCCGGGTCGAGCCCGCGGCCCGGCCGCTGCTGGCCGTCGGCTGAGGCGGCCGCCCTGCGGGGCGGTCCGGCTCAAAACAGAGCGCCGTGCCCGATCGCGGATGGATCGGGCACGGCGCTCTGTCGGGGCCGGCGCGGCCGGGCGGCGTTCAGGCCGCCGGGGCCTTCACGGCGGCCAGGCTCGAATCCTCGCGCAGGAAGTACTTGTTGGTCAGGTACGCGACCTCGGTGCGGTTCTTCGCCTTCAGCTTCTTCATGATGTTGCGGACGTGAACCTTCACAGTGCTCTCGCACATGTTCAGCTCGTAGGCGATGATCTTGTTCGGCGTGCCCTTGCGCAGGGCCCGGGCGACGCAGAGCTGGCGCGGGGAGAAGATCTCGTCCTCGCCGGGCTCGACCGGCTCCTCGACCTTGATGCTGGCGAGAAGCGGGAACAGGCATTCCGCCGGGATGTAGACGCCGCCCGCCTGGACGAGCTGGAGCGCCTGCAGGGCGATGTCGACCGAGGTCGTCGTCGGAATGTAGCCCTTCACCCCGAGCTTGATGGTCCGCACGATCTGGTCGAGGTTTTCCCCGTCCGAGATGACCGCGACCGGGGGCGCGTCGACCTCGCCCTGCAGCAGGGCCAGCTCCCGGGTGACCTCGGCCCACTCGGTCTCCGACAGGTTGCCGTCCGGCCGGCACAGCACGACCACGTTGGCGGCCGCGAACGGGGTCTGGCGCTTCCACGACTCGATGTCCGGGAACACCTCGAACACGGTGTCCTTGTCGGCCTCCCGGAGGGATGCGGCCAGGCACCGACCGACGAGTTGCCGGCGATCGATGATCACGATGCGGTTCGTGCGGGCCAGGGTCGGGTCCCGCCGCTCGATGACGTCCGAACCGTCACCGCCCTGCGCTCCCGGAAAGCCGCTGCGGCTCCTGGGACTATCCCGCTCGACGATGACGCGCTCGTCTCGAGTACCAAGACTGGCCATAGGAAATTACCTCCTTTCGCAGGAAGCCCGTTGTCAGGCGAGGGCGTGGAAACCCACGAACTCGCCGTCGACATGACACTAGCGGATGGCGGTCTGTTCGGCGCCTTATTGAAAGGCTCTCGATGACCGTGGATATAATGCTAACTTTCGTAAAATCGGCTGTAAATACCCTATCTGCTCCGGGTTGATTAAATTTCTACGCATATCAAAACAGTCACAAACTACGTACGTAGCTACTGGTGCAGTGACCGCCGATCCGGATCGTAGATCTCGTCCTGCATCCGTGCGATCTTCTGGTGTCTGGTCTGGTTCATTGCGGTCGATCGACCGTATCCAGGCGGTCGATCGCAAGTTTTTAGCAACCAAAGAATTGAAATGTCGCGGCGGCTATTTCCGCCTCGGCGGCCTGCCGGTTCGGGGATCGGATTCCGTCACCGGATGCGGCCTTGGCCAAATTGTTTAGCCTATTCGACTGATGTCTAATTGCCCCGCCTATCTCGCACTCCAGCGCGGTGGCGAATCCAGTTTTCGCCGCTGAAACTGAGTTGCTGGACTGATTTTGTAGATATGATGACGGTTTGGAGGCTCGAACCGCCGGTCCGATGGCGAATCACCCCCGAATCAGGGCTTTCGGTGGCCGGCACGCCGCATTCTGAGCCGATCGATTCGCCCCCGCGCGGGGGCGCCCGTCGGAACTACGTAACCGGCGCCCCCCGATCCGGGCGTGCCCGTCCGCTGCGGGCCCCACAGGCTCGAGGCAGTCTCGCTTCCAGAGCGCGACAGGCCCCATTTCCTGCAACGGGCGAGGATCCGCGCTTCCTCGTGCGGCCGTCGCGCACCACCGGATGTGTGAGTCCGTCAGCGCCCGGTCGCGGGGCGGAGACGATGCGCCCGAATCCGGCCCCAGCCCGCGTCCGGCGGCGCGGCGTAAATCGCCGCGCCGCGCGAGAAAACCAATCAGGCGACCCGGGCCAGCAGGTCGCGCATGCCGTGGACGTCGACGAAGTCCGTGATCGCCCGGGTAGCGAGCCCGCCGTGCATCGCCGCGTAGGTCGCCCCGTCGAGGCCGCGCAGGAACGCGATGACGGCGTCCTCGAGCGGTTCCGGGAAGGCCCACCCGAGCTGCTCGGCCACCGCGTAGCGGCCCGTGGCGGTCTCGGCGCGCGCGAGCGTCAGCGCCCCGCACAGGCCGCCCTCGTAGAGCCGGTTCGGCAGCAGCCAGTCCGAGTTGAGGCCGTCATCCAGGTAATCGACCGCCCAGCTGAAGTGGACGCCGCCGTAGATGTCGGGCAGCTCCTCCGGATTGGCGTAGGGGCCGCGGAACGACATGTTCGGATGCCGGCGCAGCGTCTCCGCGAAGGCCTGCGGGTCGATATCCTCCTCGGAGAGCCGGCCGGCGATCACGACCCGCACCGCGTCGCCCAGCGCCTGCGCCACCGCCGCCAGGATGGTCAGGCTCCGGCGGCAGCGCAGCGTGCCGAACCAGCCGATGACCCAGGGCGGCCCGGCGCTGCGGTCGCGGTCGATCCGGTGCGCCACCTCGGCGAGGCGGTGCGCCATGACCTTGTTCTCGAGGAGGTGCCAGGGGCCCGAAAAACCCTGGACCGGCCCGAAGTAGCGGCCCACGAAGTCCGGCGCGCTAACGACCAGCAGCGCGCTGCGGCCCAGGATCCAGCGCTCCACCGCCCGGGCGACCCGTCCGACCCGGTCCGGCCGCACCATCAGGCGCTGGATGTCGAGCACCTCGTAGACCAGAGGCGCCCGGCTGCCCGCGAGCCGGGTCGAGGCCCAGGCCACCAGCGCCATGTCGAGGTTGCGCACGTAGACCACGTCCGCGGCGCGCAGGTCCCGCCACCGTGCCAGCGCCCGGACGATCCCGAGCGCCAGCATCGGGAGCCGCCGTCCGTACTGCCGATCCACGGTCTGCCCGAGCGGCACGACGTCGCCGGCGGTCCCGGGATCGGCGAGGCCGACCCGCGCCCGCACGAACATGTACTCGACCACCGACCAGCCGGTCTCCCGGATGGCGCCGACCCGCTTCCGGATCGTCGGCTCGATCCGGTCGTGGCCGAAGAAGGCGACACGGCCCACCGGCCCGGCGCCGGGCAACGCGGCATCCGGCGCAATCGGCGTCATGGCGCGCGGCCCATTCAACCTTCCTTGCGACCGCGAACCCGACGCCGCGCGAAACGCCGTCACACGGAGGCTCCTGCATCCGTCGCCTCGGCGCCCGGGCGGCGGCGCCAGGACCGGGCGACCCGGGGCTGGGCGGACGGCCGCATCGCCGCGGCGCGGCGGACCAGGGCGTCCACCAGGGTGCCGCGCCGGACCGCCGGCGTGGCGTTCGTCTTGTTGAGCACGACGCCCAGGACGGTGCAGCCGCTCGATTCCAGGTCCTGGACGGCCGCGATCACGTCGTCGATGTTGGTCTTGCCCGCCTCGGCCACGAGGATCACCCCGTCCAGCATATCGAGGAGCGGCCGCAGGGTCGGCAGATCGTCGGCTGGGGGCAGGTCCACCACGATGCGGTCGAGGTTGGTGCGCTCGTCGCGGACCAGGCTGGCGATCGCCTCCGGGGTCATCAGGTCGCTGAAATGCGGGTCGCCCGGGTGGAGGCTGCCGCAGGCGAGCAGGCGGACGTCCCCGGGCTGGGGCCGGACGGCCTCCTCGGCGCAGCAGCGGCCGGCGAGGACGTCGAGGAGCCCGCGCTGGTCCGAGGCCTGGCTGAGCCGCGACAGGGTCGCCTGCCGCACGTCGGCGTCGATCAGCAGGATCCGGCTCGAGGAGGCTGCGCGCGACCGGGCCAGCAACTGGCTGAAGTTGCTCGCGAAGGTGGTCTTGCCGGTGCCGGCCCCGACCGAGGTCACCCCGATGGCGAAGACCGGGCCGCGGCGGTCGTTGCCGATCAGGTGCGACTTCAGGCTGTGCAGCCGCTCCACGAAGATCGATTGCGGCATGTACCGCACCGCGCCGGCCTTGAACGCCTCGACGCTGGCCGGCCGCAGGGCCTCGTCGGCGTGGCTCTGCGCCAGCGCCAGGGCGGCCCGGTAGCCCGGCTCGCGCCGCAGCTCGGGGAGGGCGGCCAGGCAGGACAGGCCCTGGCCGGTGATCTGCCCGGGCGACCGCAGGGTCCGGTCGAACCAGTGCCGCGCGAAGGCGCCGCTGACGCCGAGGCCGGCCCCGACCAGCATGCCGAGCATCACGATCAGGCCGCCGCGCGGCGCGCTCGGGCGCTCGGGGACGCTCGCCGGGGTGATCACGTGCGCGGAGGGCTGCGGGTAGGATTGCTGGTTGACCGCGTCGATGTAGCGGCTGAGCAGGTTCGTGTAGATCTGGTCGTAGGTCTCGGCCGCCCGGTCGAGCTCCTTCGCCTTCACCCGCGCCTCGCTGGTCACGAGCGTCTTCGAGATCAGCGCGTCGAAGGACGCCGACATGCTGTCCTCGCGGGCCTTGGCGACCTCGTAGTCCCGGTCCAGGGAGGCGGCAAGGCGCTCCAGCTCGGCCCGCAGGGATTGCTTGGCCGCCAGCACGTCCTTCTGGATCGCCGTGACCGCGTCGTGGTCGGGGCCGAGGCGGCGCTTCAGGTCGTCGGCGCGCTGCACAAGGTCGACGTACTGCTTGCGCAGCTGGATGATCACCGTGTCCTTGAAGGCCTCGGTGATGCCGGGATCGGCGATATCGGAGGCCAGCAGTGCGCGGATCTGGTCGCGGGTCGAGCGGGCGTCCACAGTCCTGGATCGGGCGGAGGCGACCGCGGTGTTGAGTTCCTCCAGCTGCTGCTCGCCCACCAGGCCGCGCTTGCCGAGATCGATGATGGCGTGCTCGGCCTTGTAGGTCTGGGCCTCGCGGGAGGCCGCGCTGGCGCGCTGCTGCATCTCCTTCAGCCGCGGCAGGATCCACTCGCCGGCGACCTTCCAGATCTGCGACCGGTTCTCCAACTGCGTGGCCACGTAGGCGTCCGCCACCGCGTTGGCGACGGCGGCCGCGGTCGTGGGGTTGTCGAGGCTGTAGCCGACCTCGATGACGTAGGCCGCGCCGATGCGGGCGGCTTCCAGGTTCTCCCGCACGGTCGCGGCCTGGCGCTCGTCCGGGCCCACCGCGACGCCCGGCTTGGGAGCGGGGGAGAGGCCGATCAGGCCGGCGACGAACAGCTTGACCGCGCCGATGCCCTCCCGGACCTTCGCCACCAGCGGGTGCGGCGGCACCGACAGGTCCTGCGTCGGCGCCAGGCCGAGCCGGTGCACCGCGGCCAGGGCGATCTTCTCGGAGCGGATGTACTCGACCTGGCTCTCGACCTCGGGGATCTCCAGGGGGGTCGCGGCGCCGGGCGTGTCGCGGGCCGTGACCGGGCTCGACCGGCTCTCGATGTAGACCCGCGCCCTGGCGGTGTAGATCGACGGCGCGGTGGCGACGTAGATGATCGCGGCGATCAGCCCGACGCCGCTAAGCGCCAGGATCGACCGCCAGTTCCGCCGCATGATCGTCAGGATCGCGACCTGGGAATCGGGATCGGGCGTCCGCGGCGCGTCCCGCCACGGCCTGCCGGCGCCGGTGCCCACGGGGTCGGCCCGCAGGAAGGCCGCGCTGGTCGAGTGTCTGTTCATGGCGTGTCCCTCACCGGGGCGGGGTTTGCGCATCGTCTCGGATCCCGGATCCTGAACGACGGGCTAAGCGTTTGTTCTGGAATATTTTTTCCCGAAGGCCGGCGGTCGCCGTCCGGCGCGATGGGCATCCGGTGGCGTCAGTTCTGGCCGGCGCCGTCGCCGATCCCCCGCATGGCGGGGTCCGGCTTGAGCACCACCTCCACGACGTCGCCCGGCTGGAGCTCCATGTCCTCGGCGGCGTCGACCGCGCTCGGGGTGGTGCTGTTGGGGCGGAAGACGGCGATCGACGCCCGGGCGCGGCTGCCGGACAGGAGCTGGCTGCGCAGCGCGCCGGTATAGACCAGCTTGTCGTTGATGCTGTTCAGGCGCGAGCGGAGCGCGGTCAGGTTGTCTTCCGAAACCTGCAGCTTCTCCATGGCATCCATGGCCTGCTGGTCGTCGACCCGTTCGAGCTTGCGGGTCAGCTCGCCCTTGTCGCGCTCCAGCTGCGCCACCTGGACGGTGGTCTGGAGCGCCCGGGTCGAGGACAGCAGTACCGCCCGCCGGGCATCCGTCAGCCGCGTCGTCACGACGGCGCCGCGCTGGAACAGCGCCCGCACCGCGTCGTAATCGTCCGCGTCGGCGGTGACGCCTTCCTTCTCCTTGGCCTGCTGCTCGGTCAGGCTGACCAGCTGGTTCTGGGAGCGGGTGAGGGAGCGCTGCAGGTACTCCTTCTCCTTGGCGATGTCGGACATCTGCACGCGCAGCTGCTGCTCGGCGAGCTTCTGCGCGACGCTCGCCCGGACCGGCGGGACGTTCGGGTCCGCCCCGGCCGGCGCCGCCTTGTCGGCCCTTGCCGCCGCGATGACCGCCTTGAGCCGCCAGACGTTGGCGCTCTCCCGGGCGATGCTCGCCCAGACGCTGTCGTACTCGGCGCGCAGGTTGGCGCTCTCGACGACCGGGTTCTCCATCCGGAAGCGCAGGAGGTTGTAGCCGCCCGCCAGCGCCACCGCCTGCCGGACGGTCATGCCGGGATGGAACGGGTGCTCGCCCTGCTTGGTCACGTCGCCGCTCAGGTAGACCGGCTGGTACTTCGCGATCCGCACCCCGATCTCGTCGGGCTCGATCACGGCGATCGATTCCTTGCCCTCCGCGTTGCGCTGCCGCACCGCCTTGGCCGGCAGCGCCTTCTGCAGGGTCTTGCGGAACTCCGACACCGTCAGCCCGACCGCCGGCACCTCGCCGAGCAGCGGCACCATGACGGTGCCGTCGATCCCGACCGTGGCCTCCTGCTTGAACCCGGGAATGCTGAGCGCCGTCACCTCGAGGGAATCGCCCGCCGCGATCCGGTATTCGGCGAAGGCCGGTTGCGCGGCCAGCGTCAGCAGGATCGCCGCGCCCGTTGCGAAGACACTTCGCAGCGACGCCCCCCTGCGGACGGCTCTGGGTCTGTGATTCGACGCGCGCACTGTCGTCGAACCGGTATCCGCTTCGGCGGCAAGCGCACTGGCCGCGAAGACTTTGGGGCAGGCCGGATGGGACCAGGTGTTCAACGCGTCGTCCCTTCATGCTCGGGCACAGCTCAGCCGGCATGATGCGCAGCGGCGCAGTTCGCCGGGACTCGTCCAAAAGGAGGCCGGCGTTCCGCTCCGGCGCGGCGCCTTGCGCCTTTCGAGGTAGGCCCCCGGGGGCCGCGCCGCCCCGGGGAAGGACGGTGCACCTTTCGGGGGAGGGACGGGTATCGAAAGCCTGGGTTCCCGATCGTCCGCAGGTCCGCGCAGTTTTGCCGCACAGAAGTTCGGCAGAAGGAGTTGCGGGGATGCCGATTACCGATGCGGATATTGAGCGAGACGTGGGTATCTTCTACCCGGATCTCGTTAATATTTACGGATGTGCAATAAAGACCGGGTCGCGCATCGGGCCCTTCGTCGAGATCCAGCGCAACAGCACCATCGGCCCCCGCTGCAAGATCTCCTCGCACACCTTCATCTGCGAAGGCGTGTCGATCGGCGCGGAAGTCTTCGTCGGGCACGGCGTGGTCTTCACCAACGAGCGCTATCCGGAGGCCACGAACGCGGACGGCAGCCTGAAGCGCGACGGCGACTGGGAGCTCGTCGAGACCCTGGTCGGGGATCGCGCCTCGATCGGCTCCAACGCCACCATCGTGGCCGGCATCACCATCGGGGAGGGCGCCCTCGTCGGCGCAGGCGCGGTCGTGACCCGCGACGTCCCACCCTACGCCATCGTCGCCGGATGCCCCGCCCGGGTCATCGGCGACACGCGCCAGAAGCGCGCGCGGTCCCAACGGCCGTCCCGGCCGGCGGCGGCCGAGCCTCTGCAGATCGCTTGAGGGGACACACGCACATGATCGCCATCGGAATCGTCGGCTACGGCTACTGGGGGCCGAACCTGGCCCGCTGCACGTCGGAGACCGAGCAGTGCCGGCTCGCGGCCATCGCCGACCAGTCGGCCGCGGCGCTCGCCCGGGCGGGCAAGCGGTATCCCGCCGCTCAGCTTCACCAGGATTGGCGCGACCTCGTCGCGGATCCCGAGATCGACGCCGTCATGGTGGCGACCCCGGTGAGCTCGCATTTCGAGATCGCCATCAACGCGCTCCGGGCCGGCAAGCACGTCTTCATCGAGAAGCCGATCACGTCCTCGGCCTTCGAGGCGCGGCTGCTGATCGAGGAGGCGGCCAAGCGCAACCTGACCCTCATGGTCGACCACACCTTCGTCTACACGGGCGCGGTCGAGAAGATCAACGACCTGATCAAGGACGGCGCGCTCGGCGAGGTCTTCTACTACGACTCGACCCGGGTGAACCTCGGCCTGTTCCAGCGCGACGTGAACGTGATCTGGGATCTCGCGGTCCATGATCTCGCGATCCTCGACCATGTCCTGGACCTCGCCCCGGTGGCGATCTCGGCGAGCGGCACCGGCCATTTCAGCGGCCGCCCCGAGAACATGGCCCACCTGACGATCTTCTACCCGCGCGGCGTCGTCGCGCAGATCAACGTCAACTGGCTGGCCCCCGTGAAGGTCCGGCAGACGCTGATCGGCGGCAGCAAGAAGATGATCGTCTACAACGACCTGGACCCGATCGAGAAGGTCAAGGTCTACGACCGCGGCGTCACCGTCGGCGACGGCTCCGGGGACATCACCGAGCTGATGGTCTCCTACCGGACCGGGGACATGTGGTCGCCGCACCTCTCCTTCCGCGAGGCGCTCGTCGTCGAGATCGAGCACTTCGTCGACTGCATCGAGACCGGCAAGGCGCCGAAGACCGACGGCCACAGCGGCTTGCGCGTGGTCGAACTCCTCGAGGCCGCGATGCGCTCCCTGCGCCAGAACGGCCACCCGATCGACCTCATGCCACTTGCGAGGGCCTCGTGATCCCGTTTCTCGACCTCAAGGCGCAATACGCGGCCATCGGCGGCGACGTCGAGACCGCCGTCCTCAACGTCCTGCGCAGCGGCGACTTCGTCCTCGGACCGGCGGTCACCGCGTTCGAGGCGGCCTTCGCCGAGGCCTGCGGCGCCAAGCACGCGGTCGCCGTCAGCAGCGGCACCGCGGCGCTCCATCTCGCGCTGCTGGCCCTGGATATCGGCCCGGGCGACGAGGTGATCACGGTCTCGGCCACCTTCGTGGCCACCGTCGCGGCGGTGCTCTACGCCGGCGCGACGCCGGTCCTCGTCGACATCGACCCGGTGACCTGGACCATGGATCCGGCCCTGGTCGAGGCGGCGATCACGCCCCGCACCAAGGCGATCCTGCCGGTGCACCTCCACGGCCGCATGGCCGATCTGGACGCACTCGGGGCCATCGCCCGGCGCCACGGCCTCGCCCTGGTGGAGGACGCCGCGCAGGCGCATCTCGCGGAGCGCGGCGGCCGGAAGGCCGGCACGATCGGGGATATCGGCTGCTTCAGCTTCTATCCCGGCAAGAACCTGGGCGCGTACGGCGAGGGCGGTGCCATCGTCACCGACCGGGACGACCTCGCCGAGGCGGCGCGGTGCCTGCGCGATTGGGGCCAGCAGGGCAAGTACAACCACGTCCGGCACGGCTTCAACCTGCGCATGGACGGGGTCCAGGGCGCGGTCCTGGGCACCAAGCTCCCCTACCTGGAGGGCTGGACCCGGGCCCGGCAGGCGGTGGCGGCCGAGTACGGCGCGCGGCTCGCAGGCCTCGGGCTCGACCTGCCGGGCGCGGCCGGACGCGACCACGCCTTCCACGTCTACGCGGTCAGCACCCCCGACCGCGAGGGCCTGCGCCAGCACCTGGCCGAGGCCGGCGTCGCCACCGGGATCCACTACCCCGTCCCGGTCCACAGGCAGCCCGCCTACCGCCACCTCGACGACGGGACCGGCCGCCTGCCGGTCACCGAGCGCCTGGCCGCCCGGACCCTGTCCCTGCCGATGTTCCCGGAACTGACGTCCAGCCAGATCGACAGCGTCTGCCGGGCCGTCTCGAGCTACTGCGAGGTCGCCGATGCAAAAGCTGCGTGATGTCAGCAAGGGACGCCGCTTCGCCGGCGACCTGCGCGGGACCCGGATCCTCGTCACCGGCGGATCCGGCTTCATCGGATCCCACATCATCGACCTGCTGGTCGAGGCCGGCTGCGACGAGATCGTGGCCGTCGACAACATGGTCCGCGGGCGGCCCGAGAACCTGAAGGACGCCCTCGGCTCGGGCCGTGTCCGGCTGGTGCAGGGCGACATCCGCGACCGGGCCCTGATGGACGGCCTGGTCAAGGGCACCGACGTGGTGTTCCACCAGGCGGCCCTCCGGATCACCCAATGCGCCGCCGAGCCGCGTCAGGCCTTCGAGGTGATGGCGACCGCGACCTTCGACCTGCTGGAGCGCTGCGTCGAGGCCGGCGTCGCCAAGGTGGTGATGGCCTCGTCCGCGTCGGTCTACGGCATGGCCGAGAGCTTCCCGACCACGGAGAAGCACCACCCATACGACAACCGCACCCTCTACGGGGCGGCCAAGTCGTTCGGCGAGGGCCTGCTGCGCTCGTTCAACGACATGTACGGCCTGGACTACGTCGCCCTGCGCTACTTCAACGCCTACGGGCCGCGCATGGACCTGACCGGCCGCTACACCGAGGTGATGGTGCGCTGGATGCAGCGCCTGGCCGAGGGTCAGTCCCCCATCGTGTTCGGTGACGGCCTGCAGACCATGGACCTCGTCCATGTCCGCGACATCGCCCGGGCCAACATCCTGTCGGCGACCGCACCGGCCACCGACGTGGTGCTGAATGTCGGCACCGGCGTGGAGACCTCCCTGGTCGATCTCGCCGGCCATCTCACCCGGATCATGGGCCGGGACGGCACCCCGCTCATCCATGAGGCCGAGCGCGCCGTGAACCCGGTGCCCCGGCGCCTGTGCGACACCAGCCTCGCCCGGGATCTGATCGGCTTCGAGGCCGAGATCGGGGCGGCCGAGGGCCTCGCCGACCTGGTGTCCTGGTGGAGCGACGAGGCCGGTTCGGATCACCTGAGGCGGGCGCTGGCATGATCCCGATCGCGAAACCCGATGTCGGCGAGCCGGAAGCGGAGGCCGCCGCCGCCGTCGTCCGGTCCGGCTGGCTGACCCAGGGGCCGCAGGTCGCGGCCTTCGAGGCGGAGTTCGCCGCGATCGTCGGCGCGCCCCATGCCTGCGCGGTCTCGAACTGCACCACCGCGCTGCATCTCGCGCTCCTCGCCGCCGGGGTCGGACCCGGCGACGAGGTGGTGACGGTGAGCCACAGCTTCATCGCCACCGCCAACGCCATCGCCCAGTGCGGGGCGACGCCGATCTTCGTCGACATCGACCCGGCGACCTTCAACATGGCCCCGGAGGCCGCCGCCGCGGCGGTGACCGAGCGGACCAGGGCGATCGTCTGCGTCCACCAGATGGGCATGCCCTGCGACCTTGAGGCCATCGTGGCGCTCGGGCGCCGGTCCGGCATCCCGGTGATCGAGGACGCGGCCTGCGCGATCGGCTCCGAGCGGCTCCAGGGCGACGTCTGGCGGCCGATCGGCGGACCCGCAGGCGACGTCGCCTGCTTCTCGTTCCACCCGCGCAAGGTCCTGACCACCGGCGACGGCGGCATGATCACGACGGCCAATCCCGAATGGGACCGCAAGTTCAGGCTGTGGCGCCAGCACGGGATGAGCGTGTCCGACGTGGCGCGCCACGGCAGCGCCCGGGTGGTGGCCGAGGAATACACGGTCGCGGGCTTCAACTACCGGATGACGGACGTGCAGGCGGCCATCGGCCGTGCGCAGCTCACCCGGCTGCCCGGCCTGATCGCCCGTCGGCGCGCCCTCGCGGATGGTTACCGGGCGCGGCTCGCGGACCTGCCGGAGGTGACGCCGCCGCCCGAGCCGATGGGCTCGCGCAGCAACTGGCAGAGCTTCTGCATCCGCCTGCCGGAGACGGCCGACCAGGGCGCCGTGATGCAGGCGATGCTCGATCAGGGCATCGCCACCCGCCGGGGCATCATGTGCGCCCACCTGGAGCCGCCCTACGCCGAGGCGCCCCGGCGCTTCGCCCTGGCGGAATCGGAGCGGGCGCGCGACCATGCGATCCTGCTGCCGCTCTACGCCGGCATGGACGACGCGATGCAGGACCAGGTCGTCGCCGGCCTGCGCGACGCCCTGCGATGATCCCCGGACCGGTCAAGAGCCTCGCCCGCACCGTGGGGCTCACCCGTCCGCGGTTCGCGGCCGCCCGGATGGCCTACGAACGCACCACCCTGGCGGTCGCCGGGACGCGCCGTGAGCGGCCGGGCGGGCGCATCCTCTGCTACCATTCGATCGGGCAGCCCGAATGCGGCGTCAACGACGTCACACCCGAGCGCTTCCGGCACCAGATCGAGCTGGCCCTGCGCCTCGGCTACCGCTTCGTGCCGGCCGCCGCCATCGCCGAGGGAAGCGGCGAACCCTGTGACCTCGCGATCACCTTCGACGACGGCTGGCGCAGCGTGCTCGACGCCGCGGAGCCGATCCTGCGGGATCACGGGATTCCGTGGACGCTGTTCGTCGTCTCCGGCTGGCTCGACCGGCCGGGGACCGGCCCGCGCGGGATCCTGGGCTGGCACGAGGTCGAGGCCCTGGCCTCGGCCGGCGCCGAGATCGGCAGCCATTCCATCACCCATCCGAATTTCGGGGGCCTCAGCGCCGAGCGGGCGGCCGAGGAGCTCGACGGCTCGCGCCGGGCGATCGCAGCCCGGCTCGGCATCCGGCCCGACAGCTTCGCGATCCCGCTGGGGCAGTCGGCGAACTGGACACCGGCTGCCGCCCGCGCCGCCCAGCAGGCCGGCTACCGGATCGTCTACGCGCAGGCCGTGGAGACGCGGCCGCTCGGGACCATCGGGCGCAGCTTCGTCACGCATTTCGACAACGACCTGGTCTTCGGGGCCCTCCTGAACGGCGTCTACGACGCCTGGGAAGAATGGACATGATGCAGCCCGCGCCCCGCGCCACGGTTTCCGTGGTGGTCCCCACCTGCAACCGGCCCGCCCTGCTGCGCGAGGCCCTGGCGAGCATCCGCGCCCTGGAGGCGCCCGATCTCGCCTTCGAGATCATCGTGGGCGACAACGGTCAGGCGGGTCCGGCCGCCGAGGTCGCCGCCGCGTTCGGCGCCATCCACGTGCCGGTCGCGCGTGCCGGAGCGGGGGCCGCCCGCAACGCGGCGCTGCTGCGGGCGAGCGCGCCCTTCGTGGCGTTCCTCGACGACGACGATGTCTGGCTGCCGGGCCACATCCGCCCCCATCTCCGACGGCTCGAAGCGGAGCCCGGTCTCGGCATCGTCTTCGGGCAGGTGATCACCACCTCCCCGGAACTGGAGCCGGTCTACGGTCCCTGGCCGGCGGAGCTCCCGGCCGACGGGGCCGCGCTGCTGCGCCGGATGTTGAGCGGCTACTTCCCGCAGGTCGGCGCGACCGTGGTGCGCCGGAGCCTGGTCGACAGCGTCGGCCTGTTCGACGAGGCGCTGCTCGGCGACCAGGATTGGGATTGGCAGATCCGGGCGGTGCGCCGGCACGGGGCCGCCTTCGTGGCCGTGCCCGGTGTCCACTTCCGGCAACGGCCGGCCGGGACCTTCGACAGCCTGATCGCCCGCCGGATCCGCTTCACGCGGCTGGTCTTCCGGCGGCACGCGCCGGCCCTCGGCGTTTCGCGCCTTCAGGCCCTGCGCCTCTATTTCGCGACCGTGCAGGGGTATTACGACGCCTTCCTGGACGGCGCCCAGGCCCATGCGGCCCGGGGCGACCGGCGCGCCGCCGCCGGCGCGCTGCTCTCCGCCTTCCGGCTGATGCCGCACCGGGCGGTCAAGGACGCGATCCGGCCGACCCATCTGCGCGCGGCCCTGGTGGCCGTCGCCCAGGCAAGCCGCCCCCTCGCGGCGGCCGGGCCGGGGACGCGCTGACGGATCGGGCTTGCCCGTCGCAGGGACGTCCAGGCATCCAACCCGTGATTCCGGGCGCCGCTGCGGGTTCCTGACGTGCCGAGGGCATTGGAACGGAGAAGAAAACAGGCCCGGGAAACCGCAGGGTTTCCCGGGCCTGTTTTTGCGTGATCCGATGGATACGCCTTCTCAACCGGCCCGCAGAAGCCCCGGCCGGTCCTTCACGTTGCGCACCAGCCATTCCGGCAGCAGCAGGCGCACCCGCTCCCAGGGGCTGGAGAAGTCGCCGGCGCGGCGCAGGGCCGCCCAGGAGGCGACGCGTTGCCGGAGCGGCAGCATGCCGATGTAGTTCTTGGTCATGCCGGAGATCGGGAAGTCCGAGCCGAACATGTCCTGATGGCGCAGGTCCGGTTCGCCCAGATGAGGCGCCTCGACCGTCACCGGCCCGGCACCCGGCGCGAGCCGGGGCAGCGCCTGGGCCTGCGCGTAGACCGCGTCGAGCCCGGCGGCCCAGCTCGCCGGCGCGTAGAGGCGCGCGATGGCGGCGCTGATCTCGGCCCCCGTGGTCCGGCGGTCCTCCGCGTCGGTGATCAGCGCGGTGAGGTGAGCCTCGTATTCCGCTTGGTCGCGGGCGACCCGGGCCGTGGCGTCGAGCCCGGGATGGTTGATCGCGACGATCTCGGCCGCCGCGGGCGCCTCGAACCGCGTCACCAGCGGCAGCCCGTAGGCGGCGGCTTCGAGCATCGAGGTCGACGAGACGAACGGGTAGGAATCGACGTAGATGTCCGCCGCCTCGAAGAAGGCCCGCGGATCCGACTGCTCGGCATAGGCCACGATCCGCCCGTCCGTCGCGGCCTGCGCCCGGGCCCAGTCCGCGCGCTCGCCCGCGCCGACCACGATCAGGCGAGCCTTCGGATGCGCAGCCAGCAGATCGACGTGCCGGTCGGCGTAGGTGACGTCGCCGACGTTGCGGTACTTCGCGCCGCGCGCCACGGAGACCAGCAGGACCTCGTCGTCCGGGATCCCGAGGGCGCGCTTGGCGGCCGTACGGCTGCGCTGGCGCTCGGGCAGCGTGATCAGGGTCGGGAGCAGGAAGCTCCGGGCCGGATCGACGCCGCGCCGCGTGATCGCGAGCCGGCGGGCGGCCTCGCGCAGGTTGATCACCGCGTGGCTGATCCGGGTCCCGATCCAGAACAGGTGATCCGCGTGGTTCAGGAGCAGGACCGGCGGGTGCTTGCCCGGATCCGCGAAGGCGATCAGCGGGACCACGTCCTCGCAATGGATGTGGAGGACGACGACATCGTAATCCCGCGCGACGCGGCGCAGCTCCCGCGCCCAGGCGAGCTTGCCGCCCTGGCGGTGGTTCAGGTGGTGGATCGCGCCGCCGCTGGCGCGGACCGCCTCGGCGATCCGCCCATCGACCGGGCCGCGATGCTGGGTCAGGGCGAGGCCGTTGGTCCGGTGGGCGTCGGCGCCGATCCACAACGCCAGCATCTTGGTGAGGCCGCCCACCGGGGCGAGCTGCGTGCAGACGTGGAGGACGCGCCGGAACGGGGCCGGCTCCGGGGCCGTGCGAGGGCCGGCCTCCGGCTCGAGCCGCCGGCCGATCTCGGCGGTCAGACGCTCCAGGCGCGGGCTCGCGAAGACGCCGCAATGGCGATGGGCCGCCATCGTCGCCGCAATGGCGGCTTCGACGGCGGCGCCTTCGAGGTCGCCCGCAGCCGCCCGGCGCTCGGCCTCCCGCACCCGGGCATCGAAGGCCGAGAAATTCGCCTGGATCCGCCCGGCGCGCCGGGCGGTCTCGTCGTCGATGTCTCGGCGTCCGTCATGGCGGAGCTCTGACGCAACTATGGCCATCGTGCCCTCCGGGCTTCAGCGATGCGGTGCGGGATCCGCCGTCCAGGTGCCGGGAGTGTGGAAGACACCGAACACGTCGGGGGCGAAGACCGGGTGCTCCACGTGGAAGCGGGCGCCGATCCGCGCGGCGAGCAGGCGCTCGAAGCCCCGCTGCCGGACCACCACGGAGACCTTGTAGGTGTCCGCGGTGAGGGTCAGCGGCGGCGTCAGCAGCTCGATCGTACCGTCGCCCGACAGGGTCTGCAGCTTGGCGCGATCCGTCATCGTGCTGAAGTTGCAGCAGAGCAGCTCGTCCGATCGCGTGATCGAGAACAGCACATGCGGGTCGGTGATCGGCTCCGAGGCGGTGTAGCGCGCCGTGATCCGCATCCGCTCGCCGTGCCGGAACAGCGTCTTCGGAGCGCCCGATTCGTCGGCGACCGTGACGTCCTGGATCTCCACCGGGTGGTGGCCGCCCTCGGGCCGGAACCAGGGTGCGTCGGCCAGGTAGCTGTCGCGCTCGTAGTGGTGCAGCCCCTCGTCGGTGGGGCCGTCGAAGGCGACGCGGCCGTTCTTGATGTAGATCACCCGCTCGCACATGGTCTTCACGCTGAACATGTTGTGCGAGACGAGCAGGATCGTCGAGCCCTTGCTCTGGAGGCGGCGGGCGAAGTCGATGCACTTCTTCTGGAAGGTGTAGTCGCCGACCGCCAGGACCTCGTCGAGGAGCAGGATGTCGGGCTCGAGATGGGCGGCGACCGAGAAGGCCAGCCGGACATACATGCCGCTGGAATAGCGCTTCACCGGCATGTCGATGAAGTCGCCGATCTCCGAGAACTCGACGATCGCGTCGAACTTCTCGGCGATCTCATGGCGGTGCATGCCCAGGATCGAGCCGTAGAGGAAGATGTTCTCGCGGCCGGTGAGCTCCCGGTGGAAGCCCGTGCCGACTTCGAGCAGGGCGCCGACCCGGCCGACCAGCCGGATGCTGCCGGTGGTCGGGGCGGCGATCCGCGAGATCAGCTTGAGCAGGGTGCTCTTGCCCGCCCCGTTCATCCCGATGATGCCGACGTTCTCGCCGTGCTTGATGCCGAAGCTGACATCCTTCAGCGCCCAGAACCCCTCCTTGGTCGGGCGTGCCTCGGACCGGCGCGTCAGCAGGCCCCGCGCGCCGTCGATGAGCGCCTCGCGCAGGGAGTTGTCGTGCGTGGCCCGCGGGGCACGCCAGTATTGCTTGCCGATATCCTGTACGCTGATCGCCATCGACATCAGATTATATCCGCGAAAGAGCGCTCCATGCGCTGGAAGAAGATCAGTCCGGTGAACAGCAGCAGCGACGACACCGTGACCGAGACCGCGAGGGCGAACAGGTCGGGCGTGGTTCCGCCGAGGATCGCGAACCGGAACGCCTCGATCAGCCCGACCATCGGGTTGAGCGCGTAGAGCCAGCGCACCGAGTCGGGGACGATGCTCGCCGCGTAGACGATCGGCGAGGCGTACATCCAGATCTGGATGAGGAACGGCAGCGTGTGCTTGACGTCCCGGAAGCGGACGTTGACCGGCCCGAGCCACAGGCTCACCCCGAGCGCCAGCATCGCGGTGACCGCGAGCGTCGGCACCGCGAGGACGATGTGCCAGCTCGGCATCACCCCGTAGCAAAGCATCAGCACCAGCATCACCGCGAGGGCGATAGCGAAGTCCACCATCGGCGACACCACGGTGGCGAGCGGGATCACCAGGCGCGGGAAGTAGATCTTGCGGATGAGCTCCGCCTCGGTGACGAGGCCGGTGGCGCTCCGGCGTACCGACTCGGCGAAGTAGGTCCACAGGATGATCGCGCTGCCGGCGAACAGCGCATAGGGCGCCCCGTCGGTGGGGATCTTGGCGAAATGGCCGAAGATGACGGTGAAGATCGCCACCGTGAAAAGCGGCTGCGCGATCGCCCAGCAGGCGCCCAGGGCGGTCTGGCGATAGAGCACCTTCAGGTCGCGCAGGATCAGGACCCACAGCAACCCGCGATACTGCCAGACCCCCGCGGCATCGAAGGCGACGAGTTGATTGTCGGGAAGGATTTCGGTGACCGGCATCGCGGTCGGTTCCGATCTGGGCCCGCCAAGGCCATGTTTCGGCGCATCGAGCGCAAGCGCGTCCAAAGAGTCCATCATTCGAAGCGATCCCGCACGACGATCGGTGCTTGCTGGATCCGTTCGCGGCATCAGCTGCCGGATCGGCGATCCCACTGAGCCGGGCTATCACCGCGGTCATCCGGCACGAATTACATCTTTCGTCGTACCGAGCCTCCCGACTGAAGAGGTGGTTGTCGTTGACCACCGTATTGATTGCTTATGAGGACAGAAGAGACCCCGGGCGCGGGACGTCGTCTCTGTCGATGCCGGCTCGGCCGGCCCGGACACGCGTGCCGGGCGAACGAGCCGTCCTCACCGAGGCGCTGGGCTTCCTCCGGAACGGGGCCACCGCGGGGCCGGCGCAAGATCGGGCTCGGGTCTCAGGAGAACCGCCATGAAGGACGCTTCGGTCGACGGCCCGGACGGCGCGGGCATCCCGTTGGTGACGATCGCCATGCCGGCCCTGAACGAGGCCCAGCACATCGCCGAGGCGATCCGCTCGGTGATGCCGGCCCCAGGGTCGCTCGCGTGTGAATTGCTGGTGATGGACGGCGGCAGCAGCGACGCGACCTGCGCCATCGTCCAGGCGCTCAGCGACAAGGATCCGCGAATCCAGCTGATCCACAATGCCCGCCGCATCCAGGCCTCGGCGCTCAACCTCGCGGCCCGCCTCGCACATCCGGGCTCGACCTATCTCGTGCGCGCCGATTGCCACGCGGCCTATCCCGAGAACTGGGTGCAGGACCTGATGCGGACGATTCGCCAGTGGGACGCCGTCTCGGTGGTCGTGCCCCTGCGGACCATCGGGGTGACGCCGCTGCAGCGTGCCATCGCGGCCGCCCAGAACAGCCGGCTCGGCAACGGCGGCTCGGCGCACCGCCTGGGCGGGATCTCGGGCTACGTCGCCCACGGCCACCACGCCATCTTCGACCGGCGCGAGTTCCTGCGGGTCGGCGGATACGACGAGAGTTTCTCGCACAACGAGGACGCCGAACTCGACCGCCGGCTCTGCGCGGCCGGCGGCAAGATCTATCTCGCGGCCGACCTCGTCGTGACCTACTACCCCCGCGCGACCCTGTTCAGCCTGACCCGGCAATATTTCCTGTACGGCCGTGGCTGCGCCCGAACCCTGGAGAAGCACGCCAGCCTGCCGCGGATGCGCCAGATGCTGCCGCCCCTGGTCCTGCTCTACGGCGTTGCCGCCCTGGCCCTCGTCACGGTTGCCCCGATGCTGCTGATCCTGCTGGCGGTCTATGCGGGGGGCTGCGGCCTCAGCGGCCTCGCGCTGGCCCTGAAGGCGCGGGAGCCGGGCCTGGTCATGAGCGGCCCGGCGGCGATCGCGATGCACCTGGCCTGGGCCGCCGGCTTCCTGTCGCATCGTGGTTATCGCCGGACCCTGTTGCGGACCGCCTTGCGCCGGAAGCCGCCCCTGCTCGGCGTCGCACCCGGATCGGATCCGGCGAGCGTCAACTGACCGGGATTCTGCGAACGGGCCCCGCGAATCCCGTGTCAGATACCGGTCGCCGTTCCCCTTCCGTCGCCAATTCCTACCCTGGGCTGTAGTCTCGCGCGGCCAAGCCGATTATCGACACGCGCATCTCTCCGGACCTCGAGGGTCCGGAGTACCCGCGCCGTGCCGTGCAGGCCTTGGAGTGTTGTGACCGTGCCCGACAGGACCCCGCGCCCCGTGATGCTCGTGATCCTCGACGGCTGGGGACTCCGGGACGCGGTCGCCGACAATGCCGTCCACCAGGCCCGCACGCCCGTCTTCGACGGCCTGATGCGCGAGGGTCCCCGGGCGCGACTGCAGACCTTCGGGGCCGATGTCGGCCTGCCCGAGGGGCAGATGGGCAATTCCGAGGTCGGGCACCTGAACATCGGCGCGGGCCGGGTGGTCATGCAGGACCTGCCACGCATCGATACCGCCGTCGCGGACGGCTCGCTCGCCAGCAACCCGGCCCTGACCCGGTTCATCGACGCGCTGCGGGCGAGCGGCGGGACCTGCCACCTCGTCGGCCTGCTGTCGCCCGGGGGCGTCCACGCGCACCAGGACCACGCGGTGGCGCTGGCGCGGGTGCTGGTCGATGCCGGCGTGCTGGTCCGCCTCCACGCCTTCACGGACGGGCGCGATATGCCGCCGCGCTCCGCGGCCGGCTGCCTGGAGGCCGTCGAGGCCGCGCTCCCCGACGGCGCCCGCATCGCCACCTTGTGCGGCCGCTACTACGCGATGGACCGCGACCGGCGCTGGGAGCGGGTCTCGATCGCCTACGACGCGATGACCGCGGCGCGCGGCGCCCGGTTCGCGAGCGCCCTGGAGGCGATCGCCGCCTCCTATGTGCTCGACCTGTCGGACGAGTTCCTGCGGCCGGCCATCATCGGCGACTATGCCGGCATGCAGGACGGCGACGGCGTGCTGAGCTTCAATTTCCGCGCCGACCGGACCCGGCAGATCCTCGAGGCCCTGCTCGATCCGGCCTTCGCGGGCTTCGCGCGGACCCGGACGGTCCGGTTCGCCGCAGCCCTCGGCATCGTCCAGTACAGCGTCGAGATCGACGCCTTCGCCGACACGCTGTTCGGCCCCCTCGACCTGCCGAACGGCCTCGGCGAGACCGTAGCCCGGGCCGGGCGCACCCAGCTGCGCATGGCCGAGACCGAAAAGTATCCGCACGTCACCTATTTCATGAACGGCGGCCGCGAGGCGCCGTTCGAGGGCCAGGACGCGATCCTGGTGCCGTCCCCGAAGGTGGCGACCTACGACCTGCAGCCGGAGATGTCGGCCGCGGAATTGACCGACCGCGCCGTGGAGGCGATCGGCTCCGGCCGCTACGACATGATCCTGCTGAACTTCGCCAATCCCGACATGGTCGGCCATACCGGCAGCCTCGCCGCCGCCGTGAAGGCGGTGGAGACGGTGGATGCCTGCCTCGGCCGGGTGGTCGACGCGATCAGGTCCAGCGGGGGCGCGCTGCTCGTCACCGCCGATCACGGCAATTGCGAGATGATGCGCGATCCGGAGACCGGCGAGCCGCACACCGCCCACACCCTCAACCCGGTGCCGGCGATGCTGGTCGGCGTCGATGGCGTGACGCTCGCCGACGGCCGCCTGGCCGACGTCGCGCCGACCCTCCTCGACCTGATGGGCCTCGAACAGCCCGCCGAGATGACCGGGCGGTCGCTGATCCGCCGCTGAGCGGGCCGACCACACGGCACCCGCCGGAACGATGCCCTAACGCTTGCGCCCGCATAAGGGATATCGCCGAAGCGGCGACCCGGATGGCGCATGATGCGTAGGACATGATTGCCCGGCACAGCCTGATCTATGTCGGCTCGCGCGGCTTCGCCGCCGCCCTGAACATGGCCTCCGTGGCCGTGTTCACGCGCCTCGCGCCGGTGGAGAGCTACGGGATCTACCTGTACGTCCTGTCCTGGGCGCTGGTGCTCTACGGGGCGACCTGCCAGTGGCCGAAATTCGCGTTCTTCGCCCTCTACGACGAGGCCCGTGAGCCGGCGCAGGTCGGCACCGTGGTGCGGATCCTGGGCGGCACGCTGCTGCTCGCCGGGCTCGGCAGCGCGCTCGCGGCCGGGCTCGGGCTGGTCCCGGCCGATATGGCGGCCGCGATCCTGGCGCTCGCCTTCGGCACCACCCTGTTCGAGGGCTCCACCGAGATCGCCCGCACGCGCCTGAAGGCCGGTGCGGTGGCGGCCTCGGTGATGAGCCGGGCCGTGCTGATGCTCGCACTGGGCAGCCTGGCGCTGCACCTGTCGACCGATCCGCTGCACCTCGCTTTTGCCGTGGCCGCCGCCAACGCCCTGGCGGCGCTGCCGGCCGCGATCACCATCGCCCCGATGATGCCCGGCCGCGGCAGCCGCGCCGAGGCTCTGCGGCTGTTCGCCTATGGCTGGCCGCTGGTTCTGTCCTTCGGGACGGCGGCCCTGGCCCAGAGCCTCGACCGGCTGATCATCGCCAAGACCGTGGGGCCCGCGGGGCTGGGCGCCTACGGGGCGCTGGCCGACTTCCTGAAGCAGAGCTTCATCGTGTTCGGCGAGGCGATCGCCCTGTCGCTGATCTCCATCGCCAAGCGCGAGGCGCGGGTCGGCGGCATCGCGGCGGCCTCCGGGGTGCTGAGCGACGCCGCCCGGGCGATGACCCTGATCGCCGCCTTCGGGGCGGTGTTCTTCCTCTGCTTCGACGACCTCGTCGTCGCGGTGCTGCTCGGGCCGGCCTACCGGGCGGAGGCCCGCGCGCTCGCCCCGGTGCTGATCCTGGCCAGCATCCTGATGATGTTCCGCGCCTATTATTTCGGGCAGGTGATCTACTTCACCCGCACCAGCCGGCTCGAGGCGGGGGCGGCCTTCGCCACCCTGGCGGCGGTGGCGGCACTCTCCCTGCTGCTGATCCCGACGCTCGGCGCCGCCGGGGCGGCTTTGGCCTTCGCGGGCGGGCAGGCTGCGGCCTGCCTGGTGCTGGTGCTCGGCGCCTATCGGGCCGGCACCACGATGCCGCTGCCGCTCGCCGACATGACGGGGATCGCCGGCGCGGCCCTGGTCTGCGGCGCGGTGATGGCCGGGATCGGCCTGATCCCGGGTGGCCTGATGCCGCCCGGCCAGGCCCTGCGGCTGGTCCTGCTCCTCACCGTGGCCGGGGCGACCGCGTGGCGCTACGACGTGCTCGGGTTCGCCGGGGCGATCCGCCACCGGCTCGCGGCCTGAGGGGCGCGCCATGCCGGACACTGCGACCCTTGCCGGCGGCCTCGTGGCGGCGGTCCGTCCCCTCGATCCGGCCGCCGCCTGGATCCCGGCCTGGCGGGCGCTCGGTGCGGGCGCCGCGGTCCGCAACCCGTTCTACGAGGCCGGCTACGCGCTGGCGGCCCGAGCCCCCTTCGGCGACGGCGTGCGGCTCCTGATCGTGGCCGACCGTCCCCCCGAGGCGCCGGGCGCGCGGATCCTGGCCGCCTGGCCGTTCCGCCGGCTGTGGCGCCGTTGGGGCCTGCCGCTGCCCGTGCTGATGGGCTGGACCCACGGATACGGCCCGTTCGGCGCGCCGCTGCTCGACGCCGCCGACCCGGGGGCCGCGCTCGCGGGACTGCTCGCCGCGCCGCGGGCGCTCGGCCTGCCGCCGCGGCTGCTGCTGCCGAACGCGCCCGCAACCGGCCCCCTGGCCGACCTGCTGTCCGCGTGCGGGGTGCGGCGGGTCGCCTACTGGCCGCACGAACGGGGGTTGCTCGACGTGACCGGCCGGTCGATGCAGGCACGGGCGACGTATCTCGACCACCTATCCGGCAAGCGGCGGCGCAAGCTGCGCCTCGCCCGGCAGCGCCTGGAGGCCGCGGGGCCGGTCGCGCTCGAGATCCTGGACGCCCCCGCGGCGCTCGACCGCGCCCTGGACGACCACGTCGCCCTCGAGGCGGCGGGCTGGAAGGGCCGGGCCGGCACCGGCCTGGGGGAGCGGCCCGACGAGGTGGCGTTCCTGCGCGCCGTGCTGGCCGATCTCGGATCCGAGGGGCGGCTACGCGTGGCGCGGCTGCGCCGGGACGGCCGCGTCCTGGCCTCCGCGATCCTGCCGATCACCGGCGCCGAGGCCTGGGTCCTCAAGATCGCCCACGACGAGGCGGACCCGGAGGCCGCCCCCGGGGTGCAACTCGTCCACCGCCTGACCGAGACGGTGCTGGCCCGCGAGGGCATCGACCGGATCGATCGGATCGATTCTTGCGCCCCGCCGGATTTCGCCCTCGGCTCGACATTCTGGACGGAACGGCGCCCGATCGCCCACCTGCTGGTTGAGGCCGGCCGCGACCCGCTGTTCCCCCTGGCCCGCACTCTGGAGCGCGCCCGCGAGCGCGTGGCGCGGGCGCGCCTCACCAGCCGAAGCGGGCGATCTGCGTGAGCCGGGCCTGCACCGCCGCGTCGTCGCGGCCGATGCGTGCGATCCGCTCGGACAGACCGTAGCAGGTCGCGCAGAACGGCAACTGGATCACCGGGATGCCCTCGCTCCGCGCGCGCGCGACCGAGGCGATCAGGCAGGGGACGACCGGCTCGTCCGCAGGCGTTCCGAGGCAGTCGGCCCGCGGGCTTCCGAACGCCGGGCGGTTGGGCCAGGTCAGCTGGAGCGTCGTGCCGCCGCGCCGGTCGGGGGCGGGCGCCAGGGTGTAGCTGCGCAGGAACAGGCCGCAGCTCAGCAGGACGAGACCGGGCAGGATCAGGGCGGCGCGCATCGGCCCCTCAATCCGCCGCGTCGAAGCGGCTGCGGAAGAACACCTCGCGGCCGGCGCCGTCGATGACCCGCACGGCCTCGGCCGGCTCGCCGGACCGCTGCGGCACCCGGGCGCGGGCGAACAGGCGCAGGGCCCGCTCCTGGGCGGTCTCCAGGCTGCCGACGCGCACTGAGATCCGCGTCTGGACCTCGCCGGATTCCGGACCGAGGACTTCGATATGGAACGTCTCGCGCAACGGCACCTGCCTGATCGTGAGCGCCCGCCGCCGGAGCGGGCCCGGTTCGGCGCGGGGTGAAAACCGTCCCGGGAGACGGCCTCGGAGCCAAGTCCGATTGCAACGCGATCCGGGGCGGCTCTAAGAGGGGCCCGCCCCGACATAGGGGAGATTGTTCGAGGAGTCCCGTGGACCCGCTCAAGGCTGCCGCCGCGACTGCCGTCTGCCTCGTCCTGTTCTGGCTGGCCTTCCGGCTGACCCGGCGCCTCGTCGACATGGCGATCGCGGGCGGCTACGCCGAGGAGCAGCGGCGGCTGGCCGAAGAGGAGGCTCAGGCGGCCGAGGGCGCGGTGCCGCAGGCCTCGGCCATCTGCGCCACCGCGGCGAGCTTGGCCGCAAACAGCGACCAGTCGTCGGCCGCAGCGATCGGGGCCCAGAGCGCCTCGACCTCCTCGATCAGCATCGTGCAGGGCTCCCCCGCGAAATAGGGATGGTCGAGCCGCGCGCCCGGAGCCGGGGTGAGCGCGTCGAGCGCCGCCCGCACCGGCGCGAAGGCCTCCGATCGGTAATGACCGGCGCTCGGGCCGGCCTCCGCCCGGCCGGCGCTCGCCGGGCCGCCGTACCAGTCGAAGAAGAAGCGCTCGAACGGCGCGCGGGTCTCGGCCAGGAACCGCCAGACCGCCGAGACCAGCCGGTCGGTCTCGGGCCGGGGCGCCTCAGCCAACCCGAGCCGGCCGAACAGCGCCTGCGCAAACCCGTCCTGCAGGGCGGGGCCGAAGCCGGACAGGGCCGCTTCCAGGCGCGCCTGCGGGCTGAGCGTCAGCAGGCAATCGGCCAGCCGGGCCAGGTTCCAGAACAGCGCCTCGGGCTGGCGGCCGAAGCTGTAGAGCCCGGTCTCGTCGAAATACGCGGCGGTGAAGTCCGGGTCGTAATGCGGCAGGACGCGCCAGGGGCCGTAATCGAAGCTCTCGCCGGTGACGTTGATGTTGTCGGAGTTGAGCACTCCGTGGACGAAGCCCGCGGCCGCCCATTGCGCGCCGAGCCGGGCGACCCGGGCGACCACATCCTCCAGGAAGGCGACGCCCCGGTCCTCCAGGGTTTCGCGCCAGAGGTCCGGCCGGTGGGTCTCGATGGTGTGGTCGAGCAGCCGGGCGATGTTGTCCGGCTCGCCCAGCGCCAGGAAGCGCTGGAAGCTGCCGACGCGAATATGCCCGTGCGAGAGCCGCACCAGCACGCTGGACCGGGCCGGGGAAGGCTCGTCGCCGCGCACCAGATCCTCGCCGGTCTCGATCAGGCTGAAGCTCTTCGACGTGTAGACGCCCTGCGCCTCCAGCAGCGCCGTGGCCAGCACCTCGCGCACGCCGCCCTTGAGGGTGAGCCGCCCGTCGGCCCCGCGGGACCACGGCGTCGTGCCGCTGCCCTTGGTGCCGAGATCGAGCAGCCGCCCGTCCTCCAGGTCGTGCAGCTGCGCGAACAGGAAGCCGCGGCCGTCGCCCAGTTCCGGATTGTACGAGCGGAACTGGTGGCCGTGATAGCGCAGCGCCAGGGGCGTCTCGAAGCTACCGGGCAGCGGCGCGAACCGGCCGAAATGGGCGATCCAGTCCTCATCCGACAAGCCGGAGAGGCCGACGCGTGCGGCCCAGGCCTGGTTGCGGTAGCGCAGGATCGTGGCCGGGACGCGCGCGGCCGCCACGGGATCGTAGAAGGCGGATCCGAGATCGGCGTGGCGCCGGGACGGCCGGTAGGGTCTGGGTTCGGTCACGCGGCGCGTCTCCCGGGCTGGCGGCGCAGGTGCTGCCGAGGACCCGCCTCCATGATGCCCCGCCCTATCAAGCCGGTGGGCCGCGATCCGGTTCGAACCCGCCGGTCCGGCGCAGGGCCTCGCCGGCGATCATCGCGGCCGCGACCGCGACGTTGAGCGAGCGCAGGCCCGGCCGGATCGGCACCACGACCCGGGCGTCGGCGGCCGCATGGACGGAATCGGGTACGCCGGCCGATTCGCGCCCGACCATGATGCAATCGTCCGGGCCGAACGCGAAATCCGTATGGGGCCGGGCGCCCGCCGTCGTGGCGAGGACGAGCCGCAGGCCGGCCTCGGCCCGCCACGCCTCGAAGGCCGAAAACGAGCGGTGCCGGGTGATCGCCACGTGGTCGAGGTAATCGAGCCCCGAGCGGCGCAGGTGCCGGTCCGAGACGTCGAAGCCCGCGGGCTCCACGATCTCGACCGCGAGCCCGAGGCAGGCGGCCATCCGCAGCATCGTGCCGGTGTTCTGTGGGATGTCGGGTTGGTAGAGGACGAGGCGCAGCATGGGGCCAGGCTTGTGATGGGCCGGCGCCGTGCCGTCAAAGCGCCGGGCGTCGGACCCACAGCCGGCAAAGGGGCGCGTAATCCGGGGCGCCCGAAGAAAATCGGCGGAACTTACGCTGCGCCAAAGGTTTAAGGCGGCGCCACCTTCGTTTGCGAACGCTGTCCGAAAGTCCTCACCCGATGCGCACTCCGCTCCTGGCCTCGGCCCTTCTGTTGGCCGGTCTCGCAACCGCCGCGGCGCAGAATGCCACCCCGAATGCCGGAGCGCCGGCCGCGCCGGTAGCCGGTCAGCCGGCCACCATGGCCGACAACCTGCGCCCGACCTTCGTGGCCCAGTCCCCGGACGACATGGTCGCCAGCAAGCTGATCGGGGCCAACGTCACCAACGCGGCCAACGACACGATCGGGCAGATCGCGGACTTCGTCCTCGACCAGAAGGGCAGCGTGAAGTCCTGGGTCATCGGCGTCGGCGGCTTCCTCGGGATCGGATCCAAGTACGTGGCCGTCGACCCGTCGGTGATGAAGCTCGACCGGACCGACGACAAGACGCTCCAGGCCCGCATCGACACGACCAAGGATCAGCTGAAGGCCGCGCCGGAATACATCTACCTCGGCAAGGAGCCGCCGAAGGGCGCGGCCGCCGCCCCGGCCGCCGGAGAGCCCGCCGCCAAGCCCTGACATCGGGTCCAAGGCGAGCCGGCGGCATAACGCTGGCTTGCCTTCGCGCGCCGTTCCGTGCTGTGCCAGCCGCTGCACGGAGGTCGGAGTCCGATGAAGATGCGCCGCGCCCTGATCCCGCTTCTGGCCTTCTGCCTGGGTCTCGTCGGCCTGACCGGGGCGGCGGTGTTCGCCTTCATGCCGGACCGGGCGCCTGTGGGCGTGCCCGGGATCGGCGGCCCATTCACGCTGGTCGACCAGAACGGGCGCACGGTCACCGAGCGCGACTTCTCCGGCGCGCCGCACCTCGTGTTCTTCGGCTTCACCCATTGCCCGGACGTGTGCCCGACGACGCTGCAGCAGGTTTCGGACGTGCTCGCCGCCCTCGGGCCGAAGGCCGAGCGGATGCGTGTCGCCTTCGTCACCGTCGATCCCGAGCGCGACGACCCGGCGAGCCTGAAGACCTACCTGTCGAGCTTCGATCCGCGCATCACCGGTCTCACCGGCAGCCCTGAGCAGATCGTGGCCACCGAGAAGGCGTATCGGGCCTATGCCCGCAAGGTCCCCGGTAAGGACGGGGACTACACGATGGAGCACACGGCGATCGTCTACGTGATGGACGCGCAGAACCGCTTCCTCGGCGCCCTCGACCTCTCCCGCCCGGCCGAGGAGACCGCGGCGCAGCTGTCCAAGAAGATCTGACAACAAGATCTGACGAGACGATCCCACGCGGTCGGGACGGCTCTAGAGCGTCATCCCGGCATGGAAGCGGTCGGGGGAGAGCGGCAGCAGGAACTGCACGCCGAAGCCCCCCTCGAAGTAGCGCACCAGCCGCCCGGGCGTGCTGCCCACCGTGACGGCCGCCCCGAGGGGCAGCGTGGCCGTGCTGGAGATCGCCACGCCGGAAATCGAGATGTCGATCAGCCGGGCCTTGATCTCCCGGCCGCTCTCGACGCGCAGGGTCACCGCCGTGTGGGTCGGCACGAGCCGCTCGTGGGAGCGCCCCTCGGGCAGGCCCAGGATCTCCCGGTTGGCGAGCCAGGTCAGCTGGGACGCGATCTTGTCCCGCTTGCGTGGCGTGGCGTTGAGCTGGACCGCGAAGCCGCCCTCGCTGTGGCGGGCGATGACGCCCTCGATCCGGCCGATATGCTCGAGGTAGAGCACCACGCGCTCGCCGACCTCGCCCACCACAGCGCAGGTCAGCCGGACGCCGCCCGGCGACATGTCCACGGTCTGGCAGGGATATTCGCGGCGGTCGGCCAGCATGTAGCGGCCCAGCACGGCGACCCGGACGCGCTGGTGGCGTCGCTGGTCGGCCGCGTCGCGCCCCCGGCTGGCCGCGCGGCTCACGTCCGTCCCGGCGGTGGCGTCGACCGCGATCATACCGAGATGGGCTCCACGCCGCGACAATCGTCATCGCAAGCTAGACCGGGACTGTTACGAAAGCCTTTTTTCCGATTCAGCAATATCCGATGGGGGCATAGATTTTTCTGTCCTGACCGAGCGCCAGGGCCGGTCTGGCCTGTACAGTTGCCAGTTCGTCCCGATCGGACGCGATCTTCGGTCGAAAAATCGATGTCTAATATTCCAAATGCAGTTCTCGGCGCGTGGTTTTACGCCCGTCCGCCGGCATGAACGAGGAGATGCCCCCGGCGCACCGGGCCGGGAAAGCCGGCAGGACCGCGCAGGGCCGGTCGCGCCGGCGGCGCAGCCTCCATTCTGCGGCCCGGCAGGATGCGCAGGGAGGTGGTCTCGGCCTGGACCAGCGGGCGCAGGCCGATCCAGTGGGGCGTGCTCTCGACGCTCATGGTGCCGAGCGCCCGGACCTGCATCCGTCCGCGATGGCGCAGCGGCAGGAGCAGGAGCTCCAGATCCACCGCCTCGCCGGCCGTGTTCAGGCCGCGCAGGCCCGCGACCACGCCCAGGGTATCGCTGGCCACGATCTCGACGATGCGCCAGGGATCGGGGGCCTCCGCGCCCCACAGGCCGGCGAAGGTCTCGCCCTTCAACTCGCGGCCGTAGAGGGCGCAGACCCGCGTGCCGGCGAGCCGGACCGTGGCCGCGCGCGTCGCCATGTCGAGTTCCAGGATCAGGCTGTCAGCCAGCAGATGCCGGATCTCGCCCGGCTCGATCTCGGCGCGCTCGGGCGCGGCGCGCTCACCGCGCAAGCGCTCCCAATAGGCATGGAGCATGCGGCTCGTGGGATGTTTCATCGGAGTCCCGGATCGATACGCCTGGTGTCCGTCCCTGGATCATCCTGGCACATCCGCGTGGGACGGGCCGGTGATCCGGGGCGATCTGGATCGTCCGGCGCATACGCCGTGCCGCCCGGCGCGGGACGCTTCCTGGGATCGAGAGCAGGGCAGACCGAGGCTGCCGGCATGAGGCTGATCACGGTCCGGATCTCGTCGTAGGCGGCGCGCACGCCGCCGCCATCGGTTCGATCGAGCCGGCCGGCATTCGTTCTTTCGAACCCCCTGGCAGCCAAACATCACCCGAAAAGGCTTCAATACGTCGCCGGGACTTGCCCGACACCCCGCAGCCCCGACATGGTGCCAGGATGGATGCCTCCCCCGAATTCCCACGCCAGAGCCGCGTGCCCGTGTTCAACATGCCGGGGGTGGTGACGCTCTCGATCGGATTGCTGATGGCGATCCAGGCCCTGCGCGAGTTCGTGCTGCCGGACACGCTCGACATCCGGGTCGTCCTCGACCTCGCCCTGGTGCCCGCCCGCTGGACGGTGTGGTTCGATCCCGGGAAGGCCGCCGACGTGATCCAGGCGGCCGCCGGCCTCGGCGACCCCGACATGGAGGCCGCCCGCGAGGCGTTCGCCCGCTACATCACCTCCGAGCACGCGCTGCTGCCCTGGACGCTGGCGACCTACGCCCTGCTGCACGGCTCCTGGATGCACGTGATCTTCAACAGCGTCTGGCTGGCCGCCTTCGGGTCGCCCGTGGCCCGGCGCTGCGGCGCTTGGCGCTACTTCCTGATTGCGCTGGCCGGAACCGTGGCCGGCGGCCTGCTGCATGTGATGATCGACCCCCTGAGCGCGGGACCGCTGGTCGGCGCCTCGGCGGGAATCTCGGCCCTGATGGCGGCGGCGGCCCGCTTCGTGTTCCAGCCACCCGCCTCCGGGTATGCCGGCCCGTCCTGGCAATTGCCGCCGCACCGGCCGGCCGAGACGGTTCCCGAACTCCTGCGCAACCGGACCGCGGTGGCCTTCCTGGCGATCTGGCTGGTCACCAACCTGCTGTTCGGGCTCGTCAGCGTGCCGCTCGTTGGCGAGAACGCCGCCATCGCGTGGGACGCGCATCTCGGCGGCTTCATCGCAGGCTTCCTGCTGTTCCCGCTGCTCGATCGGCGCGAGGCGGCCCGGCCCTGAGACGACGTCCCGGCATCTTGCCAACGCGCCGGATCGGTCACACACTCGCCATAATGTGAACGAGCCGGGGCCAACCCGGACGACAGCGTAACGGAGGCGCCGCGGCTGACGGCGCACGCACCGCGTCACAGGGAGAGAGCCATGACCGTCGCACGCATCCTTGCCGAGAAGGGCAGCTCCGTCGTCACCGTGAGCCCCGACAAGACCCTCGAGGAGGTGATCCAGATTCTCGCCGACAAGCGGATCGGCGCACTGGTGGTCGCCCATGCCGACGGGTCGGTGGCCGGGATCATCTCGGAGCGGGACATCATGCGGGCGCTCGCCCGCCACGGCGGCGCGACCTTCGACGCGCCGGTCTCGGACCACATGACCGGCACGGTCACCACCTGCGGCCGAAGCTCCACCATCGAGGAGGTGATGGGCTTGATGACGGAAGGGCGGTTCCGCCACGTCCCGGTCTGCGAGGACGGCCGACTCGTCGGCCTGATCTCCATCGGCGACGTGGTGGCGCGCCGCATCGCCACGGTCGAGGCCGAGCACCAGGCCCTGCGCGATTACATCACCATGGCGTGAGATCGCGCGCCGGCCGGACGCGGAGTCCGGCGGGCGGCGACGTTGCCTGCGCCTACGCCTTCGCGGGGTCGAGGGTGACGTGCCAGAGGTCGGTGTCGGCCGCGTCCTTGAGGGTCACGGTCATCTGCTCGGTGTCGCCATCCACCGCGACGTGGCCGAAGAACTGGTAGCCGGCGGCCGGTGACAGGTTCACCTGGCCCTTGTCGGGCGCCTTCACGTAGCGCAGTTGCGGGCCGAACGTGTTGTCGAGCGCGTTGGGCCCGAAGGTGCCGGCGTGGAGCGGGCCCGAGACGAACTCCCAGAACGGGTCGAAATCCTGGAACTGCGCCTTGTTCGGGTCGTAGTAGTGGGCGGCCGTGTAGTGCACGTCCGCGGTCAGCCAGACCGTGTTGCGGATCTTGGCCTGCTTGATGAACCGCAGCAGGTCGGCGATCTCCAGCTCGCGCCCGAGCGGCGGCCCGTCACCCTGCGCCACCGCCTCCGAGCCGAAATTGCGGTCCACGTCGTAGGTCACCACGAGGCCGAGCGGCATGTCGGCGGCGATCACCTTCCAGGTCGCGCGGGATTCCGTGAGCGCCCGCTTCAGCCACGCGATCTGTTGCGGCCCCAGGAAATACGCGTCGGGGCCGTATTCCGTCTGCCGGTTCTCGCCGTTCGGGCCCCGGTAGGAGCGCATGTCGAGCATGAACACGTCGACCAGCGGGCCGTAGGCGATCTTGCGGTAGACCCGGCCGGGCTCGGCCGGCTCGAAGCGCATCGGCATGTACTCGTGGAAGGCGCGCGCCGCGCGCAGCTGCATCGCGAGCACGTTCGGGTCCGTGTACTTCTTCTTGAGGTGCTCGGCCCGGGTCAACGGCTCGCCCGGCCACCAATTGTTGGTGACCTCGTGGTCGTCCCACTGCGCCAGGATCGGCACGGCGGCGTTCATCGCCAGCACGTTCCGGTCGGTGAGGTTGTACTTGTGGCGGCCGCGGAACTCGGCGAGCGTCTCGGCGGGCTTGGCGACCTCCTCAGTGACGCGGTTGCGCCAGAGGCTGCCGTCCGGGAGCTTCACCTCGGCCTGGATCGGCCCGTCGGCATAGATCGTGTCGCCGGAATGGATGAAGAAGTCCGGCCGGTTCTTGAGGATCGCCGCGTAGATCGTCATGCCGCCGCGGGCCTCGTCTATGCCCCAGCCCTGGCCGACCGTGTCGCCCGACCAGCAGAACGAGACCGAGCGCTTGTCCGCCGGCGCGGTGCGGAACCGCCCGACCTGCGCGGGTCCGACGATGGTCGGCGCCGCGACGTCCTGCAGGCGGACCCGGTAGAACACGTCCTGCCCCGGCGGCAGGCCGGTCAGCGCCACCTTCACGGTGCCGTCGCTCTCGGGCAGTGCATCCGCGAAGACGCCGCCGCGGATCTCGGAGAAGCTCTCGGTGGTGGCCCACTCGATGATCGCCCGGGCCGGGCGGTCGGAGCGGGCCCAGACCACCGCGGAATCGGTCCCGACATCGCCGGACTGGAGGCCGTGGCTGAGGAGCGGCCGGTCGGCGGCCCGGCTCAGGCCGGGGCGGGCCACGCCGGTGGCGATCCCGACGAGGCTTGCGCCTCCGGACAGGAGGATCTGGCGGCGGCTCGTATACATTGGAAGCCCTCTCATTCGATGAGGGGCCATCGCAACCGGTCGTTACAACCGCGTGACGATCCTTCGCGCGAAAGCCGTCAACACGATGCGCGCTCCTTGATCCGCATCGCCTTTTTCCGAAAGCCCGCGGGCCCCTTCGGAACGATGCTCTAGGCCCGCGCTGCGGCGCCGTTCACGACAGCGCGGATCCGGGGCAGGGCCGCCCGGGCCGCCCGGTAGCCGATATCGATCCCCTCGGCGGCCTTGTGGAAGTCGAACAGGCCGAAGGCCGCGACATCGGGGCCGATGGCCACGTCCGGCGGGTCGCGCTCCAGCCGCGCCCGGGAGATCCGGTCCTGGGTGATGTTGAAGGCGCCGAGCACGACCCGGGCGATGCCCGGGACCGGGATCTCGGCTTCCTGGGGCTCGAAGCCCGGCAGGCGCGCGCGGATCAGCTGGAGGAAGCTCCGGCGCGCGGCCGGCGCCGGCACCTCGTGCACCACCGGGCCACCGGTATCGCCGTTGAGGTTCACGCAGATCACGAGATCGGCCCCGAGCGCGCGGGCGAGCGCCACCGGGACGGGGTTGACCAGGGTCCCGTCCATCAGGACGCGCCCCTCGTGGGTCACGGGCGGGAACAGGCCGGGGATCGCGTAGGAGGCGCGCACCGCATCGACGGTCGGCCCTTCGGTCAGGTTCACCTCCAGGCCGCTGCCGAACTCGGTGGCGACGCAGCCGAAGCGGATCGGCAGGCTCTCGATCCGGCGCGTGCCGAGATCGGCGAACAGCCGCCGACGGAGGCGGTTGCCGGCGATCAGCCCGGAACCGGGAAAGCGCGGGTCGATCAGCCGGACTACCCGGTGCCGGGTGAGTTCCCGCGCGAAGCTCTCCAGGCGGTCGAGGCGCCCGGCGGCGTAGCAGGCGCCGACCACGGCGCCGATCGAGCAGCCCGCCACCACGGTGGGATGGATGCCGCCCTCCTCGAGGGCGCGGATCACCCCGATATGGGCCCAGCCCCGGGCCGAACCACCGCCGAGCGCCAGGCCGATGCGGGGGCCGGCAGCGGGCAGGGGCCGGATCGGCTCGACGGTTCCGGGGAGGAAATAGGGGACGGCCGGACATTCTTGCCATTGCAAGGCAAGGGACGCGCTCATGCCCCGGCGGCCTCCAGGGTGACGGCGCCATCCGGCCCGCGGACGACCCGGCGATAGAAGCAGGCGCGGCGGCCGGTGTGGCAGCAGCCGCCGTCGCCGCCGACCTCCACGCGGATCAGCAGCGCGTCCTGGTCGCAATCGACCCGCATCTCGACGACGCGCTGGATCTGCCCGCTGGTCGCGCCCTTGTGCCAGAGTTCCTGCCGGGACCGCGACCAGTACCAGGCTTCCCCGGTCGCGACGGTCCGGGCCAGCGATTCGGCGTTCATGTAGGCGAGCATCAGCACACGCCCGTCCTGCGCGTCGACCGCGATGCAGGCGACCAGGCCGTCCCGGTCGAAGCGCGGGGTGAAGGCCGCGCCTTCCTCGACCTCGGCCCGGGTGCCGGGGGGATCGAAAGCGATGTCGCTTGCGGTCATGGCGGCAGAAGCGAGTCCGGTGAAGCTTGAGTCGAGGCTATTGGGTGTAGCCCGATCGATGAAGACCGCATGACGGTGGCCGCCCGATCGGGCCATCCGGCCTGCGGTTACTTGGTCCCGCCGCGCACCAGGGTGAGGAAGCGCACCTGCTCGCTGGCATCGTCCTTGAAGACGCCGCGGAACTGGCTGGTGATCGTCGAGACGCCGGCCTTCTGCACGCCGCGCATCGCCATGCAGAGGTGCTCGGCCTCCACCATCACGGCGACGCCCCGGGGCTTGAGGATGCTCTCGATCACGTCGGCGATCTGCGCGGTCATCGTCTCCTGCGTCTGCAGGCGGCGCGCGAAGGTATCGACCACGCGGGCGAGCTTCGAGAGTCCGACGACGCCGCGGGTCGGGTAATAGGCGATGTGGGCGAGCCCCATGAACGGCACCATGTGGTGCTCGCAGTGGGAGTAGAACGGGATGTCGCGCACCAGCACGATGTCCGAATAGCCCTCGACCTCCTCGAAGACGCGGGCCAGCAAGGCCTCGGCATCCATCTCGTAGCCGCCGAACAGCTGCCCGAAGGCCTTGGTGACCCGGGCCGGCGTGTCGCGCAGGCCCTCGCGGGTCGGATCGTCGCCGGCCCAGCGCAGGAGCGTGCGCACCGCGGCCTCGGCCTCGGCGCGGCTCGGGCGGCCGGTCTCGATCCCCTCGGGCACACGGGTTGCGGAGGCGGGCTGCGGCGCGATCTCGACCGCTGCGGGGCGGCCGTCATCGACCGGTCGGTTGTCGTTGCGCATGCCGGTCAGACTCTGTCCCAGATCCCGCCCATCGACGCCGCCCCGGTCCAGACCGTGTCCTTCGCCTCGATAGGACAATGATTTAAGCGCGGCATCCATGGCATCTCCGGCCCGCGCCACACGGGACTTCATCGTGGTGCTGTCAGGCTTGGCATACATCGTCGGATCGCGTCGGGCTTGTGAGGGAGATCCCGGGCTCGAAACGAATTCGAGCCGGCGCCCCGGTTGGACTAGAGCCGTGGGAACTACCTTGGCCGTGGGCGCGACCCTGGTCGACGAACCGCCTCCTCGCGAAGCGACCGTAGGGGGCCTATATCATTGTTCGCGCGGCAACACGCAATGCACGGGTCGCGCGGCAGAATCCCGATGGGCAATAGCTCGATCGGATGACGCACCCGCCCGAGGCCCCGATGCTCGACGACATCTACAACCGCCGTATCCTCGAACTGGCCGCCGACATCCCGCATCTGGGGCGCCTGGAGCGGCCCGATGCCAGCGCCACCGCGCATTCCCGCCTGTGCGGTTCGACGGTCACGGTCGACGTCGTCCTCGGCGCGGACGGCCGCGTGGCCGATTTCGCGCAGGAGGTCCGCGCCTGCGCCCTGGGGCAGGCCTCCTCGTCGCTGATGGGCCGCCACGTGGTCGGCGCCACCGAAAACGAGCTGCGCGGCGTCCGCGAGGCCATGCGGGCGATGCTCAAGGCCAACGGCCCCGCGCCCGGCGGGGCCTGGGCGGACCTCGCGGTCCTGGAGCCGGTGCGGGAGTTCAAGGCGCGCCACGCCTCGACCCTGCTGACCTTCGACGCGGTGGTCGACGCCCTCGACCAGATCGCCGCCAAGCGCCGATCCGGCGGAGAACAGGGCACCGGGCAGCAGGCCACCGCGGCGACGGCCGACGCGTAGGGTCCGATGGTTCGCCGCGCCGCGCATTGGGCGATTCGCACCTACCAGCTGACCCTGTCGGGATTGATCGGCCGCCAGTGCCGCCACTGGCCGAGCTGCTCCGAATACGCCGACCAGGCCATCACCCAGCACGGCTTCTGGCCAGGCGCCTGGATGGGCTTCGCGCGGATCTGCCGCTGCGGTCCGTTCGGGACCCACGGCATCGATCTCGTACCCGAGCGGCTACCCGGCGGGAGCGTCTGGTACCGCCCCTGGGCCTATGCCCGCTGGCGCGGCGTCGAGGCCCCGCCGTCGCCCTTCGCCTGCGAGGCGGTTGCGCTCGGGGCCGACCGCCCGGAGGAGCCGGGCCGGGACGGAACGCGGCGTTCCCGCGGCATCTGACGCCCGCGCGTTCCGCATCCACAGGCCGCCGTCGATCGGACGAGGACTGGCAACCGATCCCGCCGAGTCCGGTTGTCTCTCCAGACGGCTCGGCCTCGCACGGCTGGGCGGCAATCCAGAGCATGTGAACCATGTCCATCGAATTCAGAGGCAAGACGCATATCGACATCTACGACCGGGTCATGCGCGAAGAATGGGCGCAGCGCTTCGGTGTCAGCGAGGAGCGGTTGCGCAAGGCCGTGACCATGGTGGGGAGCCGGATCACCAGCGTCGCCGCCTATCTCGACAAGCCGGCCTCGTGATGAAAGCCGAGTCGTCGGAACCCGGTCGCGACGCACGGCCTGCTCCGGACCCCGCTGCCCCGGAGCCGGCGGTCCCGGAGAGCGGACCGCGGCCGCCCCCGTCACGGACCGAAGACAAATCCGCGCCGGACGCGATCCCGTTCGAGGAGATCCGGGAGCGCGCCTACGAGTTGTGGGAGCGCAACCACCGGCCAGAGGGCTTCGAGATCGAGTTCTGGCTGCTGGCGGAGCGGGAACTGCGCAAGGAGCGCAGCCGCAAGTAGGCCGACGCGGTCCCTGCGCCTCGCTTGGGCCGATCCGTCGTCTTGAGCTCCTCGACGGCTGGCGCAGGTTTGCCAGATGGCGCAGGCCTTGCGACAGGTCGCCGCGACAGCCCTCAGCGGCAACCGGCGATGTCGAGGGGACGGAATGGAACCGGCAAACCTGCCAGACCGGCCTTGCCGTCCTCCGTGGACGGCATGCCTCGCCGTTCCGGGACGTCAGGGACAGAGCGATGCCCGGAGCTGCATGTGGGCACCGTGACTCGCCGGGCCTTCGCTGAACTCGGCCTCGGTGGCGCGGCCATGGCGGCTGCCGCGGGCGGATCCCAGGCGGGGCCAGCCCCTCCGGGCGACGGGGGGCGGCGGCCCGGGGCGCTCACCGTGGCCCCGACCTCACAGGCGGGGCTCGGGCCGCGGCTGACCCTGCACGCGCTCGACAATGCCCATGGAACCCCGGCGGCCGGACTGGTTTGCGACCTCTCGATCCGCGAGGACGGCGTCTACCGGCCGATCAAGACGGTCACCACGGCGGCCAACGGCCGGCCGGCCGAACCGCTCCTCGTCGACGACGCGCTGAAGGCCGGCCGCTACGAGCTGCTGCTGCATGTCGGGGCGTATTTCGCGACCCTCGGGGTGACGCTGCCGAGCCCGAATTTCCTGAGCCTCGTGCCGATCCGCTTCCAGATCCGCGACGCGCGCCAGCGCTACCACCTGCCGGTGCTGTTCACGCCCTGGGGTTATTCCTACTATCGGGGCAGCTGAGCCCAACCTTACGGGACCCCCATCCATGGCCGGCATCTCGACGCATGTCCTCGATACCGATCGCGGCCGCCCGGCCGCGGGCGTGCGGATCGACTTCTCGGTCCTGGAGGACGGGACGTGGCGGCTGGTGAAGAGCGTCGTCACCAACGCGGATGGGCGCACCGACGCGCCGATCCTGCCGGCCGGCGAGGCCCGGACCGGGCAGTACGAGCTGGCGTTCCATGTCGCGGATTATTTCCGGGACCGTCCGGGCACCGACCCGGGCGACGTCTTCATCGACGACCCGGTGGTGCGCTTCGCGATCTTCGATGCCGGGCAGCACTACCATGTGCCGATGCTGTGCGCGCCGGCGAGCTTCACCACCTACCGCGGCAGCTGACGCCATGCCAGATCTGGCGGCGATCAACCGGCTGGACGAAGAGGCCTTCGTGGCGCTTCTCGGGGGCGTGTTCGAGCACGCGCCCTGGGTCGCGCAGGCCGCCTGGCCGCATCGGCCCTTCGCGAGCCGCGCCGCATTGCACGACGCGATGATGCAGGCGGTCCGTGCCGCGCCGACGGAACACCGCCGCGCCTTCCTCAACAACCACCCGGAGCTGGCCGGCCCGGAGGCCCGGGCACGCCGCCTCACGGAGGATTCGACGCGCGAGCAGGGTAGCGCCGGCCTCGACCGCATGGATGCACAGGAGGGCGCGGCCTTCGATCGCCTGAACGCGGCCTATCGCGCCCGGTTCGGCTTCCCGTTCATCATCGCGGTGCGCGGGCGCGGGCGGGCCGAGATCCTGTCCGCCTTCGAGGCGCGCCTGTCCCGGGAGCCGGCCGCCGAGGAGGCGACCGCCCTCGAGGAGGTCGCCCTGATCACGCGCATGCGCCTCGACGGGCTGGTCTCGGCCTGACCCGGCTCAAGCCTCCGCCGCCGCCTTCGCTTCGACCAGGGCCGCCTCGAATCCGGTGAAGGCCGTTGTGGCCTCGTCCCAGGCGTGGGCCCGCACGTGGCGGCCCAAGGCCGCGGCGAGCTCCCGGGCCCGGGTGAGGGCCGATTCCACGGCGGCCGGTCGGGCCGGATCGGCGGGGATGCCGACCGGCGGCGTGTCGGCCGGGCGCATCCCCACCAGGGTCGCCGCCATGGCCCGGCGCCAGGCCGCGCAATCCGCCGGGATGCGGGCGAGCCGCATCGCCGTGTCGCTCCCGGCCTGCCGGTCGAGCAGGGTGCGGCCGAGATCCTCGATCCGGTCGAGCTGGCCGAGCGCGTCGCCGATCTCCCGGCGGCCCTTGTCGGTGCCCTCCGCGATCCGGCCGACGCTCCGGGCGATCTCACCGGTGGCCTGGATCTGCTGGCCCATGATCTCGGAGGCCTCGCGCATCTGGGCCGCCACCGTGGCGACGGCGCCGCTCTCCACCTCGACCCGGACGTTGGCCCGCACCATGGCGGCTGCGCCGGTCTCCACGGCGCTGCGGCTGCGCGTGACCGCCGCCTGCATCGCCGCCATTTCTTCACGAAGTCCGCCGAGCCGGGCGCGGATCTCGTCCGTCGCCTTCGCGGTCTGCGCGGAGAGCATCTTCACTTCCGCGGCCACGACCGCGAAGCCTCGGCCGGCCTCGCCGGCCCGGGCGGCCTCGATGGTGGCGTTGAGCGCCAGCAGGTTGGTCTGGGCCGAGATCGCCGCGATGGTCCCGGCCATCTCCTCGATTCGCAGGGCGGCGGCCGAGAAGCTGTCGAGCCGGCTGCCGATCTCGTCGGTGCCCTGCTCGATCCCGCGCATGCCGTCGCTGGCGCGCTGGAGGTCGTCGACGCAGGTGGCGATGCCGGCGCGGGCGGTCTCGGCGGTCTCGGCCGCCGAGGAGGAGCGCGCCGCGATCTCGCTGGTGCTGGCGGCGAGTTCCTCGCTGGCGGCGGCGATCAGCCGGGCCTGCTCGGCGGTGCCGGAGGCGTCGTGCGTCATCCAGCCGATCGAGGTGCCGGCATCCGAGGCCGCGGCCGACAGGCGCGCCAGGAGCGCCAACAATTCGCGGTCGGGCGCGGCAGCAGCCTGCGGGACGCTTTCCAGGACGGTCGTCGACACGGGCGCGGACGTCTGGGCGTCGGCCGTCACCGCGGTCCCGGCCAGCTCCGGGGCCGGGCGCTTGCGGCGCAAACTCAACATGCGAGGGCTCCTGCGAACGTCGATTCGGGAGCCATATTTGCACGGAACCTTCAACCGAAGATGAAGGATAACCCGCCCTTATTGGAATTGGGCGAAGCCGCCCGTTTCCCGGACGGCGCCCCCGGACGAAAACCGTCCGGGGGCGCCGTCATATCTCACTCGCCGGTCAGGGCGGCCTTGGTGCGGGACCACCAGCCGGCGCGCTTGGGCCGGTCCGGATCGCTGGGCTGGGTCAGCACCACCGCAACCGGCTCCGGCGGCGGGGCGGCCTCCGTCGGCGCCGCCTCGGGCGGGGCTTCCGCGGCCTGCGTCTCGAACCGCTCCGCAGCCTGCCTCTCGAACCGTTCCGCGGACTCCGGAGCGGCCGCGACCGGCAACTCGACGGCGACCTCGTCGTGGACGGGGGACGGCGCGGCCTCGACTGCCTCGGCCACCGCCTCGGCGCTCACCGGCTCCTCGGCCGACAGGGCGACCGCGTCGGAATCCACCTCCGCGGAACCCTCCGCGTCGCCACCCTCGCGGGTGCGACCCTCGGCGCGACCACGACCGCCCCGCCGTCCGCGGCGACGGCGGCGCGTGCCGTCCTCCTCGGACCGGGTGGACTCGTCCGCGACGGCCACGGTCTCGTCGGACCCCGCTCCCTCGGCGGCCACGGCCGCGATCGGGGCCTCGGCGGCCTCGTCGGAATCGGACGGGTCCTCGGTGCCACGCTCCTCGTCCGGGTCGTCGGAGTCCTGACGCTCGCCGTCGGCCTGGCCCTCCTCGGACCGACCGTCCTGGCGACCGCCGCGCCGACGACGCCGACGGCGGCGGCGACGGCCGTCGCCTTCGTCGCGGGTCTCGTCCTCGCGGGCGCCGTCCTCGCGCGATGAGCCGTCCTCGCGAGTCTCGGTCCGCACCTCTTCGGCGTCACCCTCGGACTCAGCCTCGGCCAGGTCGGTCTCCTCGACGTCGTCCTCGTCCTCGAACTCCATGGCGGGCGAGATCGCCTGCGCGCGTACGCCCGTCACCGGACCCTCCGCCCGCTGGGCCGGCTCGCCGCGGTCGAGCTGGAACGCGGTGGTCACCGGCAGCCGCTCGTCGGCCGCGATCGTGAGCGTGACGCCGAAGCGTATTTCCAGCTCGCGCAGGTGCCCGCGCTTCTGGTTGAGGATGTACAGCGCCACCTCGGTCTTGGTGCGCAGGATCAGGTTGTGGGAGGCCGACTTGAGCAGCGCCTCCTCGATGGAGCGCAGGATGTGCAGCGCCACGGAGGCGGTGGCCCGCACGTAGCCCGAGCCGCCGCAATGCACGCAGGGAATCGAGGACGACTCGAGCACGCCGGTGCGGATGCGCTGGCGGCTCATCTCCATCAGGCCGAAGGGCGAGATCCGGCCGACCTGGATGCGCGCGCGGTCGTTCTTCAGGCAGTCGTTGAGCTTCTTCTCGACCGCGCGGTTGTTGCGCTTCTCCTCCATGTCGATGAAGTCGATGACGATCAGGCCCGCGAGGTCGCGCAGGCGCAGTTGGCGGGCGACCTCCTCGGCCGCCTCCAAGTTCGTCCGCAGCGCGGTGTCCTCGATGTCGTGCTCGCGGGTCGAGCGGCCCGAGTTCACGTCGATCGAGACCAGCGCCTCGGTCGGGTTGATGACCAGGTAGCCGCCGGACTTCAGCGAGACGTGGGTCGAGAACATCGCGTCGAGCTGCTGCTCGACGCCGTAGCGGGCGAAGATCGGCGTCGAGTCGCGATAGGGCTTCACGACTTTGGACTGGCCGGGCATCAGCATCCGCATGAAGTCCTTGGCCTCGGCATAGGCCTCCTCGCCGGAGACCAGAACCTCGTCCAGGTCCTTGTTGTAGAGGTCGCGGATGGCCCGCTTGATCAGCGATCCCTCCTCGTAGACCAGGGCCGGCGCCATCGAGGTCAGGGTCAGCTCGCGGACCGATTCCCAGAGCCGCATCAGGTACTCGAAGTCGCGGGCGATCTCGGGCTTGGAGCGCGAGGCGCCGGCGGTGCGCAGGATCACGCCCATGCCGTCCGGCACCTCCAGGTCGGCCACGACCTCCTTGAGGCGCTTGCGGTCGGCGGCCGAGGTGATCTTGCGGGAGATGCCGCCGCCACGGCCGGTGTTGGGCATCAGGACCGAGTAGCGTCCGGCGAGCGACAGGTAGGTGGTGAGCGCCGCGCCCTTCGTGCCGCGCTCTTCCTTGACCACCTGCACCAGGATGATCTGGCGGCGCTTGATCACCTCCTGGATCTTGTAGTGGCGGCGGTAGTGACGCGGCCGCTCGGGGATCTCGGCCAGCGCGTCGCCGTTGCCGCCGACCTGCGCGATCCGGGGCTCGGCATCGGGGTCGTCGGAATCCTCGTCCGACTCCTCATCCGATTCCTCGTCGGACTCGTCCTCGTCCTCGTCGTCCGAGTCGTCCTCGTCCGAATCGTCTTCGTCGTCCTCGGACTCCTCGTCCTCCAAGTCGGTCTCAAGGTCGGTCTCAAGCTCGGCCTCGTCGTCGGCCTCGCCCGTCGCGGACGCGCCGCGGCCGGACGCCTCGACGGCATCCTCGGCGATCGTCTCGGCCGGCGCGTCGGCGACGGTCAGGGCCTCGGCCACGGCGACCACGGCCTCGGGCTCGACCGTGTCGTCATGGTCGGCCGTCTGCCGCTCGCCGGCCTCGGCGTGGGCCTCGACGGCCGGCGCCGCCTCGGCAGAATGCTCGGGGATGTCGCCGGCGGCGGTCTCGGAGGTGATCGCCTCCTGCACGGCTTCCGGGTTCTCGGCGAGGGTGTCGGGCGTCCCGTCCGGGGCGGACCCGGCCTCGTGCGCCGCAGTGTGATCCTCGCCCTGCGACGCGTCCGCGTGCGGGGTCTCGGCGTGCGCGGTCTCGGCGGCCGGCTGGAAGCCCGAATCCTGCTGGGCGTCCAGGCCCAGCGGGGCCTCGGACGCGTCCTCGGCGCTCACCGTCTCGTCGGTGCGCGAGCGCGCCTCGGCGCGGCGTCCGCGGGAGCGGCGGGGCGACCGGCGACGGCGCTCCTCGCGCTCGCGGTGCTCCTCGGCATCGCGCGCCTCGTCCTCCAGCAGCGCCTGCCGGTCGGCCAGCGGGATCTGGTAATAGTCGGGGTGGATCTCGTTGAAGGCGAGGAATCCGTGGCGGTTGCCGCCGTACTCGACGAAGGCCGCCTGGAGCGACGGCTCCACCCGGGTGACCTTGGCGAGGTAGATGTTGCCGCGCAGCTGGCGCCGGTTGGCGGCTTCGAAGTCGAACTCCTCGACCCTAGACCCGTGGACCGTGACGACCCGGGTCTCCTCCGGGTGCATCGCGTCGATCAGCATTTTGTTGGCCATGTCGGACTCTCGGCATGGCGGCCGACGTCGTTCTCCGTGCCCGTGGTCCCGGCGGCGCCTCGCACGACCTCAGAACGGTCGCGCATGGAGCCGGCCTCGTCGCCGAGGCGGCTGGGTTCGAGGGGAAATTGCCGTCAACCGCCGTTCGGCGCCCTGGGCGCCTGGGGTTGAACTTGGCCGGTAGGCTGAACGGGCCGGTGCGACGCAGATCCTGCGCCTCCGGGGCACGCGCAGCGCCATGCTGAGCCGTGCGTCCGTTCATCCTGGTTCCGACCTCGCGAAACAATCTCGGCCGGATGGGACCGGCCGTGAAATCTGGATGCGGCGGAACAGCTCCACCGCGTCGTGCGACACCTGCCCGATCGGGAAAACACCCGTCGCCGCCAGGCGGGCAAACAGGCCCGCCGCGACGCCGCGTCCGTTTTCTCGAAGGAATTCGGCCGCGTCCGCAAGCCGTTACGACGGCCGGCGGGACCGGAGAAGGGTCAGTATCATTACAGACGGGCACGGGGATTTGGCAAGGGTCAAGCGCGGGACGATGTCACGGTATCGTCACGGCGGTGGGTCGCGGTGCTTCGGACCGGTCGGGGGATTTTTTTAGATCGCGTCCGACAGCGGACGCTCGGGTCACGCACGCTCCCGATCCCGCAGAGCTACGATGTTCGCGCGTCGCTGACAGATTGAGGGCAACGGCCGAACCCAGGCGCGTTGCCCTCCCCCCTGCGGGAGGGAGAGGGCCGCCCGCATCCGGCCGCAATCCTACTCCGCCGCCTCCAGCCGCGGCGTGACGCCGTCGAGCGCGGCGGGCCTTGGGCCGCCGGTCGCCCAGTCGAGCAGCTCCACCGTGTGCACGATCGGGATGCCGGTGCCTTTGCCGATCTGCGTGGCGCAGCCGATGTTGCCGGTGGCGATCACGTCGGGGCGGATGCGCTCGATGTTGGCGACCTTGCGGGCGCGCAGCTTGGCGGCGAGCTCGGGCTGCAGGATGTTGTAGGTCCCGGCCGAGCCGCAGCAGATATGGCCCTCCGGCACGTCCTTCACGGTGAAGCCCGCGCGCTTGAGCAGCGTCTTCGGCTCGGTCCGGATGCCCTGGCCGTGCTGCATCGAGCAGGCCGAGTGGTAGGCCACCACGAGGTCGCTCTCCGCGGTCGCCGCCAGATCGAGCTGCGCCACGTACTCGGTCACGTCCTTCGCGAGGCTCGAGACCCGCTTCGCCTTCTCGGCGTAGGCCGGGTCGTCGCGGAACATGAAGCCGTAATCCTTGATCGTCGTGCCGCAGCCCGAGGCCGTGACCAGGATCGCGTCGAGACCCTTGGCGATCTCCGCGTCCCAGATATCGATCGTCCGCTTGGCGTGGGCGTGGGACGAGGCCTCCTTGCCCATGTGGTGGGTCAGCGCCCCGCAGCAGCCCTCCTCGGCATGGACGACCTCGACTCCGTGCCGGTTGAGCAGCCGGATCGCCGCCGCGTTGAAGTCCGGCCGCAGCACGCTCTGGGCGCAGCCGCGCAGCAGGGCGACGCGCCTCGTCGCCTGGCCGCCCGCCGGCGGGAAGCGCCCGACCCGGTTGGTCGGCTCGCGTCCGGGCAGCCGCGCCGGGGCGAGGTCGAGCATCGCGGCGAGCCGGTTGCCCACCCGCGGCAGCCGCGCCACCAGCCCCCGGAACGGCGCGCCGAGCTTGGCGGCGACCAGCGCCAGCCGGAACCGGTTCGGATAGGGCAGGACCTGCGCCAGCAGCGCGCGCAGGAACCGATCGTCCGTCGGGCGCGCGAAGGTCGTCTCGATATGCGCCCGGGCGTGGTCGACGAGGTGCATGTAATGCACTCCGGACGGGCAGGTGGTCATGCAGGACAGGCAGGAAAGGCAGCGGTCGATGTGCTTCACCACCTCCTGCGAGGCAGGCTTCCCGCCCTCCAGCATATCCTTGATCAGGTAGATCCGGCCGCGCGGTGAATCGAGCTCGTCACCCAGCAGCAGGTAGGTCGGGCAGGTCGCCGTGCAGAAGCCGCAATGCACGCAGGTCCGCAGGATCTTTTCCGACGCCGCCATGGCGGGATCGGCGAGCTGGGCGAGATTGAAATTGGTCTGCACGATGCCTTCCTGCTGCTCTCCTCTCCGGGCGGAGAGGGGACCGGACTCACACGCCCGCGTACATCCGGCCCGGGTTCAGCACCCCGGCGGGATCGTGCGCCGTCTTGATCCCGGCGGTGATCCGCATCAGCGGCTCCGCCAGGGGCTGGAACACCGGCACGGCGGCCCGGACCGCATCGGGGGCGCGCACCAGCGTCGCATGGCCGCCCTGGGCCCGCACGGCCGCGCGCACGACGGCGGCGCCGGCATCGCCGGCCGATTCCGTGGCGAGCCAGATCAGGCCGCCGCCCCAATCGTAGAACCAGCGTGCCGCGCGCTCGGCCGCGATCGCCGCCACCAGGGCCGGGCCCTGACTGGGCGCGGTCGAGATCCGCCACAGGGCGGCCTCCCGGGGCTCGGCGAGCGGGGCGGCATCCCGCACCGCCTGCCACAGGGCGGTGCCGGCCTCGCCCTCCACCAGCTCGGGCGTTCCGAAGCGCTTGAGCAGGCGGCGCAACTCGCCGGTCCGGTAGTCGATCGACTCCGCGAATCCTTCGAGGCGCATCAGCGTCCGCGCCGCCGAGGCGCCGATCCCGGCCGGCAGGTGCGCCGCGCCGGTGAGCTCGAACGGCGAGCCGAGGGCCGCCGCCAGGGCCGCGACCGCGCGGGCATCGTCCAGGCCGGGAAACACCAGGGTGGCGACGCGCTCGCAGGCCGGCAGCACCTTGAAGGTGACTTCGGTGAGCAGCCCGAGCGTGCCGTGGGCGCCGGCCATCAGCTTCACTAGGTCGAGCCCGGTGACGTTCTTCATCACCCGGCCGCCCGACTTGATCGCCTCGCCACGCCCGTTGACGAAGCGCACGCCGATCAGGCTGTCGCGGGCCGCCCCGGCATTGATCCGGCGGGGGCCGGCATTGTTGGTCGCGGCGACCGCGCCCAGGGTCGGCTCACCGCCGGTGCCGTAGAGAGTGCGAAAGTCCATCGGCTCGAACGGCAGCATCTGGCCCCGGGAGGCCAGCAGCGCCTCGACCTCCGCGAGCGGTGTGCCCGCGCGCGCCGACACCACCATCTCGGCGGGCTCATAGAGCGTGACGCCGTCGAGCTTCCGGGCCGAGAGCGTCGCATTGTCCTGCGCCGGGCGGCCGAGCCCCGACGCGGTGCCGCCACCGGCGAGCCGCAGGCGCTCGCCGCGCCCGGCGGCCGCGCGCACGATGTCCTTTGCTTCCGCCTCGCTGCCGGGCTCGTAGCCGCCCATCGTCTCCGCCCCGGTTCTTTTTGGACTCGTTCCAGGCCCGGTTTCGCCGGAACGCGCGGCGGATTCAAGCGGAGGTGGCGTCGCGGGCTTGGCGAAGCGTGGACGTTGAGCATCGGGGGCGGCTACTCCGCCGCGATCGTCCGGTCCGGGCGCAGGCGCGACGCGACCTGCCGGCGCAGGCCGGCGATGTCGAAGATCCAGACCAGCGCCCCGTACAGGACCGCCCCGGCCGGGACCAGAACCGCCAGGGCGGCGGCGGGCGGCAGGTGCCGGAACGGCGCGAGCGCCAGGCCCATCGCCCCGCAGGCGAGGGTCGCCGCACCGATCTGGCCCCAGGGCAGCACGATCCGCTCCGGGCCGGTCAGCGCCCGCCAGCCGAGCCAGAGCGCGGCGGCGGCGAGGCCCAGCGTCTGGGCCAGGGCGACGCCCATCCCGCCCATCCGGTCGGGCAGGAGCAGGAGGCCGGCCCCGTTGACCGCGAGCCCGACCAGGGCCGCCGCGATCACCGGAAAGGTCCGGCGGCGGATCTGGAAGACCGGGTTGAGGGCGTAGAACATCATCGCCAGGCAGAACAGGCCGGGCATCAGCGCGACGCTGTAGCTCTCGAACGGGCCGCGATAGGCATCGGGCACCACCAGCCCCTGGAGCGCCGGCAGCACCGCCCAGAAGCCGACCGCGCAGGGTGCCAGCAGGGCGAACACGGTTCCGGCATTCTCGGCCACCTGCGCCTCGGCCGCCGCGCGGCCGTGCTGCTCCTCGGCCTGCACGGCGAACTGGAACAGCAGCAAGTCCAGCGCGGTGCCCAGCGTCATCAGCGAGCGGGAGGTCACGTCGGCGGCGAGCGCGAAGTAGCCGGCCTCGGCGAAGCCCGCATGGCCGGCGATCGCGCCTCGGTTCACGAAGGCGAGGCATTGGTAGGCGGTGTTGGCGGCGATCAGCGGCAGGCCGTAGCGGGCGAAGACCCGCCAGGTCGCGGTCAGGCGCGGCCGCTCGAACGCACTCCGCGGGTCGCGCAGCGGGTGGCGCAGCAGGACCACGGCGACGAACTGGCTGAGCCCCGCCGCCGCCAGCACCCAGGCCGGTTGTGGCAGCCACCAGGCGGCCGCCGCCATCAGGATGAAGGCCAAGACGTTCTTGACCGCCACGAGACCGAGATAGAGCTTCCCGTCGAACCGCGCCCGCGCCAGGGCCGCGTGGTAGTCGAACACCCCGATGCCGAGCGCGGCCAGGGCGGTGCCGCACAGGACCGCCTCCCGCCCGCTCGCGCCGCCGCCGAAGCCGAACGCCCCGCACAGGGCGGCGGCGCAGAGCAGCACCAGGCCGATGCGCAGGTAGGCCCGGTCGAGCCCATGGCGGATCCAGGGCTCGTCCACCCGCACGCGCCCCGAGTAGAACCGCGTCGCCGACAGCCGCAGCCACTCGAACAGCACCGTGTTGAGCACGATCGCCCCGGTGGTCGCCAGCGCGAACCGACCGAAATCGGCGGGCCCGAGCAGCTGTGCGATCAGCAGCCCGAGGACGAAGTTGAGCCCCGCATTGATCACGAAGGCGGCGATCACGGCCATGGACGGCGCCTCATGCGCGGCGAGGTTTCATAAGGTGCCCCAGGGCTTAGGGTCGGACCCGTAAGACTCTCCTAACAGGGCGGGAACAGGGCGAGGGGCCGCGTGCAGGCCGCAAGCCGCCGCTCGCCTGCCGCGCAGTTTCGACGCGGGCGCGCCATCTCGGAGGCGCGATATACAAAATACGGCAAACAGCAGCTCGATCGTCGATTGATGGTCGAATGACCGAGCTGTAAATAATCTCAAATCCATCAGAGTAGAGAATTAAATTAAGCCATTTTGCGGGCAGTAAGCCGTATAAATGACTCAAATGTTGACATCAATTCGAGCCTGTGAAATTGACTTGCGAGAAATTGGCAGTCATATGGATATTTATAACCGATGTTTGAGATAGATACGAGACATTCGATATCTTTTCGCGTCGGTATATTGGTGACCGTGCTGATCGCATTGTCGATCGCAAGCATTTCCGGCCTGATGCTGACGGAGATGCGTGGCGAACTTCGGGATCGCGCCCAGCTGGCACTCGACAGCAATCTTCGCCTGCTTCGCCAAGCCCTCATCGACGAGGGCGGGGCGGGGGCGGCCTTCGCGATCACGACCGGACAGCTGGTGATCGGGCGCCACGCGATTGCCGCCGACGATCCAGCGGTCGATCGTGTCCGCGACATTCTCGGAGGGACCGCCACCGTGTTCCTCGGCGATACGCGGATCGCCACCAATGTGATGGCGCCGGACGGCCGGCGCGCGATCGGAACGCATCTCGCCGCCGGGGCCGCCCGTGACACGGTCCTGCGTGACGGCCGGGGCTTTCGCGGCGAGGTGGATATTCTCGGCACAGCCTATCTCACCCGGTACGAGCCCATTCAGGACGCCGGCGGCCAGACGATCGGCATCCTCTACGTCGGCGTGAAGAAGGCGGACTTCCTGGCGACCCTGGATGCGTTGTTGCAGCACGCCGTGCTCGTCGGTGTCGCGATCACCCTGGTCAGCGTCGCCCTTCTTTGGGGCGTCCTGAACCGTGCGATGGTGCCGCTCAGAAGACTGACCCATGTCCTCATCGATCTCGGCCGTGGGGATCTCGACCGCGACATCCCCGCCACCCAGCGTCGGGACGAGGTCGGCGCCATGGCGCGCGCCGTGCAGATCCTGCAGATGGACGCTCAGGCGCGCCAGCGTCTCGAACGGGAGGCCGAGATGGCCGCTGTCGAGAAAGCCAGAACCCTGGATCAGCTCGAGGACACGCTCAGCGGCTTCCAGGGTGCCATGCAGGATGTGGTCACGACCGTTGCCCGCAACACCCGCGAGATGGGCGACATGGCGGAGGCGCTGACGGCGATTTCGACACAGACGGCCCGCGAGGCGGATAGCGCGTCGACGATCTCGACCGACACCGCCGCGCATGTCTCGGCCGTATCCGCCGCCACACAGGAATTGTCGGGGTCGATCCAGGAGATCGCGCAGCAGATCGACCGGATGTCGCAAACGGTCCGTCAGGGGAGCGTCACCGCCGGAGAAACGGCCGGGCAAGTGCGGGACCTTGCCGCGACGGGCGAGCGTATCGGACTGGTCGTGGCCTCGGTGCAGGCGATCGCCGAACAGACGAACCTGCTCGCGCTCAACGCCACCATCGAGGCGGCCCGCGCCGGCGAGGCGGGGAAGGGGTTCGCCGTGGTGGCTGCCGAGGTGAAGACGCTCGCGGCCCAGACGGCGAAGGCCACGCAGGACATCGTCGCGCACGTCGCCGAGATCCAAGACGGTACGCGCCGTGCGGTGGTCGCCAACGATCAGGTCTCAGATGTCATGGCCGTCATCTTGGACTCGGCCGCCAGCGTGGCTTTGGCGATTGGGCAACAGGATGCCGCGACACATGAGATCGCCCGCAACGTCCGGAAGGCCGTGGACGGGGCAAGCCAGCTCTCCGGAAGCATCTCGGGCGTTCGCTCGGTCGCCGGCGAAACCGCGGGCGCGGCCGGCGGCGCCCTCGAGGTCGCGCGCGCGATGCGGTCGCAATCGGTACAGATCGATTCTCAGGTCCGCGCCTTCTTGCTGGCGCTGCGGCAGGGGCCGATGGATCGTAGCCAGCGGACGGGCTTGAATGGCTCCGGCCCCGAGCGGGACGCATCGCGCGCCGTCGCTTGACGCATACGGGTCGCGGGTCGGTCTGCGGCGCCAAGCCAGGGTCGCCGCGGCGCTCGAGCGGGCGTCCATCTCGATCGCCGGGTCGAACGCAAACCCAGGCCTGCGCCCGTCGTCGACCGGCTCCCTACAGCCCGCGCTCGTAGCGCCAGGCCTCCATCCCGTCCTCGTAATAGGCGGGCTGCACGGCGAAGCGGGTGTAGCCCCGGCGCTGGTACAGACGGATGCCGGCGCCGTTGTCCGCGCGGACCTCGAGGCGCAGGCGGTCGCAGCCATGGGTGCGGGCCTGGGCCTCCGCGGCGTCGAGGAGCTTGCCGCCGAGCCCGAGGCCGCCGCGGTTGGGCGCCACCGCGATCGAGGCGAGGCGGGCGATCCGGCTCCCGCGTCGCCGCTCCAGCACCGCCGCGCCGACCAGGACCGGATCGCCATCCCCCTCCGGCCCCGCGATCAGCGCCGCCAGGACGTCCATGCTCGGGGACAGGATCGCGTGGCGGATCGCCCGGCGCTCGGCCCGGTCGGTGGCGAAGGCGGCGTGTTCCAGGGCGACGAGGGCGTCGAGGTCGGCGAGCCCGGCCGTGCGGATCTCCGGCTCCGGGAGCCCGTCTCCGCTAGGATTGCGCGCGTTCATGCACAGGGGGGCGTTCACGGGGGCGTTCACGGGGGCGCTCACGCCTGGGCCGTCGTGCCGGCGCCGAAGCCGGTTCGGTCCGTGCGGATGGATGATGAGGACGCCGCGCCGGAGCCGGGCGCGATGGCGAGACGATCCGGCACCGCTCTCGATCTGTTCGGCCCGGCCATCACACGCTCGACTAAGGACATCGCTCCGGCGGTCAGATGCCCGCTTCCGGACCGCTTGGGAAGCCCGCGCGACCCGGCCGCTGGTCCAGGATGCGGCGTTTTTGCAACGGCGGCGGCCGTGGGCGGATCGCGCGGGGGAATACGGCTCGATCGAGCCCGAAACCCCTTGTTGTCGGGGGCCGTTCTCCGTATATGCGCGGTGCCCAATTTCGCACGTGCCTGTGGCCGCGTGCCGGTTGGTGGGCATCCGGTCAACTGCCGGACAGCCGCCAGGGGTCTTAAAGGATCGATGGTCGCAAGGGTGGATCCCTACGGCCGGCATCCAGGTGGCAACACCGGACCCCGACAACAACCGGCAGCCGGAGGCGAAACCGGCGAACCCCGCTCTCCACGGGGGACGCAGCTTAAAGCAACGACGAACGGGCTTTTTTGGTCTCGTCGGCCCTCCAAAGGCCGGCACCGAAGAGGCTTGTTTCTCTTTGCCCGGCGTGCGGTGGGGGTCCTCCCTTCCAATCCACGGCAGCTTCCGGGTGCTCTGCGCCCGCATGGATCGACGCGTCTCCAAAGCGCGTGGGTCCGCGCGACGCATCGCCCCCTGACGCCGACGGCCCGTTGGGCCGTCACATCGACAGCGCGCCCGCAAGTCGGGCGCTCGCGAACCCGTGCCGGGAGACGACCATGACCGATCGCATCCGTGATTTCCTGCGCGTGCGCCGTGACCTCGGTCAGGACGAGGGACCCGTGATGGTCCTCGACCTCGATGTCGTGCGCGACAACTACACCGCCTTCGCGCGCTCCCTGCCGGACACCCGCGTGTTCTACGCCGTGAAGGCCAATCCGGCCCCCGAGGTGCTGCGCCTGCTCGCCGAGATGGGCTCCTGCTTCGATACCGCCTCGGTGGCCGAGATGGAGATGGCGCTGGCCGCCGGCGCCACCCCGGACCGGATCTCCTTCGGCAACACCATCAAGAAGGAGCGCTGCATCGGCCGTGCGCTCAAGCTCGGCATCCGCCTGTTCGCGGTGGATTGCCAGGCCGAGGTCGACAAGATCGCCCGGGCCGCCGAGACCGTGGAGGTCGCGGCCTCCGACGTGCGCGTGTTCTGCCGCATCCTGTGCGACGGCGCCGGCGCCGACTGGCCGCTGTCGCGCAAGTTCGGCTGCGTGCCCGAGATGGCGACCGACGTGCTCGAGCACGCCCACCGGCACGGTCTGGAGGCCTACGGCATCTCGTTCCACGTCGGCTCGCAGCAGGGCAACACCGAGGCCTGGGACGGCGCGCTGGGCTCCGCGGCGGCGATCTTCCGCGAATGCGCCGAGCGCGGCATCGGCCTGTCGATGGTCAACCTCGGCGGCGGTTTCCCGACCAAGTACCTCAAGGCGGTGCCGGGCGTGGAGAGCTACGGCGAGGCGATCTTCCGCGGCCTCACCAAGCATTTCGGCAACCAGATCCCGGAGACGATCATCGAGCCAGGCCGCGGCATGGTCGGCAATGCCGGCCTGATCGAGGCGGAAGTCGTGCTGGTGTCGAAGAAGTCCGCCGATCCCGACGAGGTGCGCTGGGTCTATCTCGACATCGGCAAGTTCGGCGGGCTCGCCGAGACCATGGACGAGTCGATCCGCTACCCGATCCGCACCACCCGGGACGGGGACCGGACCGAGCCGTGTGTCATCGCCGGCCCGACCTGCGATTCGGTGGACGTGCTCTACGAGCGGCAGCTCTACCCGCTGCCGGTCTCGCTCTCGATCGGCGACAAGGTCCTGATCGAGGGCACCGGCGCCTACACCACGACCTACGCGGCGGTGGCCTTCAACGGCTTCCCGCCCCTCCAGCAGATCGTCATCTGATTTTTTTCGGATCGTTCCGGTGGCCCACGGCCGCCGGACGTCGATCTCGAAAGCCGCAGGGATGGAGGGCGCTCGGCCCGCCATCCAAAAATAGCTTCTCCCGCTTGTCGGCCCGGGGAGGGCGTTGCCATGATCGAGATCCGCGCAGAGCACCTGCACGACGTCCCGGCGCGCGAGCGCCTGCTGGACGCCTGTTTTGCCGGCAATCGACGCGCCCGGACCTCGGAGCGCCTGCGCGAGGGACGGCGTCCCGCCCGCGGCCTCGCCTTCGCGGCGACCCGGGCCGGCCGCCTCGTCGGCACCCTGCGGTTGTGGCACGTCGAGGCCGGCCTCGCGCGCCCGGCGCTGCTGCTGGGGCCGCTCGCGGTCGATCCGGCGATCCAGGGCCAGGGGCTCGGCTCGGTGATGATGCAGGCCGCCCTCGGGCGGGCGGAATCGCTGGGTCACGGCGCGGTGCTGCTCGTCGGCGACGCGCCCTACTACGCGCGCTTCGGCTTCGACCAGGCGCTTACCGAAGGGCTGACCCTGCCGGGTCCGTTCGAGCGCGCGCGCTTCCTCGGACTAGAACTCCGCAAGGGGGGGCTCGCGGGCGCCGCGGGCATGGTCCGGCCAACGGGCGTCATCGCCCCGGTCGAGCCCGTGGCGGACGAGGCGGTGGTTGCGCGACGACGCGCCGCCTGATGGCCGCGGCCGGTCCGGGTGAGCCCGGGCCGGCCTCAGTGAACCGTTTCGCCGTCCCCGACGCCGGATGCGTCGGGCGAGACCGCCATCAGCCGCGCGATCTCCTGCGCGACCCGGAACAGGGCCTCCTGCAGGGGCGCCAGCGCGGCCTTGCCGCCATCCTCTTCGATCAGGCCGTGCGCGATCAGCAGATGGTCGGCTACGAGATCGAGGGTCGAGACCGGAGCCGTGGAGGGACTCGGCGGCGGCGGGACGAAGCGCCCGAGGCCGCCCTGCGCCTGCAGGGCCTCGCTGCCGGGGGTGATCTCGGTGATCGAGCCCAGGAATCCCAGAAAGGTTCGACCGGGCGGCCCGTAGGAAGGCACCGCCCCGGCCATCGCCCAGATCGACGCGCCGCCCTCGCTGGACAGGCGGAACTGGACGGTGAACTCGGCCTGCGCCTCCGCGGCCTCCTTGATGACCGCCCGCAGCACTGCGCCGTCCTCGCTGTGGAGCCGCTCGAACCAGCCCTGCCCGACGGCGTCGCGGCTGGCCTGCCCGGTAAGGCCATGCCATTCGGAGCTGACATACGTCAGGGCGCCTGTAGCGTCGGTCATGAAGATCATCGGATGACCTCCGGATGCGGAAGGCGGCTCGACGGATAGAATCCGCCCATCGCGAGCGGGACTCCCTCGGCAATCGTGCGCGGATGCCGCCCGTTCCGGCGCGCGGGCCGAAAGGACGGAGCGGCCTGGGAAATCCACCGCTGCCCGGACATGCCGGCGATGCGCCGGACAGGGGCGGCGTCCACCGCCCTGGCCGCCATCGTGCATTGCGCCGGGCGGCCACGATCCCGCATAGACGGACCGCCGGCTTCCCCAGAAGGCTTTTCGACCGATGCAGATCGCCACGCCCTATCTGATGTTCCTGGGTGACGTGCCCGACACGCTGGCGGCCAAGACCGCCTACGGCATCAAGGATTGGCGCCCGGAATGGTGCGTCGGCCAGATGCGTCTCCCCGGCTGCGCGGCCGATCTGGGGATCCCCGACATGACCCTGCCGGAGGCCCTGGCCAAGGGCTGCCGGACCCTGGTGATCGGCGTGGTCAACGCCGGCGGCACGCTGCCGGACCATTGGATCAAGGAGATCGTGGCGGCGATCGAGGCCGGTCTCGACGTGGCGAGCGGCCTGCATGTCAAGCTCGGTGCGGTCCCGGCGATCGCGGAGGCCGCCGCCCGGCGCGGCCGCCAGCTCCACGACGTCCGCCACACCGATGAGCGCTTCCCCACCGGCAAGGGCACCAAGCGCGCGGGCCGGCGCCTGCTCACCGTCGGCACCGACTGCTCGGTCGGCAAGAAGTACACCGTGCTGGCCTTGGAGCGCGGCATGCGCGAGCGCGGCCTCGACGCGGATTTCTGCGCCACCGGACAGACCGGCGTGTTTATCTCCGGCCGGGGCGTCGCCATCGACGCGGTGGTGGCCGACTTCATCTCCGGTGCGGTCGAGACGATCTCGCCGGAGGCCGCCCCGAATCACTGGGACCTGCTGGAAGGGCAGGGTTCGCTGTTCCACCCGTCCTTCGCGGGGGTCAGCCTGGGCCTCCTGCACGGTGCGCAGGCCGACGCCTTCGTGGTCTGCCATGAGCCGACCCGCACCACGATGCGGGGCGTGAAACACCCGTTGCCGACCCTCCAGCAGGTGATCGACCTCACCGTGCAGCTCGGCAGCCTGACCAACCCGGCGATCCGCCCGGTGGGCATTGCCGTGAACACGCAGGCGCTCAGCGAGGGCGAGGCCAAGGCGCTTCTCGACAAACTCGCCGCCGAGCACGGCCTGCCCGCCACCGACCCGGTGCGCTTCGGCGTCGCCGGGCTGGTCGACCGGATCGTCGCCGACTTCCCGGAGGTCTGACATGGCCCGCCGCCTGACCCTCTCCGTCGAGCGCTTCCCGATCGCCGGCGCGTTCACGATCTCCCGGGGCAGCCGCACCGAGATCGCCGTGGTGGTGGCGACCATCACGGACGCGAACGGGATCGGGCGCGGCGAGTGCGTGCCTTATCCGCGCTACGGCGAAAGCGTCGAGAGCGTCGTCGCGCTAATCGAGGGGCAGGCGGAGGCGATCGCCGCCGGGATCGGCCGAGACGAGCTGACCGCACGGATGAAGGCGGGGGCGGCGCGCAACGCCCTCGACTCGGCCCTGTTCGACCTGGAGGCCAAGCTCCAGGGCCGCCGGGCCTGGGAGATCGCCGGGCTGCCGGCGCCGCAGCCGGCCGTCACCGCCTACACGCTGAGCCTCGGCACGCCCGAGAGCATGGGCGAGGCCGCCCGCACGGCGTCCCACCGGCCGCTGCTCAAGGTGAAGCTCGGCGGCGTCGGCGACCCCGAGCGCATTGCAGCGGTGCGGGCGGGCGCCCCGCAAGCCCGGCTGATCGTCGACGCCAACGAGGCGTGGCGGCCGGAGACCGTCGAGGCCAACCTCGCGGCCTGCCTGGCGGCGGGCGTCGCGCTGATCGAGCAGCCCCTGCCGGCCGACGCCGACGCGTTGCTCGCCGAGATCCCGCACCCGGTCCCGGTCTGCGCCGACGAGAGCCTGCACGACCGCGCCGGCCTCGACGGGCTGGCCGGCCGCTACGACGCGATCAACATCAAGCTCGACAAGACCGGCGGCCTGACCGAGGCGGTGCTGCTCGCCCGCGAGGCCCGGGCCCGGGGCCTGTCCGTGATGGTCGGCTGCATGCTCGGCACCTCGCTCGGCATGGCGCCCGCCACGCTGCTGGCGTCCCAGGCCGACTTCGTCGACCTCGACGGCCCCCTGCTGCTCGCCCGCGACCGCGCCCCGCCGCTGCACTACGACGGCAGCATCGTGCATCCGCCGGAGCCGGAATTGTGGGGGTAGGGGAAGCGACAGGATCGGGGTGATGGCTCACCGCCCCGCCCTGAATCCGGTGGCGGTATTGAGCTGAATAACACGATTATCATTCACATTATTATTGGCGATCTCCCGGGCTGAGAGCGTCTAAACTACTCCGCCAATTCCAAAACATGCCGTCCCTGTCGATCGTCGATCTCGACGATCCAGAGATCGGAATCGAACCGGATCTCCTTGGTCAGCCGCTCCTCCACGTCGAGCGGCGTGCCGCCCGTGACGAGCGCGGTGAAGCGGCGGTCGCCGCTGTCCTCAGCCTCGAACAGGGCCTGGGGGGCAGGGCCGTAGAGGTCGGCGGTGCCGTCGAGGCGGTCGACCTTGACGAAGATCGCGCCGGCCTCCGGAGAGCCGCGCCGCCGCTGGACCGCCGGGATGCCCTCGATGCCGAGGCGGCGCAGGTGGGCCGAGACCCAGAAATCGGAGCGCAGGCGCATGCGTGTCGGGCCTCCCGGACGAGCGCCCGGGATGCGCGAAAGCGGCCGCTTGAGCAACCGTGGATCGGACCGCTCGCATCGCGCCAGACCCGGCCTTCGCCCGACCGGATGCACAACGATCAAGTCGGCCGAGTAATCCGAGAAAATAATCCGTCAAGATCGGGATTAAAATAAGATCAATCGATGTGTTATTGCGCACATAATCACCGAATTCTGATGATTAACTGAGCATAAGCCGCTCAGATTTGCAGGAGACGGCGCGGAAAGGAGCATCTACATGCCGAGATTCGCTTGGATTGCTGCACTTATCCTGTCCTTCGCCTGCGCGGTCAGCGCACCGGCCGACGTCAAGGCGGAAACGCTGATGGATCTGCTGGGCAACCGCGAGTCGAGGTCCTGCCCGCGCTATCAGCGGACCGCGAGCGACCCCTGCAACATCCTGGTCCATCGGTCCGGGGGAAATCCGACCCAGGACATGACCGGGTCGATCGGCCATGCGAAGTCCTGGCAGGGTAATGGCGGCCCGCGCTGCAAGACGATCTGCCGCTTCACCGGCACGCAATACTGAGTGCGCCAAGCCGGCGGATCCGGGCCTCGCCCGGTTCTCGCCGGCTCCTATAGGCCCTCGCCGCGCCGGCGAGCGCCTCAACCCTGTCCGGCGTGGGACAGCAATGCGCGCAGGGTCCGGCCCGCGGCCTCGCCGGTCACCGGCAGCTTGGCGCCGCGCTCGAACTTTTCGATCGCCGCCCGGGTGCCCGGCCCCATCGCACCGTCCGGCTTGACCGGATAGCCGAGCTTCGACAGCGCCTTCTGCGCGCGCAACACCGGATCGGCGTCCTTTTCGGATTTGGCCGTCTTCGGGGCCTCTTTGGCGGTCTCCTTCGGTGCCGGCTTCGCGGCAGACCGGGTCGGGACGGCCCTGGGCGTCACCGAGGCGGTCGTCTCGTCGGAGCGGATCAACTCGGCGATCGGGTCGCGGACGGCCTGCTTGGCCGCGGTGCGTTCGGGTTGCACCGGCTCCTTGGCGACATCCCGGATCGCCTCCTTCGGGGCCGCCGCCGCCTCGCGCGGGGCAGGGACCTTCTGAGCCGCGACCTTAGGCAGGATCGGCGCCGGATGGCGGCCGGATTGATGGCCGAGGGCGTTGAAGCAGATGAAGCCGGCCGCCCCCACGGCCACGAGGCTGCTGACCACCGTGCCGGGGCTGTTCCGGCACGAGGCGCCCGTGGCCTTCATGGCCCCCACGAGCACGCCGCGCCAGTCGCTCGGGGCGGCGCGCCGCTGGACGGGACGGCGGGCGGAGCGTGCCTCGCCCGGGACGGTGATCTCGCGGTAGCCTGACATCGTGTCTCCTTCTCGCGGATCGCTGGCTCAGCCGGCGCGGCGCAGGGCCGGCTCCGACGCGGCGCCGGGTTCCGCGTCGAACAGGCCGAGCGGCAGGCGCACCACCGCCCGGCGCGGGGCGGCCGCGCCGCGCACGGCCGTGCGGATCGGGGCGGGGCCGGCGGCGGCCGCGGGATCCCGGCAGACGAAAGGCAGCGTCACGGTGACGGCGGTCCCGGCACTCGGGGCGCTCTCGATCAGCATCGCGCCGCCGTGCAGGCCGACGAGGCCCTGCACCACCGAGAGGCCGAGGCCGGTTCCCTCGTGCTGGCGCTTGTAGCCGCCGCTGCCGGCCTGGAAGAACGGCGTGCCGAGCTTGGGCAAGTCGCCCTCGCCGACGCCGACGCCGGTATCGGCGACGACGATCTCCAGGCCATCCGGGCCACGGCGCAGGGACAGGTCGACCCGTCCGCCCCGCGGGGTGAACTTCACCGCGTTCGAGATCAGGTTGATCAGCACCTGTCGGCACGCGCTGGGATCGGCCGTGATCTCGATCGGGCCCGGCACGGAGGCCGCCAGCGTGACCCCTGCGGTCTCGGCCTTGAGACGCATCAGGTCGCAGCAGGTCTGCACCAGCGCAGCGGCATCGAACGTCTCCGGCGCGTAGTCGAAGTTGCCGCTCTGGATCCGGCTCATGTCGAGGAGCGTGTTGACGACGCCGAGGAGGTGGTGGCCGGAGGAGCCGATGATCCCGGCATATTCCCGGGCCTGGTCCGGGCTGAGGCTGACCGCGCCTTCACCGGCAAGCACTTCCGAGAAGCCGATGATCGCGTTGAGCGGCGTGCGCAGCTCGTGCGTGACGTTGGCCAGGAACCGCCCCTTGATCGCGTCGGCGCGCTCGGCCTCGGCGCGGGCGCGCTCCAGCTCCTCGGCGTGGCGGTGATGCTCGGTCATGTCGCGGGTCACCGCCACCACCGTCATGGCCGTGTCGTGGGGGCCGTGCGCGATCCGGTGAGCGCGCATCTCGGCATGGATCAGGCGGGCGCCGTCGGGCCGGCCGGCGGCGGGCTCGACGTGGAGGCGCAGCGGCAGCGTGGCCGGGCGCCCGCTGGCGGCGACGTCGCTCACCGCCTTGAGGAAGGCGGGACGGTCGGCGACGTGGACCCGCTCCAGCAGGCCGTGGCCGCGCAGCTGCGCCGCGTCGCTGCCGACCATCCGGCTCGCCGAGACCGACGCCTCGAGCACGCGGCCGTTGCGGTCGTGCCAGGTCACGAGGTCGTCGATCGCCGACAACAGCAACCGGTCGCGGGCCTCGTTGTCGCGCAGCCGCTCGCGCCAGGTGCCCTCGTTGCGCATGTGCTCCAGGGCCTGGGCGGCGACGTGGCCGATCGCGGTGATCGCGAAGACCGGAAGGGCGACGCTGGCGGAGATGTCCACCAGCGGGACGGCGCCGCCCCAGGAGCCCAGGAAGACCACCCCCAGGACGCCGAGGACGGCCAGGAATGCCGCGGCGGCGGTGGCCCGCATCGAGCCGGACACCAGGGCCTCCAGCGGGATCGCCACCAGCCAGACCGCTGCCGGGGATGTGGCTCCGCCGGTGAGGCCCGCGAGGCAGACCACCAGACCGGTCAGGCCGGCCGACGAAATCGCGTGCGCCATCCAGAGGCACCCGGTGCGGGCGAGCAGCACGGCGGCCAGCACCGGCAGCAGCAGGCTGGCGATCGCCACCACCTCGATGCCCGACGGCACCCCGCGCCAGAGCAGGTAAGGCGGCAGCGCCGCCATCATCACCACGCCGGTGGCGAGGCGAGACACCAGGAAGCGCTCATGCCGGAACCGAACGCTCGCATCGTCCGCCACGGATTCGTGGACGAGCCCCGCGAGACGGTCGTCGAGCAGAGAAGTCAGGGCTTTTTTAACAGGCAAGGCTCACACGCGCCGCGGTGAATGCCAATCGACATTCCCCGCGCCTCCGGCTCGACTTCAAAACGACTACCGGACAGTCGCAGGGGCGGCTTAAACGAGTGTTGCGCGACTTGGCCGAATGCGCGGGATGCTTTCCGTAAGGTAACCAGAATTCTACGCGCGGGCTTCGTTCACCATGGCGCGTGAAAACCGAACCGGTTGAGGCGGAGTTCACGAAACCGGACGGATTTTCGCGTTCGATAGCGCGCGACATCCGCCACGGAGCCCGCCCGATGACTTTCCTGCTGCGCGCCGCGCTGGTGATCGGCGCGCTCTCGTACTGCGCCCTGCTGCGCACCGGCGCGGATCCGGCCGCGGATACCCGCAAGCTCACGGGCGCGGCCGCCGCGAACGCTCGGAATGCGGTTCCGGCCGCCCTCGACGCAATCCCTGCGGAGACCCGGGACCGGGCGGTGCGTGCGGTGCTGGCCCGGGGCCTGATGGCGGAGCTGAGCCGACGCGCCGGCGTTGACGAGCCCGAGCCGGCCTCGAACGACACGCTGGAAGCCTCCGACCGGCAGCCCGCCTGGCGGGGCCCGTCGGATCCGCACTGATATCGGGTTTCCAAAGGGCCGAGCCCTTCTGAATCCCTGACCGCGATGGCTCAGCCGGCCTCGCCGCCGGTCGCCCGGAAGGCACGCATCGGCAGGGGCGGGCGCTGTGCCCCGGCGCGCTCGGGGCCCTGGCGCAGCGTTGCCTCCGGGCCGTGCAGCGGCTGGTGGGCTTCACTGCGTCCGCGCTCGGCCAGCGGCGTATCGAGGATCGCCGCGATCAGGTCGCGGGAGGCCGGCCGGCTCACGGTCCGGAACAGGCGCACCAGGCCGGAGACACGCTCGGCCGAGCGCGCGACGCCCTGGTTGAGGGTGAGGAAGATGAAGACCGCCTCCTCCTCGTGCAGGCCGGCGGCGCGCAACCCGAGCGTCAGCAAGTCGTAGCGTGCCCCGGGATCGGTGACGACGGCGAGGAAGTCGTGGGCAATTCCGAGGCTGTCGGCCAGGGCCGCGATGAAGCGCGGGACGTCCTGGGCCGCCGAGAGGCCGGTCAGGGTCTCGCCCAGGCCGCGCGGCGGCGGCGGGCAGGGGCGCAGGGCGGCGGTCGCCTCGACGGTCCGGCCGATCACCTCGCGGCGAATCGGATCGGCGTGCAGGTAGAGCGGCACGAGGTCGGCGGCCGAGACATCCGGCCGGGCCAGGAGCCGGTGCGCGAGGTCGGCGACGCCGCGGCCGCGGCTCACGAGGCGGGCGAGCGCCGCACCGCGCAGGATGATGCCGACATTGGCGGCGAGCGCCACGTCGATCTCGAGGCGGTCCTCGCGGGACAGTCCGTCGACCGCCTCGCGGCTCAGCCCAACCCGGGTGGCGATGCGGGCGGCGATGTCGGATCCGTCGGCGAGGGCGGCCTCGATCAGGCTGTGGCTCAGGACCGGGGCGAGCGTCACCACCGTGTCGCGGACGGCGCCGCCGCGGAGGGCGAGCGCCTCCAGGACGGTGGGTGGCGTCTCGGGGAAGGGGGCGAGCTTGCGGGCGACGACCTCGGCGGTCTCGTCGTCCACCGTGGGGATCAGGCCGCAGGCGAGGGATTCGAAAATCTCGATCTCGGCCCGGTCCCGTCCGGGTGCCCGAACGAACAAGTCGGTCTGCACGCGGAGGATCACCGGCTTGAGATCGAGATTCTCGATCCGTGCCAATTCGAGGAGCCCGGACAGGTCCGGCGGAGCGTCGACGGATGGGGGCATGAGGATCGGTTTACGCAAGACTGCAGTAAGCTCACGCTAACCGCATCGACGTGAATCGACCTTTAAGCCGCCTCCAGCGGTGCCGTGTCGTCCTGCATCATCCCGGGACACCGCGGGGTCCGGCCCGGAGCGCTCGCCGCCGGCGTAGATGCCGGTTCGGCCTCAGCGAGCGCGTCGGATCTAGGACGGAGAGCCGTTCCGGATCGCAACGCGATCGGGAACGGGCCTAATGCGTCAGCCAGAGGGACACCGTCAGCACCACCGCGATCGCCACGATGGCGCCCGCGAAGGCCGGGGTGATCCAGGGCGTGCGCGTCTGCATGATCCCGGCCGCCGCCTTCTCGGAGGGCGCGCGCTCGTTCTGCCGCGCCAGGCGGACTTCCTGGGAGGTCGGCGGTGCGCCTCCGGCCTCCTCGCAGGTGCCGAGCGGGGCGGCGCCGACATCGACATGGGGAATCTTGTCGCCGGTTCGCCCGCTGTCGATATCGCCCTTGAGCTGCGCCGAGGTCGGGTTATTCGAATCTGGCGGCGGATCGGCCTGAAGGTTTCCGGGTGACGGCGGGGTTTCGGATCTCAGCAGCATCGGTGGAACTCCAGTATCTCCGGGTCAACGCCCGATATCCGCTGCCGGCTGCGCCCATGGTGTCGCGGATCTCAAGTCTCGCCGGATCCGCGCTTCAGCAAGGGCCGCGCGAGGCTGTGCCCGTCGGCGACGAACCCGGCGGCCTCGCAGAAGGCGCGCAGGTCGTCCTGGCCGGGCCCGACGCTCAGGACCAGCCGGTCGCAGCCGGCCTGGCGCGCCGCCCGCCCGGCCGCCTTCAGGAGCACTCGGCCGATGCCCCGGCGCCGGGACTCCGCCCCGACGATCAGGGTGGTGATCAGGCTCGTCGCCCTGGGCGCCTCCAGGGTGCGGACGGGACTGAGCGCGATCAGGCCGCTCGGCGGGCCCCATTCCACCGCCACCAGGGCCGTGCCGCCGCCGCCCTGGAGCGCGTCGAGCCGGACCGTCAGATCCGCCGCGCCGACCGCGACACCGGCCGCACCCAGGAGTTCGGCGAGACCCGGAGCGTCGGACCCTGCGGCGGCGCGGATCTCCAACCCGTAGCGATTGCCCAATCCACGCTCCCGTCCCGTGTTGCCGGGCGGTCAACGCGAGCCTTCGCGATCGGTCCCATCCGGTGCATCTCAGATCCGGCGCCAGCCGGGTCGGGCCGGCTCGCCGCCGTCACGATACGGTGTGCGTTCCGCCCGGTCTGCGGAGCGGCCGACCCCGGGCAGGCCGGTGAGCCGCGGGGTCGAGATCCGGTCCGCCGCCGCGCGGGCACGCCTCGAACGGGATCACGCAGAGCCTGTCCGTCACCGGACGCGCAGTGGTGGGTTCGGAACGGGTGTGTCGTTGGGGGCTTTGCACCCCAGCCGAACGGGCCATGGGAGTGCGCAGCATGTCGAGCCGGATGCCGGACCGAACCAAGGACGGGCAGGGCGGTGATGCGCCGGACGCGGATGGGCTGTCGACGGCGCCCGGCCGTCAGCCAGAGGCCGACAAGCCTGAGAAGAGCGAGGCCGAGAAAGCCGAGACGGAGCGCGCCGCGGGGGATGTGGCCGACGATCTCGCCGACTTCGCCTGATCGGTTTCCACGGTGCGCGGGGCGGCCCCCGGAACGCAGATATGGTTCGGGCGGCGCACGGGATGTGCGCCGCCCGAACCATCAGTCGGATCGAGGCTCCGGGATCGGGGCCGCCCGAGACCGGGCGACCGGCTGGATCAGGCGGTTTCCTTGGCCTTGCGCGGACGGCTCGCCTTCTTCGGCTTCTCGGCCGGCTCCTCCTCGGGCTCCTGCACGGGCGCCGCGGACTTGCGGCGCTGCTGGCCGAGGCCGAGGCTGCGGGCGAGCTCGGAACGCTGCGCCGAGTAGCTGGCGGCCGTCGAGGGGTAGTCCCGCGGCAGGCCGAAGCGCTCGCGATACTGCTCGATGGTCAGGCCGTTGCGCGACAGGTGACGCTTCAGCGTCTTGTAGGGCTTGCCGTCGATGAACGAGATCAGCGCGTCCGGGGTCACCGACTTGCGGATCTGGGCCGGCGTGGGCTTGTCGGCCGTCTCGGTGACGGCAGCCGCCGGAGCGGAGAGCTTTGCCAGAGCCGCGTGAACGCCGGCCAGGAGCGCGGGCAATTCGCTGATCGGGACGGAATTGTTCGAGACATACGCGGACACGATGTCCGAGGCCTGCTCGATAAAGGTCTGCTGCTGATCTGTGGCGATGTCGTCCATCGATGACTCCCTCTATCCGACGGTGGGGCACGGTTCTATCGTCTGTGCAACAAAATCAAGTCGTCGTCGAGAGTTTCCTTACATAATGCGTCGGCCATGAACACGCATATTACTCAAGCCGTCGGTGCAGCTGAAATCGTCGGCCGAGCAACGCGACAGCGGCGAGCCGCACTTGAACGAGATCCGGTCCTTGCGGTCTGCAGGCGTTACGCCTTTGGGACGCGTCGATTCCGCGGCTTCGTCTGAGAAAATCGTTGCCCGGTCTCGCAACAAACCGGAAACACGTCGCACGCGGCGGGATCCGGGGCGTGAGCGGGTCACGGGATTGTATACTGTCGGCCCGATGACGATGTCGGCGGAATCAGATCTGGGGATGGCGGCGTGGATCAACCATCGGAGCAGGGCACGGTCTTCGGCGCCCACATCCCGTTCGTGGACCATTGCGGGATCGAGGCCCTGGACGTGCGGGAGGGCCGCACCCGGCTGCGCCTCGTCCTGCGGCCCGAGCACGCCAACAACCTCGGCATCGCCCATGGCGGCGTGATCTGCACGCTGCTCGATGTCGCCCTCGGGACCGCCGCCCGCCTGAAGGCCGGGCGGCCCGTGGTGACCCTGGACATGCAGACCCGGTTCCTCGCACCGGGGCGCGGAACCCTGATCGCGGAGGGGCGCGTCACCCGGGCCGGGCGCTCGGTGACCTTCTGCGAGGCCGAGATCCGCGACGCGCAGGGCGAGCTGGTGGCAAGCGCCACCGGCCTGCTCAAGCCCGTGGGCGAGGGCGCCCCGCGCTGACGCCGGTTCCGGTTCGGCGAATTGACGCCCACCGATTGACGCCCAATCGGCGCAGTGGGAAAGCCTACCGCATGACCATGCCGGACGCCGCCCGCGCAGCCCTGACTGCCCCCCTGTCCGAGGCCGACGTGACGGCCATGAAATCCGAGGCCGCGGCTTGGTTCGCGACCCTGCGCGACCACATCCTGGCGGCCTTCGAGGCCCTGGAGGCCGAGGCCGATGGGCCGTTCCATCCGGATGCCCCCACGGGACCCGGCACCTTCGAGAAGACGCCCTGGAGCCGCACCGACCATACCGGTCGGCCCGGCGGCGGCGGCGTCATGGCGATGCTCAAGGGCCGGGTGTTCGAGAAGGCCGGCGTCCACATCTCCACGGTTCACGGCGAGTTCGCCCCGGAATTCCGTGCCCAGATGCCCGGGGCCGCCGAGGATCCGCGCTTCTTCGCCACCGGCATCTCGCTGATCGCGCATCCATGGAACCCGCATGTGCCGACGGTGCACATGAACACCCGCTTCGTGGTGACCACGAAGGCGTGGTTCGGCGGCGGCGCCGACCTCACGCCCGTTCTGGTGCGGCGGCGCAGCCAGGACGATCCTGACAGCCGGCATTTCCACGCCTGCCTGGAGCGCGCCTGCGCGGCCCACGGCATCGACCATGCGGCCTACAAGGCTTGGTGCGACGAATACTTCCATCTCAAGCACCGCAACGAGCCCCGCGGCATCGGCGGTATCTTCTATGACTATCGCTGGACTGGAGATCCGCAGGCGGATCTGGCCTTCACCCGCGACGTGGGGCGCGCCTTCCTTGAGGCGTATCCGAAAATCGTGCGCGACAACGTCCACACCGCCTGGACCGAGGCTGATCGCGAGGAGCAGCAGGTCCGGCGCGGGCGCTACGTCGAGTTCAACCTGCTCTACGACCGGGGCACGATCTTCGGGCTGAAGACCGGCGGCAACGTCGCCTCGATCCTGTCGTCCCTGCCGCCCACCGTGCGCTGGCCATGAGGGTGTTCCGTTGAGCGCCGGGTTGCCGGCGGCTTTCGCGCCCCAGCAGGATGCGGCGCTGAAGGCCATCGCCGCCTGGCGGAAGGCCGGCGGAAGCCAGGTGTTCCGGCTGTTCGGCTATGCCGGCACCGGCAAGACCACGCTCGCCCGCCGGATCGCCGAGGATGTCGACGGCACCGTGGTCTACGGCGCCTTCACCGGCAAGGCGGCCTCGGTGATGCGCCAGAAGGGCTGCTACGACGCCGCCACGATCCACTCGCTGATCTACCGCACCAAGGAGGCGGAGGAGGGCGGCCCCACCTTCACGCTGAACCGGTCCGGCCCGGCCGCGAAGGCCGACCTGATCATCATCGACGAGTGCTCGATGGTCGATTCCGACCTCGGCAACGACCTGCTGTCCTTCGACCGGCCGGTGCTGGTGCTGGGCGACCCGGCGCAACTGCCCCCCGTGCGCGGCGGCGGCTTCTTCACGGAGGCCGAGCCCGACGTGATGCTCACCGAGGTGCACCGGCAGGCCAAGGACGACCCGATCGTCCGTATGGCCATGACCGTGCGCGAGGGCGGGCGGCTGGAACTCGGGACCTACGGGCAGAGCCGGATCGTCTCCCGGCGCACGCTGGACCCGGCCGAGGTGCTGGAATGCGACCAAGTCCTGGTCGGCCTCAACAAGACCCGCCGCCTCTACAACAACCGGCTCCGGGAACTCGCCGGCCACACCGACCCGATGCCGGCGGTGGGCGAGAAGCTGGTCTGCCTGCGCAACGACCGGGTGAAGGGCCTGCTCAACGGCTCGACCTGGACAGTGCAGGCCCTGCGCGCCCCGCCGCGCCCGGACCTGATCCGCCTCGACGTCGTGCCCGAGGACGACCCGGCGCTGCGCCGCCGCGCCACCGACATCAAGGTGCTGCGCGCGATGATCTCGGGCACGGACGAGGAGATCCCGCTGTTCCTGCGTCGCGAGACCGACGAGTTCACCTACGGCTACGCGCTGACCGTCCACAAGGCGCAGGGTTCGCAATGGGACCGGGTGACCTTGTTCGACGAATCCTACGCCTTCCGCGAGCACCGTGCCCGCTGGCTCTACACCGGCCTCACCCGGGCCGCGCAGGCGATCACGATCGTGGTCTGACCGGCCCACGCCGCAGCTTGTGAAGCCCGACCCCGCGTGCTACGCACCGCCCGTCTCATTGAGGCACCTCGCGGAGAGGTGGCAGAGCGGTTGAATGCACCGCACTCGAAATGCGGCATGCCTGCAAGGGCATCGGGGGTTCGAATCCCCCCCTCTCCGCCACTATCCATTCCAAGCCATTGAAATCAAAGAATCGTAGGCATTTCAGATGCTTGCGGCCGTCGCGGTGGTACACAAAGGTGGTACACACGATGGTTCTGGCGATGGCCCGTCCGTGGCGTCACCCGAAGACCGGCATGTACTGGTACCGGCGACGCGTCCCGAAGGAACTGCAGTTCCTTCTCGGAAGGAACGAGGAACGGAAGACCCTCGGGACGAAGGAACCGGCGCTCGCCAGGACCCGCTATCTCGAGAAGGCGGCCGAAGTCGAGGCGCGCTGGTCCCGCCTGCGCTCCGGCGAGGCGGCTCTCGAGTCGGGCCCGATCGCGGCCGAGACGACGTTCCGCCGTCGAGACGCCGAAGCTCCCGTTGCCCAATCCCCCGTGGGATGGCCCGGACGCTCCATCGCGTTTCGTTCGGAGCCCGTCGTCGGCTTGGCGCCGATCCCGGAGGAGGTGGAACCCCACCGCCCGACCGTGCCCTGGCGTCCCGTCTTCGAGGCCTATGCGGCGGAAGCCAAGCTCGCGCCCTCGACCATCAAGCGCTGGACCGGCGTGCTTGTCGCGCTCGAAGGCGCGATGGAGACGGACGATCTCGGCAAGATCACCCGTCGCGATCTCATCGCCTGGAAATCCGCTCTCCTGGCCTCCGGCCGGGACCCGCGCACCGTGCGCGACGCCTACGTCGCAGCGGTCAAGGCATTGATGAACTGGGCGGTCGCCAACGGACACCTGTGCGCAAACCCTGCCGCTGGCGTCGTCGTTCTGGCTCCGGAAAAGCCCCGAACACGGGATCGGGAGTTCACGGATGCGGAGGCCGAAACGATCCTGCGGGCTGCGCTCGGACCGCACGGCGCCCGCCTATCCCGGGAAAAGGCGGCCGCCCGCCGCTGGATCCCATGGCTCTGCGCCTATGGTGGAGCTCGTGTGAACGAGATGACCCAGTTGCGTGGGGAGGACATCCGCCTGGAGAAGGGCATCTGGATCGTCCGGGTCACGCCGGAGGCGGGACGCGTGAAGACGAGCCGCTGGCGCGACGTTCCGTTGCACCTCGACCTGGTCGCCCAGGGATTTCCTGAATTCGTCCGTGCCCATGGAAACGGTCCGCTCTTCTACGACCCGGAGCGTGGGCGTGGCGGCTCCGACGCGCACCCGATCTACAAGAAGGTTGGCGAACGCCTCGCGTCTTGGGTGCGGTCCCTCGGCGTGGACGATCCGGGGGTCGATCCCAATCACGGCTGGCGGCATCGGTTCAAGACGATCGGACGCCGAGCCGGCATCGATCCGGCCATCCTCGATGCGATCCAGGGTCATGCGACCCGGACCGAGGGCGAGCGGTACGGCAGGTTCCCCACGGAAACTCTCTTCGACGCGATCGGCCGCATGCCGGCCTATGACTTGGGCTGAAACCGAGACCGGCGTCGCGGATGTCGGCCTCTTCCGGAACACCTGTTCATCCGGGACGCCTCCCGTGGCAGCTCGCGGGCGACCTGGAGCAGGGAGCGGCCCGCGGCTGACACCGTTCGTCGGCCGGGTCGGTCGCTGAAGTCGGTCGGCCATGCCGCGCCTTCGAGAGGTGTGGCATGCTTCCCCCGACGGGCGGCGATGCGGCGCCATTCTTCGCGACCCGTTCGAAGCCGCTCGACGCGAGAGCCGTCCAGGCGGATCGCACTCGTCGTCCCCGAAGGTACAAGGTGTCCGATCAGACGGGGTCCAAATGAAGCTGTCAAACAGCGTTGAACCTTGGTTCTTCCGCACTTTCGGTGCTGAGCGGTGGTTTGGACGTTGATTCGCATGTTGGCCCGAGGGCAGTGCGATGTTGATCTCGAACCCGTCGTTGCCGTCGGTCCCGGACGGCCTGCACGTCGATGGTCTGACGCTGGACACGTCCGGGTTGCTGATCACCGCCCGAACCACGGCAGCCCAAGCCTGCTGTCGGGTCTGCGGGCGGGCGTCAGTGCGGGTGCACAGCAGGTATTGGCGGACGTTCGACGACCTGCCCTGGCAGGACCGGTCAGTGACGTGGCGGGTGCAGGTTCGCCGCTTCCGCTGCGGCCATTGCCCGGGGCGGATCTTTGCCGAACGCGTGCCAGG